>CAIQNH010000126.1 GCA_903873135.1 uncultured Actinomycetes bacterium
CCTGGGTGGCCGACGGAGCCGGATCGACGGCCGTCGGAGTCGGTTCACCGGACGCCGGGGACCCTTGCGCCGGAGACCCGGGCGCCGAGGACCCGGGTGCCGGTGACTCGGGCGCCACGTCGACGGCCGGTGCGGCAACTGGTGCAGGAGCGGGGGCCGGAGCCGGAGCTGGAGCAGGAGCAGGAGCAGGAGCGGGAGCAGGAGCAGGAGCGGGAGCAGGAGCGGGAGCGGGAGCGGACGCAGGAGGGCGTGCGGCCACGCCGGCCGCCGGGCCGACCACGAGCGCCAGTTCGACCGGCCGACCGAGCGCTGCCGAGAAGGACTCGGTGAGCGCCGGGGACAGCTCCCCGACCCGCGCCATGGTCGCCTCGTTCTCCACCGCCAGCGACACGGTGGAGCCCTGCACCGCCGCCACCTCGACCCGACTCAGGATGGCCCGGGCCTTGCCGGTCAGCGACGGCAGCACCTCCTCGGCGAACGATCGGGACACCGCGTCCAGGGCCAGTGATCCACCGGAGGCGTCCACACCGGCTGGGGCCGGCGTCGGCTCGGCTGGGGCCGGCGCCGGGTCAGCTGGCGCCCCGGCCGACACCGCCGGGTCGCCGGTCGACTCGGCGGGGGCCGCGGTCGGTGCCGGCGCACTGGCGGTGGCCTGCCCCGGGGTCGGCTCCGGTTCCGCGGCGGCCGGAGTCGTCCGGGCAGGTGAGCGACCCGGACGGGCGGGCGCACGACCGGGTCGGGCCGGGGCCGGACCGGGGCGGTCCGGGGCGGATCGGTCCGCCGGGACGGCCTCGTCGTCGGCTGGTGGAGCAGCGGGACGTCCCCCGCCGCGGCGCCCCGTCGCCGCGCCGAGGGCAGCTCGCGCCTGGGCGGCGCCGCTCGCACCTCCCGCTGCCGGCGGTGCAGCGGGGGTCCGCTGTGCGCCCGACGGAGCGGCGTCGGCGTCGACGGTCGGAGTCGCCCCGGTCGGGCCTGCAGCGGAGGTCCGAGCGGACGCAGGGCGACCCGACTCGAGCGCCGCCACGCGCGCCTCGAGCTCGGCGAGCTGGTCCACCTCGGCGGTCAGCGAGACGATCGCCACCTCGAGCGGCACCCGGGCGTCGGCGGCGTGACGCATGTCCACGATCGCCGAGCCGATCCGCTCGAGTGCCCGGGTGAGTCGACGGGTGCCGAGCTCGGCCGCCCACCGTTCCGCCAGGACACGATCCCGCTCGAGCAGCGTCGGCAGCTCCGCACCCACCGACGACAGGAACGCGTGACGCAGGGCGGTCAGGGTGGACTCGGCGAGCACCCGGGGGTCGTGCCCCTGGGTCAGCGAGTCGGCGACGGCGGCCACCGCCGCCCCGGTGTCGGCCGATGCGAGCGCGTCGAGCAGGAGCTCGACGGGTTCGCCCCGGTCGGCCACTCCACCGGCGGCGACGACCTGGTCGAGCGCCGAGAGCGTGTCACGAGCCGAACCCCGGCCCACCCGGACGACGTGGGCCACCGCCTCGTCGGAGAGCTCCAGGCCTGCGTCCTGGGCGATCCACCGCACGTAGGACTCGAGCTCGTCGGCGGAGAGCAGTCGGAACTCGAAGTGCTGGGTGCGGCTCCGGATGGTGGGGAGGACCTTGTTCGGATCCGTCGTGGCCAGCACGAAGCACACCCCGCTCGGCGGCTCCTCGAGCGTCTTGAGGAGCGCGTTCGACGCGCCCGCGCTCAGCATGTGGACCTCGTCGAGGATGTAGACCTTGGTCCGTCCCGGTGAGGCCACCACGGTGCCGCTGATCAGGCTCCGCATGTCGTCGACCTTGTTGTTCGATGCAGCGTCGAGCTCGAAGAGGTCCATGCTCGATCCGGCGTCGATCGCCACGCACGAGTCGCAGGCCCCGCACGGCTCGCCGTCACGCAGGTCCAGACAGTTCAGCGCCTTGGCCAGGATCCGAGCCGTCGACGTCTTGCCGGTGCCACGCGGGCCGGAGAACAGGTAGGCGTGGGACTCGGTGCCCGACCGAACGGCGTTGCGGATGGCGCCGACGACGTGGTCCTGGCCCCGCACCTGGGCGAACGTCGCCGGGCGGTAGCGACGGTAGAGCGAGGGGGAGGCCACGGGCCGATCCTACTGTCGCCCTCTGACGGCGGGGCCCGAGGACCGGCGGTGGGTCCGGGTCGTGTCCTCGGGTGGCGGCCAGGCGATCTGCGGCACACCGCGGGTTCCGCTGAGAGCTGCTGCCTCCCGGCCCTGACTCGGTTCACGGGCCTCGGTCGCACAGGACCCGGCCGCCGCCCGAGGACACGATCCGCCGCTCAGGCTACCCTGAGGGCGGAGCCGCCGCACGAGCTCGGGCGCCCCGGGGCACCGACTCGGCGACGGACCCCAGGAGAGGTGCGAGAGCGGACGATTCGGCACGCCTGGAACGCGTGTGTGGCGGCAACGTCACCGTGGGTTCGAATCCCACCCTCTCCGCAGTCCCGACCCGCCGGCCCCGGCGGGTCGGTCCGCGTCCGGGGCCGGACACCCGGTTCGGCCACCGGCTCGCCGATTCGGCGACACGCGCCCGTCGGACGTGCGTACGATCCCACGCCGTGCGACGCATCATCACCACCTCGATCCTCACCCTCACCATCGTGGCGCTCGGCGCGTGCGGGGGGTCCGACGAGAGCACGAACACCGACACGGTGGTCGACTCACCCGACCAGGCACCGCTGGACGCCGACGGCCTCGACACCTCCGACGTGGGCGCGGCACCCGGCACCGACGAGGGAGTGTGCGGCCTGCTCAGCCAGGAGGAGGTCGAGAGCCTCGCCGGCACGCCCGTCAGTCCGGGCATCTCCATGACCATCGGCGAGGCGGACGGGTGCAACTGGGCGGCGATGGACGGTCGACTCGACCTGGCGCTGCAGGTCCGCGAGGTTCCGGCCTCCGAGTTCGACGGGATGATCTCGAGGGAGCAGGACTTCGGCATCACCGTGATCCCCGTCGAGGGCATCGGGGACGCCGCCTACTCCTCCGAGCCGGGGTACACGACCGAGCTGGTGTTCCGCACGGACGGTGTGGCCTACGGCGTGACCGCACCCGTCGACGGCGCCTCGCAGGAGCAGCTGCGCGCCGCCAACGAGGCGGCCGCCCGCAAGCTCCTCGAGAACCTCTGATCCTCCGGCCGAGCCGGTCGGCGGTGGGCGCCCACCGCTACGGTCGGGCGCGTGCCGCACACGCTCGACCACGACGACCACCACGAGGTCTGGATGCGGGCCGCGCTGGCCGAGGCCGCCGGCGCAGCCGTCGAGGGCGAGGTGCCGATCGGCGCGGTCGTGGTCCACCTGGACGACCCGGGGGGACCCCGCATCGTGGCGTCCCGTCACAACGAGCGCGAGGCCACGGCCGACCCGACGGCGCACGCCGAGGTGCTCGCGCTCCGCGACGCCGCTCACCACCTGGGTCGGTGGCGACTCGAGGACTGCCTGCTCGTGGTGACCCTCGAGCCGTGCCCGATGTGCGCCGGAGCGGCGTGGGCCGCCCGGCTCGGCGGCGTGGTGTTCGCCACGGCGAACCCCGAGGCCGGATCGCTCGGCAGCCTCCACCACCTGGGTCAGGACCCCCGGCTCAACCACGAGTTCCCGGTCCGTGCGGGCGTCCTGGCCGAGGAGTCGGCGACGCTGCTCCGGGCCTTCTTCGCCGACCGACGCTGAGGGTCCGCAACCGGGCGACATCCGGCGGCGGGCTCTGCCAGAGTGGTCGCCGTGCAGACCACCGTGCTCGTCGACGACCGCCACTTCACCGAGGATCCGCGCTGGCGGAACGGTCGACTCTGGTACAGCGACTTCTACGGACACGCGGTCCACTCGGTGGGGCCCGCCGGCGACGACCGCGTCGAGCTCGAGCTCGACGACCAGCCGTCCGGACTCGGGTGGCTGCCCGACGGCCGGCTGCTGGTGGTGGCCATGACCTCCCGGCAGGTACGGCGTCTCGAGCCCGACGGGTCGCTCGTCCTGCACGCGGACCTGTCGCACATCGCCACGTACTGGTGCAACGACATGCTGGTGGACCGGACCGGGCGGGCCTACGTGGGCCACTTCGGACTCGACCTCGACGCCTACGTCGCCGAGCACGGTGTGGACGCGCTCATGTCACCCGACGCCCCCACGATGGCCCACGTGATGCTCGTCCACCCCGACGGTTCGGTGGAGGTCGCGGCCGACGAGATCCGCTTCCCCAACGGAACGGTCGTGACCCCGGACGGTCGCACGCTCATCGTCGCCGAGACGCTCGGCCTGCGCCTCACCGCGTTCGACGTGGGCGACGACGGTCGGCTGAGCAACCGGCGGCTGTGGGCCGACCTGTCGACGCAGCTGATCCCGCCCGACGGGATCTGCCTGGACGCCGAGGGGGCCGTGTGGGTGGCCAACGCCCTGGGCGCCGAGTGCGTCCGGGTCCTCGAGGGCGGCGAGATCACCGACCGGGTCGCCACGTCCCAGCGGTCCTTCGCCTGCAACCTCGGTGGTGAGGATGGGACCACGCTGTTCGTCTGCACGGCGGAGACCTCCGAGGCCGAGGCCTGCACCGCCGATCGGACCGCACGCATCGAGGTGGCCACCGTCGCCGTCCCCGGTGCCGGCTCCCCCTGACACGCTCGCCCCGCCAGCTCCCCGCTCCACCCCC
>CAIQNH010000127.1 GCA_903873135.1 uncultured Actinomycetes bacterium
ACCTCCTCCGGGGTGAACGGCTCGCGCTTCAGGGCGATCGTCGACACGGCCGGCGCGTAGACGTCGGTGGAGGTCGCCACGAGGATGTGCTGGCTCGTGTCCTCGATCCCCAGTCGGCGGAACGCCTCCCGGGCCGTCAGCAGGTACCGGGCGGTCCGGTTGGGCCGGTCGGCGAACGACACCTCCCCGAACTGCGCCACGGCGATGCCCCGGTCGCTCAGGTGCTCCAGGGTGGTCTCGACCATGTCGGCGGTGTACAGGTACGACTCGGAGAGGACGAAGGCCCCGGAGGACGCGGCGTTGCTGGCGGCGTAGCTGTCCGGAGCGACGTACCAGATCAGGTCGTACTGCTCGGGCGAGCGGGCCAGGAAGGACCGGCCGTCACCCTGGGTCAGGTTCACCTGTGGGTAGGAGGTGAGGTCGCCGGTGAAGTCGGCGAACCGCTCGCGGACGATCCCGACCGTGACCGGGTTGAGCTCGACGGCGTCGATCTGCGCCGACCCCCGGTTGAGCGAGGCGACGATCTCGTTGCCACCGGCCGAGCCGATGATCAGCTGCCGCTCGGGGGGTGTCCCGAGGATGTCGAAGGGCCAGGCCCGGGGGTCGGTCTCGAAGCGGGTCTCGGCCGTCGGCTCGCCGTCGAGCCGGATGAGGCCCGAGCCGGGAGTGCCGTCGTGGACGAGGATCTTGATGCGGTCCGCGATCTCCGGGTTGACCTCGGGCGGGATCTCGTTCACGTCGACCCGGAACACCGGCCCCCAGTCCGAGAAGACCCGGCTCGGACCCGGCTGGACCTTGGAGTCCTCCGGTTGGATGTCGGGCAGGATCCCCGACGCCAGCGACGGGACGAGCAGCAGGACCGCCAGCGCTCCGGCGGCGATCCTCGGTACCCGGGCGGCGGCCGGCAGCAACCAGGCCCCGAGTGCCGCGAGCAGGGCGGCGGAGAGCATGACCACCGACGGCGGGCCGAGCCACGTGATCAGGAACACCACGACGAGCGCCGCCAGGCCTGCGCCGAGGAGGTCGGCGAAGTAGAGCCGCCCGATGTCGTCCCCGCCCCGGCCGAGCAGGACCGCGATGACGATGCCGACGGCGATGAAGGTGGCGAAGAGCGTGAAGCAGATGACGAGCAGGGTGACGAGGGCCCGGAACGAGGCACCGCTCCCGTAGTCCCAGAGCGCCAGGGTGTCGACGGGGATCTGCGAGACGACGAGGTAGCCGACGACGATGCTGACGGCACCGGCGATGGACGTCCACGAGAGGACCCGTCGGGTGCCGGTGCTGCGGATCCGGGCCGAGAGCACCACCAGCGTGGCGCCGCTGCCGATGCCGAGCAGCGCCAGCCCGATCACCAGGTAGGTGTAGTAGTACCAGAGCTTGTAGGAGATGATCCGGGTGTAGGACACCTCCAGCAGCAGCCCGGCGAGGCTGACGACGAAGATCGCCACGAGCGCCTCGCGTCGGCTCACCGCCGGGCTGCGGGGGTCGTCGTGGGTGGTCTCGGTGCGCGGCTCAGCGTTGCTCACGGGCCTCCTCGGTGCTGCTCGACGCTAACGCGTCCGCTGGATCCC
>CAIQNH010000128.1 GCA_903873135.1 uncultured Actinomycetes bacterium
CCGTGGACCGTGCCCCGGCACCCCCCGACGATCCGGTCACGTCCGCCTTCATCAGCGGCGACGAGCGGGCGCTGCGCTCGCTGTACGACGCGCACTCCCGGCTGGTGCACAGCTACTGCCGCAGGGTCGTGGGTCCCGACGTCGCCGCCGACGTGACGCAGGAGGTCTTCCTGGCTGCGTGGCGGAGTCGAGAGCGGTTCGACCCGACGCAGGGCACCCTGACCGGGTGGCTGATGGGCATCGCCCGGTTCAAGGCGATCGACGCCACCCGGGCCCGGGCTCGGCGACCGGAGATCAGCGACGAGCAGGCCCCCGAGGCGTCCGTCGACGACCGGGACCCGGACGACCTCGCGCTCCGGATGCTCCTGACCGAGGCGCTCCAGCAGCTGCCCGAGCGGGCTCGCCACATGGTGGAGCTCGCGTTCTTCGAGGACCTGACCCACACCGAGATCGCCGAGCGGACCAACCAGCCGCTCGGGACGGTCAAGAGCGACATCCGCCGCGGGCTCGAGCGCCTGCGCCGCAATCTGGAGGGTTTCGATGCAGCACCAGCTTGACGAACTCACCGACGATCCGGCCGAGCTGGCCGCGTTCGACCGCGTCGCCCGGCTCCTCGACGCCGGACCGGTGCCCGCCACCGACGAACCCCCCGCAGACCTGTGGGACCGCATCGCGGCTGCCGCAGCGGCCGAGCGGGTGGCCCCCACCGACGGAGAGCGCGTGGCGACCGTGACGTCGCTCGACACCCGTCGACCGACCTCGTCCAACGTCAACAGTCGCTTCCTGCTGGTTGCCGCCGCTGCGGTGCTCGTCGTCGTGGCGCTGGGTGCGGTGCTGTTCCAGCGGGCGTCCGGAGGCGGCACCGAGCTCGTGGCCTCGAGCGATCTGTCGCTCGTGGCGGGCGGTGGCGCCGGCCGGGCCGAACTGGTCCAGGACGGCGAGGAGACCCGGCTCAGGGTCGACGTCACGGGGCTCAGCCCCGCCGAGCAGGCCGACTTCTTCGAGCTGTGGCTGCTCGACCCGACCAACGGGAACCCGCAGCCTCTCACCAAGTTCGACCAGACCGACGGTGTGGTCGAGGTGGTCCTGCCCCCGGGCCTGTCCACCGCCGAGTTCCCGGTCGTCGACATCTCCGAGGAGGTCGACGACGGCGACACCACCCACTCCGGCAAGAGCATCCTGCGCGGCGAGCTGGCCTGAACCGCCACGGGTGGCGGTGGCCGACCGGCCGCTCAGAGGTAGTCGTGGTCGAGCAGGTTGCGGAAGGCCAGCCAGCCCGGAACCGCCGGCAGGAACGTGGCCGTGACCTGGTAGGCCAGCGACGCCGCCACCGCCACCTCCTGGGACGCCCCGGCGGCGGCGAGGGCGCCCGCCACCCCGACCGACGAGATGGCGGTCGAGCCGCCGGGGACGGGGACGGCGAAGGCGAGCGTCGAGACGCCGGTGTTGATGAGCAGCACCGTCCAGAAGTCGACCGGCGGCCCGAACGCCGCGACGCAGCAGTAGAGGACGAACGCGTAGAGCAGGGCGTTGCCCGCCCACCCCAGGACGAGCTCGCTCAGCTGGCGGGGTGAACGAGCGACCGATCGGACGATCCCCCACGCGCTCCGGGCCGGAGCGATCACCCTGGAGCGCAGCACCGGGATCCCGAACACCACGGCGCACACCGCACCGACGACCACCGCGGCGATCACCACGATCCCGAAGAGGGTGCTCGGCGCGACCGAGTCGAGGTTGAGGCTGATCGGGGAGAGGACGAGCGCGAGCAGGCACACGGCGCTCGTCACGACGATGTTCGCCGCACCCGAGACCACCCCGCCCGCCGCGACGGCAGCCGCCAGGTCGACGCCCTGCTTCTGGAGGTAGCGGACCTGCGCGGCGAGTCCGCCGACCGACGGAATGGCCAGGTTGGCGAACGTGAGCGAGAGCTGGAGCTCGGTGGTGCGGGCCAGCGGGATCCGCACGGGGACGCTCCCCATGAGCGCGATCGCCGTGGCGAGGTTGGTCGACAGCGACACCACGAGGGCGAGCACGATCCACCCCGGCGTCGCCGCGGTCATGGTCGCCCACAGGGTGGCCGGGTCGCCGACCTGCGAGAGCAGCGCAGCGACCCCGAGGAACGTCCCGATCACCAACAACAGGGTCGTGCCGGAGATCCGGTGCAGCTCGGTGAGCCGGGGGGCCTCCACCCCGAGCGCCGACGCCACCTCGGCGCGGAGCGTGACCAGCTCCGCTGCCACCTCCTTGCGTCCGGATCGACCCTGACCCCGGAGCGACGCGGGCAGGACCGCCGTCTGCAGCACCGGCAGCACCTCCTGCAACGGCTCGCTGCCCAGGACCGCCCGGGCGGCGGCGACCGCCCGCTGCTCCCCCACCAGTCGGCTGGTGGCGACGAGCAGCGCCGCCACGTCGAACGTGGACCTCCCGTGCACGTTCGACGTGGCGGCGTCGGCGAACCCGACCAACGCCGGGCCGTCGTCGGTCACCACGACGTGGGCGGCGTCCAGGTCGAGGTGCACCACGTTCGCCCGGTGCAGGAGCTGGACCTGGGCCCACACCGCTCGCAGCAGGTCGTCGTCGATCCGGTCGGCGGACACGTCGGCGAGCGGCGTACCCACCACTGGACGCTCGGCGTAGAGCGCGGCTCCGGGGCCGGCGATCCCCGTCACGACCACCTCCGGGACCCGGCCGCCCCCCTGGGCCACCCGCAGCACGCAGTAGGCCTCGTGCTCCACGTCCTCGATGCGGGTGAGGAAGAGCCGACCGGGCACCGAGCGGTACAGGATCCGCTGCCACGCCCGACCCAGCACCTGCGCGTCGGTCTCGTCGCGACCGAGCACCCGCACGTGCAGAGGGCCGGTCGCGTCCGTGGCCACGAACTCCGTCGACGTCGACGTCTGGTGGTCGCGCAACCGCAGGTCGACGACGTCCACGCCGAGCTCGGCGAGCGCGGCCCGCATCTGGTCGGCCGTCGGACGACCGCCGGGCGACCCGAACCCGAAGTGCACGCCCGCAGCGACCCCGACGCCGAGGACCCAGGCGGCGACCGCCGCCCAGGCCGTGGCGGCCCCCAGGTACATGCCACCCACGATCGTGAGGAGCACCACCACCGCACCGACCCGTCGGGTGGGCCGGGACAGGTAGGGAGCGGCGGTCCGGACCACAGCGGTGACCACGGCGACCCGGACGGCGGGGAACGACGGCGAGACGCTGCCGACCTTGGTCGACTCGGCGAGCAGCGTGGGCAGGTCGGCGCTCGACGTCGACGAGGTGGCTGCGAACCCCACGAACCGGGCGAGCGTCCATGCCAGCGCGCCGGCCAGGAGCAGGTCGCGCGCCAGTCGCCACCGGCGACCGACCAGCGCTGCAGCGACCACGAGACCGACGGCCCACAGGCTGCCGAGCTTGTAGAAGAGCTCCACCAGCGCCGCTGGCCCCGCCGGGAGGGACTCGAAGAACTCGCTGACGGCTCGGAGTGCTCCCGAGGGTGTCGGGTCCACCACCAGGGTGACGGCGACGGCCGTCGACGTCAGGATCAGGAGGAGGCTGTCGGAGAACCGGCGGCGGTACGGGAGCTCGGACGCCGGCCCGAACGTGGCGTGTCGCAGCGGGCGCACCGTCCCGACGCTACACAGGCGGACCGGACCGGACGGGACGATCGTGGGCCGGGTGGGAATCGAACCCACGACCGAGCGATGATGAGTCGCCTGCACACCGGATCGTGGGCCGGGTGGGAATCGAACCCACGACCGAGCGATTATGAGGTGCCAGACACCCAACGCTGTGCTAGCGGCGCAGACCCCAATGCTGGCGTGGGGTCGGTCTGAGCGACGGCCCGTAATCGTCGACTCGTGAGCGGGTCGACGACGAGCGATCTACCGTCTCGTCGGCCTCGTGCAACACCCGGACCGCCGCCCGCCAGCCGTCGTCCCAGGCTCGCTCGGAGAGGACGTCGAGGTCGTCGTCGTCGATCATGCCG
The DNA here is from genome assembly GCA_903873135.1 of uncultured Actinomycetes bacterium. GTDB lineage: Bacteria > Actinomycetota > Acidimicrobiia > Acidimicrobiales > Microtrichaceae > SXMI01. The sequence continues at coordinate 3,980 of CAIQNH010000128.1, forward strand.
GTGATCGTGACGGACCCGGCCGGCGGTGTCGACGGGTAGGTGGACCCGGCGTAGCGTGCGATCCTGCTGTCACAGCCTGGAGAGCGAAGGGAACAGCATGAGCGATCGTCGAACCTACACATGCAGCGACTGCGGCGAAGAAGGGCACAACACCCGAACCTGTCCGCACTCGGCGGAGCAAGAAGATGACTTCAGCATCTCCGAAAGCGACGAGGACTGCCTCTACGAACTCGGCGGCATCTACTGCCCCGAGTGCCACCGTGGAAACTGACCGCCCCGACCGGATCGACCGGCCGAGATTCCTTGTGTTTGCAGGGGGTCTGGCCGGCTGCGCTTTTCGGCGCAGGTGCTGGCGGCGTCCGATGCGGGTGGGTTCGCGCACAATTCGCGCACAGTGAAAGCCAACCGAACCCGCACATCGCCGCATGTCGACTCCCTGATTGGGTGGGCCGGTCACGATGTCACCAAGTTGTGCAGCATCCCCCGCGGGAGGCACGAAGTCCGGGGAGCGGCGACTGGTGGGCTCAGGTCGGAGCTCAGCCGCCTGGCGTCGTTCCTGCGCACGGTCGGTCGAGGTTCCACGCCCAGGCCGTCGTAGCACCGGACCGGTCCATCCCCGACGTCAGCTCGACGACACGGTCACCACCTGAGCGGTAGGCAGTCAGTTGCATCCCTCGTGCTTGGTCCAGCGTGATCGGTACCCGCCGCGTCGCGAGGATCACGACCGGATCGGTCCACATCTCGAGGGTCACCCCGTCGTCCTCTCGGCCTGCCAGCTTCACCAGCACGGACGGCCCTCCAGTCGCCAGCTGCAGTACTCCGTTGAACCAGCCATCGGGTGTGCCAGGCACCGCAGCGGGCACTTCCTCCAGCACGCCCCCTGGGCCCGGTGCAATGATCTGCGACCCGTCGACGACCCGGCCTGAACCGCCAGCTGACATCAGAAGGTCGTCGTTCCCGTCACCGTTCTGATCACCAGCAGGTAGCAGCCACGCCCTGCTGCTGACGGGAAGTCGCACCCCGACGGCGGCTGGGTCATGGCGCCCGTTGGGCGTCGATCCCGGGACGATGTAGACCGGGTAGCCACCGTCGGCTGGGCCCTCGTCGCTGGTGTAGACCGCGATCTCATCGCGACCGTCGCCGTCGATGTCACCGATCCAGGTGACGCCGCCCAAGGTACCGACCGTGCCGCCGTCGGACGCGAGCACCAGGTCGCCGCCGGTCCGGGAGAACACGACGGTCTCGCCACTGGTCGCGGTGTCGCCGACGACATCAGCAGTGCCGTCGCCGTCGGTGTCGGGCGGGTCGAACCGGCGGGCCAGCACGTCGAGCGACTCGCCACGCTCGGGTCGGGCTTCGGACATCGGCAGGTTCTCGGGGTAGAGGACCTCGCTGTGGGCGTAGACGGGCCCCCACGGCACGGGGCACTCCTGCGGGATCGAGAGCTCGAGCGACGCAAGCAAAGGAGCAGCACCGCCGGAGGGCACCGGCAACGTCGTCGTGGTCTGGGGCGACCTGGACGTCGGCGAGCCGCCACCGACCTCGCCTCCCGCCCCCGTCGGATCGCCGCATGCCGCAGCGAGAAGGACCACCGCAGCGACGACCGTCACCCGCATCCATCCGTACCGGTGTTGCCCCATCACTCCTCCCAGCGTCGGCCCTTGGGAGCGTATTGGACCAGCGTGGCACACCGTCGTCGCCGCACGTCGGCAGCCACCGTTGCGGTCCAACGAGGCGAGCTTCGAACACACTCGGCACGGACCCCGCCGAACACCAGCCGCGGAACAGCGCAAACCACAATCAGCGTTGGAACTACGCACCGGTCGAGCTTGACCCCAGTAGTGGTCACTGAACCGCCGCGGGTTCCGCACAGCCCATGCGTTTGTGGCTTCGAAACTGCTGAGTACGAGTCGCCAAGAATGAGGACCTTGAGTGGGTCCGCTTGGGCGTCAGCCCGTCCTGGCACCAGTACTGCGGTAACCATGGCGACGACGCTCAAGACGAGGAGCCTGCGTGAGGCGCGTGCGGAGGAAATGCTGTGGCTCCTCATGACGCACCACCTTCAGCCTCGCTAGAGGGGTCGTAGACGATCTCGCCGGTGAGCCGTAGCTCGTTGACGTCGTCGGGA
>CAIQNH010000129.1 GCA_903873135.1 uncultured Actinomycetes bacterium
GACGGCCACGGCACGGATCGGCGACGAGGACGTCTACCTGGGGCCCGGCGAGTACACGTACCGCATCGTGTCCCGGACCACCGGCGCGCTCGAACCGGTGCGTGACGGCGACACCTCCACTGCGGCCTGGTGGTGGGACGTGGTCGGGTCCGGTTGGGCCATGCCGATGGAGTCGGTGCGGGTGAAGGCCTCGCTCCCGGCCCCGCCGCAGGGCGTGGAGTGCGTGGAGGGGATCGACACGCCGTGCACCGCCCGGGTCGAGGGCAACTTCTTCTCCGTCGAGACCGGTCCCCTCGACCCGTTCTCGCCGGTCACCACCCGGGCCACCTTCCCGCCCGGCGCGTTGCCGCTGCCGCCGGGCGGCGTCGGCGGGTGGACGCCGTGGCTCGTGCTGGCCGCGGCCCTGGCGGCGGCCGGTCTCGGAGTGGCGCTGTGGTTCGCCACCCGGGAGCGCGACCCGGGCTTCCCGGTGCTGTTCGAGCCGCCTGCCGGCGTGGGGCCGGCCACCGGGTTCCGCGTGCTCGCCGAGGAGGACTCGTCCGACGACCTGCAGGCGACGCTGTTCGAGCTCGGCGGTCGCGGCGTCGTGGGGCTGAACAGCAGCGGGTCCGACTGGGTGGTGGAGGTGACGGGTGATCCGGACGCCCCGGACCTCCCCGAGGAGGCCCGCGCCGTCCTGCTCGGTCTCGGACTGCACGGGGTCGGTCAGCAGTTCACGGTGACGGACTCGGTCTCGTCGGGATCCCAGATCACCACGACGCTCGGCATGCTCCGAGCCACCGTGGGGGCGCAGGCCGGCCCGTACCTCGAGCGGTCGGTCGTGGGGACGCTCGGTCGCATCGTCGCCGGCGCGGCGGCCGTGGGTGTGGTCGCGGCCGCCGGCCTGTGGTTCTTCGCGGGAACCAGGCCCTCGTGGCCGCTGGTGGTGGGTGCTGCCGTGTTCGCGCTGGTCACGGCGGGCATCGCGGTCGACCGCTCCGTCACCACCCGGCACTCCGCGGCAGGCCGGGACCTGTGGAGTCGCGTCGGTGGGTTCGCCAGGTTCCTCTCGACGGAGTCGTCGGAGTCCCGGTTCGACGCGGCGGCCCACGCGGACTGGTACCCGCGCTACCTGGGGTGGGCCACGGCCCTGGGCGTCGCCGACGCGTGGGCGAAGCGGTTCGAGGCACAGGGCGTCGACGTGAGCGAGGTCGGCTACGTCCACGGGGTCGGGCCGCACGGGACCTTCTCGTCGTCGGACCTCCGGGACTCGGTCGCCTCGGCGATCAGCGGTGCGTCCTCGGCCTACGCCGCCTCGGTCAGCAGTTCCTCGGGTGGCGGGTTCAGCGGCGGCAGCGGGGGTGGGGGCGGCGGCGGCGGCTCCTGGTGAGCGGCCGCGAGCGTCCTGACGGTACGATCCCGGCGGGCCGGACGGGCCCGTCGCCGAGGAGGGAGTCCCCGTGGTCGTCGTGCTGATCGTGATCCTGCTGCTCGTCCTGGCCGTCGGGGCCGTGGCCGTGCTCGGCATCAACCGGCTCCGCCAGCAGCGGGTGCTCGTCGACGAGGCGTACGCCGGCATCGACGTCCAGCTCACCCGCCGGGCCGAGCTGATCCCGAACCTGGTCGAGACCGTGAAGGGGTACATGACCCACGAGCGGGGGACGCTCGAGGCGGTCACCCAGGCCCGCGCCGCGGCGCAGTCGGCCCGGAACGTCTCCGAGGCCGCCGCAGCCGACGCCCAGATGACGACGGCGCTCGCCAACCTGTTCGCCACGGCCGAGGCGTACCCGGACCTCAAGGCGTCGACCAACTTCTCGGAGCTCCAGTCCGAGCTGTCCCGGACCGAGGACCAGCTCGCCTTCGCCCGGCAGTACTACAACGACGCCTGCTCCACGCTCAACCGGTCCATGGTCACGATCCCGTGGTCGCTGTTCGTGGGGATCGCCGGAGTGGACAAGGGCGTCTTCTACCAGGCGCCCCCGGGTTCGACGGCGGCGCCGACCGTCTCGTTCGACCAGCCGCCGGACGCACCGACCGCAGGCTGAGCCCCCTCAGGCCGAGCTCGCCGCTCCACCACCACCGGCCGAACCGACGGGGAAGGCGACGGCGAACGCGTCGGTCGGTCCGCCGAGCGGCGTGGACGCCAGCGTGCCCCGGGTCGTCCCCACCACCACCAGCTGCCCGTCGTCGGTGAGCGTCAGTCCGCTCACCTCGTCGTCCTCCGGCGAGCCGAACAGCGCCGTCCACCGCCACGTCCCGGTGGTCAGGTCGTAGGCCGACAGGAAGGCCTCGCGCCCGCCGGTCCGGTCGCCCTCGGGTGCCCCGGGGACGGCGACCCGCTGCGCTCCCAGGACCTCGGCGCCGACCGTGCCGGCGACGTAGACCGTGTCCCCGTCGACCACCGCGCCGGTCGCCCGGTCGTCGCCCGGCGAGCCGGTCTGGCTGATCCACTGCTGCCGGCCGGCGGCGTCGAACGCGGCGACGAGCACGTCGGTCCCACCGGCGGCCCGGGCGGAGCCCGGTGCCACGAGCTGCTCGGCTCCGTCGTCGGAGACGAGGACGTCGCCGGTGGTGGTGCCCGCCCCGACGACCGTCTCGGTGCCGCGTGCCGGATCCCCGCCGGCAGCGACGGCCCGGCCGTCGTCGTCGGCACTCGTCCCGAACGGCGTGATCCACCGCTGGTTCCCCGAGGGGTCGCTCCGGGCGACCCACGCGTCCCGGCCACCCCGCCGCAGCGAGCTGTCCTCGAAGGCGAAGGGCTCCACGCTCGCCGACCCGGCGACGACCGCGTCGCCGTCGGCGACGGCAGCCACGGCGCTCGCCGTGTCGTCGCCCTGCGTCCCGAACTGCCGGGCCCAGCGCGGTCGGCCGTCCGGGTCGGTGCGCAGCAGCAGTGCATCTCGCTCGCCCAGGAACCCGCCGGTCGGGTCCTCGGCGCCGGGGTAGAGCCCGTCGATGGTGGCGCTCACGTAGCCGTAGGTGCCGTCGGCGGACACGGCCACGCCGCTCACCTCGTCGTCGCCCTCGCTGCCGTTGCCGACCCGAGGCTCGAGCGATCCGTCGGACCCGACGGGGCTGCACCACAGGTCGGCTCCGAAGACCGACGCCGGCTCCGGCCGGAGCGATCCGCAGGCGAGCGTGGTGCCGTCGGGTGCGGCGGCCACACCCCGGGGCTGGTCCACCGTCCCGTCGGCGGGAGCCTCGGTCGAGTAGCGCAGGGCGCCGTCGGTGCTCGCCAGCCCGACGACCAGCGGGGTGGGCTCCGGCTCGGGGGCGCCCGTCACCTGGCCCTCGCCGACCAGGACGACGGAGTCGAGCCGGCCGGTGGCGGCGGTGGCGGTGTCGTCGCCCGGGCGGCCCGACTGCCAGACCCAGGTCGGCTCGAGCGCGGGCTCGGAGCCGGGGACGATGGTGGTCGTCGTGGTCGGGGGCAGGGTCGAGCGCTGGGTGGTGGTCGTCGGCGACGAGGACTCGTCGCTGCACGCCGAGGCGAGCAGTGCGAGGGCGAGCACGCCAGCGAGGGCGGCGGTGCGGATCAGCACCCGGTCATTCTTCCCGCTGCGGCACCGGACCGCCCGCCACCCCGTTCGGGCGTCCGCTGCGACCCGCGCCGGTGGGGGGTGACCTACCGTGGGCCCATGTCCAGCGGCGTCCGGATCCGATCGGCCGCCGCCGTGCTGGTCGCGGCGTCGCTCGTCGTCGCCGGCTGCTCGTCGCTGTCGGACCAGGTCGACCTGGGGGTTCCGGGTGTGAGCGGCCGGTGGGTGGAGGTGGTGGGTGCGGGGTCCGGGTTCGAGGCCGGGCTCGTCCGGCGTGCGCTCGTGGCGTCACCGGTGGACGTCGAACCGCGGCAGCAGAGCTTCCTGGGGTCGGGCGCCGAGACCCCGGCCGGAGGCCTCCCGCTGGTGGTCGCGAACCACAGCCTCGGCGGGTCGCCCGAGATCCTGGCGTACCTGAGCGGCTGGCCGTCGGTGGTGGCCACCGACCGGATCCTCGTCGCCTTCCCCGAGGGTTGGGAGTCGAGCTTCGACGCCGGGACGTGCTGCGGTCCGGCGGCGGCCGAGGGCGTCGACGACGTGGCGTTCATCGACGACGTGATCGACGCCGTGTCCGCGCTCTACCCGGTCGACCCCGACCGGATCTTCATGACCGGCTTCTCCAACGGCGGGATGATGACCTACCGGTACCTGTGCGACCACGCCGACCGACTCGCCGGAGCCGCCTCGGTGACCGGGACCAACGCCGACGGGTGTGCCCCCTCGGCACCGGTGTCGTTCCTCCAGATCACGGGACGCACCGACGAGGTGGTGCCACCCGGTGGTGGCCCCTCGGTCACTCCCGGGATCGGCCCCTTCGAGTCACCCCTGGAGTCGACCGCCGAGGTGGCGGCCGTGTCGGGGTGCACGCAGGAGGCCACGCGCTCGTTCGGTGGCGTGGAGGCGACCCGGTGGACCGACTGTGCCGACGACGTCCGGGTCGTGCACGAGCTGGTGCCGTTCGGCCACGAGTGGCCCGCCACCGAGGCCTACGCCGCCACGGCGCGCCAGCTCGAGTTCTGGGGCCTGCGCCCGGTTCCCTGAGCGACCGGGTGGTGCCACCGCCCGGGACCGGTCGACCCGTCCGGGTGAACCGCAGGTGACGCCACGGTGACCGTCGGATCGCGGCCCGACGGAGGTGCCGCGGTGCGGCCCGCTGTGGCACGCTATCGGCCATGTCTGACCTCCCAGCCCTCGACGACCCGCAGTCCTTCGTGGTCATCAACGGAGCCGACCAGCAGGGCCCACTCCCGCTGGCGCAGATCCTCGACGACGTGGCCGCCGGGCGCCTGCCCGACGACTCGCCCGTCTGGTGGCCGGCGTTGGCCGACTGGACGACCGTCGACGCGCACCCCGGCACCGCCGCCGAGGTGGCGCGTCGTCGTGCCGCCGCTGTCGCACCGGCTCCGGCACCGGCACCGGCCCCTGCTCCGGCCCCGGCCCCGGCTCCGGCTCCGGCACCGGCCCCTGCTCCCGCTCCGGCACCTGCGGCCGATGCCCCGCAGGTGTGGTCGACCCAGGCGCCCGGCCATCCCGTCGAGCCGGTCTCGGGGCAGACCTACTCGGCGGAGTCCTACGCCGGTGCGGCGGTGCCCGTGTCGCCGGCCCTCGAGCCGCAACCGGTGGTCGACGAGTGGCCGGCCGCCACCCCCGAGGTCGCCGTCCCATCCACCGGGCTGGAACAGCCGGTCGAGCCGAGGCGCCAGTCGATCTTCGGTGACAGCGCCCCGGTGGAGGTCGCCGGAGGTGACCTCGCCGACGTCCCGGCACCTGCGCCGGCACCTGCGCCGGCACCCGCACCGTCGCCTGCCCCGGCCGGCTCACCGTTCGCTGCGGCTCCCGCTCCGGCTCCCGCCCCGGCTCCCGCTCCGGCTCCCGCTCCGGCTCCCGCCCCGGTGTCCGGGATCGGTGCCGAGCACCAGCACGCGTTCGACGAGTTGGTCCAGCGCTCGCGTGCCCGGACCGCCGGTGCCGACCGGGTGGCCGCCGCCTCGGCGGCGCTCGCCGCCGCTGCCCTCGGCGCCGTCGAGTCCCAGGGGTTCACGCTCGCAGACCGGTCCGAGGGTGCCGAGGCCGACGAGTTCACCTTCGACGGTGAGCAGGGCCAGACGCTCGTGGTCCGGCTCGGACGTCCCACCGGCGACGATCCCGCCGAGGTCGTCGCCTCGGACGTGCCGTTCGGCGTCCGCTTCCAGTCCGCGACCTCCTCGGTCGACCCGACGGTCGTGACGTCGCCGTCGGGAGCGGTCCTGGTCGCCAACGACGAGTGGACCGGTCGGGCGGTGTCGTCGGTCGACCTGCGGCTGCCGCTGGACCGCTACCTGACGCCGCAGCTCGAGGTCGACGCTGCTGCGGTGCAGCGGGACGTGGCTGCGGCCGTCGTCGTCGTGCGGGGGCACCTGCTCTGAGCCACATCGCACGTCGTCGGGCCCCGGTGGCCGCCGTCGGTCTCCTGGTCGCCGTCGTGGTGCTGGGACTCGGTGGCGCGGCCGCGGCCGAGCCGCCACCGCGCCAGCAGCTGCCGGCCCCCGGACCGGTGTCGCCTGAACTGCTCGACCAGGCCACCGGTGGCGACGGGCGGCTCTCGATCGCCGTCCGGGACATCGAGCCGTTCGCCATGCCGGACGGCGACGGGTGGACCGGATACAGCGTCGAGCTCTGGGAGGACGCGGCCGAGGCGCTCGGCGTCCCCTACGACTACGTGCAGGTGGCGACGGTCAGCGAGCAGCTCGACGCCGTGCGGACCGGACGGACGGACGCAGCGCTGGGGGCGATCTCCATCACCGCCGAGCGCGAGGCCGAGTTCGACTTCTCCTTCCCGATGTACGACTCGGGTCTGCAGATCCTCGTCCGGCCGGAGTCCCCCGGCGTGTGGGCGCAGCTCCTCGAGCTGTTCTCGACGACCGTCCTGTACCTGCTCATCGTGCTGGTCGTCCTGCTCGTCATCGTCGGGCACGTCGTGTGGCTGATCGAGCGTCACACCAACGACGACTTCCCGCACGGCTACTTCGCCGGCGTGTGGGAGGGCATCTGGTGGGCGATCGTCACGATGACCACCATCGGGTACGGCGACCGCACGGTGCAGTCCAGGTGGGGACGGCTCGTGGCGATGATCTGGATGCTGGTGGGTCTGGTCCTGGTGGCGCACTTCACCGCGGTCATCACCTCGGTGCTCACCGCCGACCGTCTGCGCTCCGAGGTGCGGTCCGTGTCCGACCTCTACGGTCGGTCGGTGGTCACGGTCGCGGCGACCACCTCCTCGAAGTACCTGCAGGACGTGGCGGTGCCGGCGACCGAGGTCGAGTCGGTCGAGGAGGCCTTCGGCAGAGTGGCCTCGGGCGAGGCCGAGGCCATGGTCTACGACTCGCCGGTGCTGCGCTACCTCGTGGAGCAGCAGGGCCGTGACGACCTGCAGGTCGTCGGTCCGCTGATCCGTCCGCAGGGGTACGGGATGGCCTTCTCCGTGGGCAACCCGCTCGTGGCGCCGATCGACCTGGAGTTCCTGCAGCTCCGCGAGGACGGGACGACGGCGGATCTCGACGAGCAGTACTTCGGCGGCAGCTGACTCAGGTGTCGCCGACGGCGTCGAGCAGTTCGCCCACGGTGTGGTGCGACTCCAGCGGGTGACGGAGGGGTCGGTTCCGGTTCAACGAGTAGGAGTTCCGGCGCCCCTGGCGGTGGCGGGTGAGGTACTCGCTCTCGACCAGTTCCCCGATGATCCGCTGGGTGGCGCGCTCGGTGATCCCGACCTCGAGCGCGAGCTCACGGATCCGCAGGTTCGGATCCCGGTCGAGGAGGACCAGCACGTGCGCGTGGTTCGTGAGGAACGTCCACTGCTCGGACACGGGATCAGGATAGATCGACCCGGTGCAGTCAGGAATTCATCTTCCTGCATTAGTTTCGAGGTCGATGTCCGAGCCACAGTCCGCCAGCGCACCGGCCACCGCTGAGGAGCGCTGGTCCGGACCCCCCGCCTACGCCCTCGACCCGGATGCGGTCGCGTCGCTCCTCGGGGTGGACCCGGCGACGGGCCTGAGCGCCTCCGACGTCGCCGAGCGGACGGAGCGATTCGGTCTGAACCAGCTCGCCGAGGCTCCGCGACGACCCTCCTGGTTGCGGTTCCTCGACCAGTTCAACAACGTCCTCGTCTACATCCTGATCGGCGCCGCTGCCGTCTCGGCGGCGGTCGGCGACCTCAAGGACCCGATCGTGATCGGTGTCGTGCTGCTGATCAACGCGATCCTCGGCTACGTGCAGGAGAGCCGGGCCGACGACGCACTCGCTGCGCTCAAGCAGATGCTCGAGGTGGTCGTTCGTGTCCGCCGTGACGGCGAGCTCCGTGAGGTGCCGGCGGCGCAGCTCGTGCCCGGGGACGTCGTGCTGCTCGAGGCCGGCGACCGCATCCCCGCCGACGGCCGGTTCGTCGAGGCGGCCTCGCTCTCGGTCGACGAGTCGACGCTGACCGGCGAGTCGGTGCCGGTCGACAAGACGACCGACCCGGTCCACGTGGAGCCGGGGGCCGAGGTGCCGCTCGCCGAGCGGTCGAACTGCGGCTACATGAACACGACGGTCGCCCGGGGCCGCGCGGAGCTGGTGGTGACCGACACCGGCATGACGACGCAGGTCGGCCGCCTCGCCGGCCTGCTCGGGGAGGCGGAGGACACCGAGACCCCGCTGCAGGTGCAGCTCGACAAGCTGGGCAAGCGGCTCGCGTTGATCGCCGGGGTCGCGGTGCTCGCCGTGTTCGTCGTCGGGCTGCTACAGGGCGACGACCCGGGCGAGGCGGTCCTCGGCGCCGTGGCGTTGGCGGTGGCCGCGATCCCCGAGGGACTCCCGGCCGTGGTCACGGTGACCCTGGCGATCGGTGTGTCCCGGATGGCGAGGGAGCGCGCGATCGTCAAGCGTCTGGCCTCGGTGGAGACGCTGGGTTCGACCACCGTGATCTGCTCGGACAAGACGGGCACCCTCACGCTCAACCAGATGACCGCGACCGAGGCCGTCGCCGGTGGTCGGGACTACCGGATCGAGGGGTTGGGCTACGGCAGCGCCGGCTCGGTGGCGCCCGACGACCCGGCCGCCCTGGCCGACCTGCAGCGGGCGCTCGCCGTCGGTGTGCTGTGCAACGACGCCGTGGTCCACGAGGCTGACGGAGCTGCCGAGCTGATCGGTGACCCGACGGAGGGTGCCCTCGTCGTGGCGGCCCGGAAGGCGGGGCTGGACCCGGCGGCGGTCCGGGAGGGTGCACCCCGACTCGACGAGGTCCCGTTCGACTCGGCGGTCAAGTTCATGGCCACGCTGCACCCGGGTGCCGACGGCGGCTCGTTGCTCGCGGTGAAGGGCGCGCCCGACGTGGTGCTCGACCGGTGCGTCGCCGTGCGCGGCGAGGGCGGACTCGTGGGGGAGCTCGACGCCGCTCGTCGAGCCGAGCTCCTGTCGGCCAACGACCGACTCGGGTCCTCGGGGCTCCGCGTGCTCGCACTCGCCACGCGCGACCTGGCCCACCCGTCGGACGAGCCGTCGGCCCTGGAGCTCGCCGACGAGTGCGAGGGGCTGACCCTCGAGGCGCTCGTCGGGATCCTCGACCCCGCACGACCGGAGGCGGTCGCCGCGGTGGCGGAGTGTCGGACGGCGGGGATCGGCGTGAAGATGATCACGGGGGACCACGCCGCCACCGCCGGGGCCATCGCCGGTGAGCTGGGGATCGTCGGCGAGGTCGTGACCGGTGCGGAGCTCGAGCGGATGAGCGACGAGCAGCTCGCTGCGCGGATCCACGACATCGGCGTGTGCGCCCGCGTGTCGCCCGAGCACAAGGTCCGGGTCGTCCGAGCGCTCCAGTCGCGTGGCGACGTGGTGGCCATGACCGGGGACGGTGTCAACGACGCCCCGTCGCTCAAGCAGGCCGAGATCGGCGTCGCCATGGGGGTGACCGGCACCGAGGTCACCAAGGAGGCCGGCGACATGATCCTGACCGACGACAACTTCGCCACGATCGTGGCGGCGGTCGAGCGCGGTCGGGCCATCTACGAGAACATCGTCACCTTCGTACGGTTCCAGCTGACCACGAACATCGCCGCCATCATCACGATCCTCGTCGGGCGGCTGGCGGGCCTGCCCACACCCTTCAACCCGATCCAGATCCTGTTCGTGAACATCCTGGCCGACGGACCCCCGGCGATGAGCCTGGGTCTCGATCCGCCGAAGCCCGGCGTGATGGATCGCCCGCCGCGTGACCCGGGGGCGAAGATCCTGACCGCCGGCCGCCTGAGCCGGATCTCGGTGACCGCCGTGTTCATGGCGGCGATCACCCTCGGGGTCCTCTGGTGGCAGGGAGGCGCCGAGCCGGGCGTGGTTCCGGAGGAGAGCGCCGCCTACACGGTGGCGTTCACCCTGTTCGTCCTCCTGCAGCTCGCCAACGCCTACGTGGTGCGCAGCGGCAACCTGTCGCTGTTCAGCCGGTTCACCTTCCAGAACCGACCGCTGCTCGCCGCCACGGCAGCGGTCGTCGTGGCGCAGGTCGCCGTCGTGCAGGTGCCGTTCCTGCAGGGCGTGTTCGGCACGGTCGGGCTCACGGCCCAGGAGTGGGGGATCTGCGTCGGTGGCGCCGCGCTGCTGCTCGTCGTGGAGGAGGTGCGCTCGCTCGTGGCCCGGGCGATCGGACGCCCCGACCCCGAACTCAGCTGAGGGCGGCCTCGATCGCAGCGACGACGGCGTCGTCGTCCGGGGTCACCTGCGGGGCGAAGCGACCGACCACGCTGCCGTCGGGACCGACCAGGAACTTCTCGAAGTTCCAGCGCACGTCCCCACGGTGCCCCTCGCCGTCGGCGGCAGCGGTCAGCTCGCCGAACAGCGGGTGGCGGCCGTCGCCGTTCACCTCGATCTTCTCGCTGAGCGGGAACGACACCCCGTAGGTGGTGGAGCAGAACTGGGCGATCTCGTCGGCCGTGCCCGGCTCCTGCTCGAGGAACTGGTTGCACGGCACGCCGAGCACCGTGAAGTTCCGGTCGCCGAAGCGGTCCTGCAGTCCCTGGAGCTGCTCGTACTGGGGGGTCAGGCCGCACTTCGAGGCCACGTTGACCACGAGGGTGACCTTGCCGGCCTGGTCGGCGAGGACGCCGGGAGTGCCGTCGAGTGCGTCGAGTTCGATGTCGTAGATGCCCACGTAAGGGACGCTAACAGGGTTCTCAGCGGTGCGGACAACCCGGCTTGTATCCTGCGGGTCCATGTCGGTCGACGTCGTCACCACCTTCCTCGCGCTGCTCGCGGTGATCGGCATCGGATTCCTCGTCGTCACCTGGACGCTCGCTGCCTGGGCCCGCATCTCGGGGTCGCTCCCTGCGTCGGTGGTCCCGCTGCGTGACGCCTTCGTGGACCTGGCGCTGCCGCTCGGCTTCGCGGTCGCGCTGACGACGACCCTCGGCAGCCTCTACCTGAGCGAGGTCGCCAAGTTCCCGCCCTGCCCCCTGTGCTGGTACCAGCGGATCTGCATGTACCCGAACGTGGCCCTCTTCGCCGTGGCGTGGTGGCGACGGGACCGGGACGTCCGCTTCTACGTGCTCCCGCTCGTGGTCGTGGGTGCTGCGATCGCCACCTACCACTACCTGCTCGAGCGCTTCCCCGACTCCGTGAGCTCGGTGTGCTCGACCGACGTCCCCTGCGAGACGGTCTGGGTGTGGAAGTTCCACTTCCTCTCGATCCCCGGCATGGCCTGGGTGGGGTTCCTCTTGCTGGGAACCCTCGCAGTTCTGGCCGGGCGGCGGCGGGACTCGTCGCTCCCCGGGGGCGATACTGTCGGAGACGCACCCGTCGACAAGGAGATCCCGGCGTGACCAACACCGACTCGTCCAAGAAGAAGCCGAGCGCGGCGGATCCCTACTCCAAGCTCGCCAAGGACGTGAACGCCCGGTCCAACATGGTGCCGGTGGTGGTCGGGGTGATCGTGGCGCTGCTCGTCGTCGTCGCGCTGATCGCCTTCCTGTCGAGCCGGTCGTCGTCGGGTGACGCCGCCGAGGGTTCGGGAGCGGCCGTGGCGGCCGACGCCACCCAGGAGACGGCATCGGTCCAGATCTCCGGCACCGACCTGCCGCCGTTCCCGCAGGGAGCCAGCGGTCTCACCGACGCCTCGACCGACCCGGCGGTCGGCCAGGTCATCCCCAAGGTGGTCGGCCAGTCCTTCGACGGTTCCGAGGTGACCCTCGACCCGGCGGCAGGTCAGCCGCAGCTCGTGATCTTCCTGGCCCACTGGTGCCCGGTGTGCCAGGGCGAGGTGCCGGTCCTGCAGGACTGGATCGACCAGGGCGGTGTTCCGGAGAACGTGAAGGTCACTGCGGTGGCCACCTCGGTCAACCCGGACAAGCCCAACTACCCCCCGTCCAAGTGGATCGCCCGCGAGGGGTGGACCCCGCAGGTCATGCTCGACGACTCGGGCAGCTCGGCTGCACAGGCCTACGGCCTGCCCGGCTTCCCCTACTTCGTCCTCACCGACGCCGAGGGCAAGGTCGTCCAGCGTGGCTCCGGCAAGCTGCCGGTCGAGCAGTTGCAGGCGGCGGTGAACTCCGTCGCCCCGCAGGCGGGCGCAGCACCGTCGAGCGTCCCGGCGTCCTGACCGGACCGTCGCCGCTCAGTTGGTGAGGCAGACCTTGCCCACCACCCGACGTTCCAGCAGGTCGCGCAGGGCGCTGCCGGCCTCGTCCAACGGGTAGGCGGTCGGCTCGACGGGCGTCAGTCGGCGCTCGTCCACGGCGGCGAGCACCTCGGCGAACAGCTCGTGCTGGTCCTCGGGGTGGGTGAGCGCCCACGCCCCCCAGTCGACACCCAGCACCGCCCGGTTGCGCAGCAGCACCTGGTTCGCTGGGAGTCGGGGGATGTCGCCGGCGGCGAACCCGAGCACCAGCAGTCGGCCGCCCTCACCCAACGACCGCAGGAGGACCTCGGCGTTCGGTCCGCCGACCGGATCCGCCGCCACGTCGGCGCCGCCGCCGGTGATCTCACGCACCCGGGACTTCAGGTCGTCGGTCGAGTAGTCGACGACCTCGTGGGCGCCCCGTTCGATGCACAGGCGCAGGCGGTCCGGCCCGGACGCTGCGGCGACGGTCTGCGCACCGAGGAGGCGGGCGACGTCGAGGAACGCCAGGCCGAGTCCTCCGGCGGCACCGGCGACGACGATCCACTCCCCGGGGGCGAGCACCGTCCGGCGCTGCAGGGCGAACCACGCCGTCGAGTACGACTGCCCCATGGTCGCCGCCTGCCCGTAGCTCACGCTCGCCGGCAGGCGGACCGGGACGCTCCCGGCGACGAGGACCTCGTCGGCGAACCCGCCGAGCCCCACCGAGGCCAGGACCCGGTCACCCGTGCTCCAGCCGTCGACCTCGGTGCCGATCTCGACCACCTCGCCGGCCACCTCCGAGCCGGGCACGAAGGGGAGCGGGGGACGGATCTGGTAGCGCCCCTGCACGAACAGGGCGTCGACGTAGTTCACGCCGGCGGCCCGGACCCGGATCCGCACCTGACCCGGTCCGCACGGCGGGGCGTCCCGCTCGACGACCTCGAGCGTCTCGGGCTCGCCGAGCTCCCGGCAGACGACGGCTCGCACGATCAGCACGCTACCCGGGCCGGCCGACGGTTTCGCAGGACCCCCTCGGCCGACCTAGCGTTCGTCCCATGCGCAGCCCCAAGGACTTCTTCAGGCCCCTCGCCGCCGGCGCTCCGGAGCCGCTCCGGGAGATCCCGTTCCGGCCGTCCCGGATGATCCACTTCTTCCCGCCGCACCTCGACAAGGTCACCGCCAAGCTGCCCGACATCGCGCCCACCACCGACGTCCTGCTCGGCAACCTCGAGGACGCCATCCCGATGGACGCCAAGGAGGCGGCCCGGGCCGGACTGGTGCGCGTCGCCCGGGAGATGGACCTGGGCGACACCCAGCTGTGGACCCGGGTCAACAGCCTCGACTCGCCGTGGGTGCTCGACGACCTGGTCACGCTGGTCACCGAGGTCGGCGACCGGCTCGACGTGATCATGGTCCCCAAGGTCGAGGGGCCGGAGGACATCCACTACGTGGACCGCCTGCTGGCCCAGCTCGAGGCGAAGGCGGGTCTGACGAGGCCGCTCATGGTGCACGCGATCCTCGAGACCGCCCGGGGGGTCGCCAACGTCGAGGAGATCTGTCTGGCGTCGCCCCGCATGCAGGGGCTCTCGCTCGGACCTGCTGACCTGGCGGCCAACCGTCGGATGAAGACCACCCGGGTCGGGGGTGGGCACCCGGGGTACCTGGTGCGTCAGGACCCGCCCGAGACCGACGACGGACCGGCGTACGACGCCGAGCGGTCGAGCTACCAGCAGGACCTGTGGCACTACACGATCGCCCGCATGGTCGACGCGTGCGCGATGGCCGGGATCCTCCCGTACTACGGCCCGTTCGGCGACATCAAGGACACCGTCGCCTGCGAGGACCAGTTCCGCAACGCCTACCTGCTCGGCTGCGTGGGGGCGTGGTCGCTGCACCCGGTGCAGATCGACATCGCCAAGCGGGTGTTCTCGCCCGACCCCGCCGACGTCGCCCACGCCCAGGAGGTCATCGAGGCGATGGGTGACGGGACGGGCGCCATCATGCTGAACGGCAAGATGGAGGACGACGCCTCGGTGAAGCAGTGCAAGGTCGTCGTGGAGCTGGCCCGCCAGCTCGCCGACCGCGACCCCGAGCTGGCCGAGCGCTACGGATTCTGAGGAGCGACGATGAGCGAGACACTCCGGGTACGACGCAGCGTCCTGTACATGCCGGGCGCCAACGCCAAGGCGCTCGAGAAGGCCAAGACGCTGCCGTGCGACGCCATCATCTTCGACACCGAGGACTCGGTGGCGCCCGACGCCAAGGCCGACGCCCGCGAGCAGGTGGCTGCGGCGGTCGCATCGGGCGCCTACGGCGGTCGTGAGCTGACCATCCGGGTCAACTCCTCCGAGACGGAGTGGCACGAGGCCGACCTGCGCTCGGCCGCCGCCGCAGGACCCGCCGGGATCGTCGTGCCCAAGATCGACTCCGCGGCCGAGGTCGCCGCGGTCGAACGGATCCTCGAGTCGGCAGGGGTGCCGGACCACACCCGCATCTGGGCGATGCTCGAGACGCCTGCTGCCGTGGAGCACGCCGTGGAGATCGCCACCTCCTCGGAGCGACTCGAGGTGCTCGTGATGGGCACCAACGACCTGGCCAAGGAGCTCCGGGCCGCGCTCGTCCCCGGTCGGGCGCCGCTGTTGTGGGGACTCGGCCGGTGCCTCAACGCCGCCCGGTTCGCCGGCAAGGTGATCCTCGACGGCGTCTACAACGACGTGAGGAACCCCGAGGGGTTCGCCGAGGAGTGTGCCCAGGGAGCCGCCATGGGCTTCGACGGCAAGACGCTGATCCACCCGACCCAGGTGGAGCCGTGCAACGAGGCGTTCTCACCTTCGCCGGAGGAGGTGGAGCACTCCCGTCGGGTGATCGAGGCCTTCGAGCAGGGTCTCGCCGAGGGCGTGGGCGTCGTCACCGTCGACGGCCGCATGATCGAGAACCTGCACGTCGACAACGCCCGGCGAGCGCTGGCGATCGCGGACGCGATCGAGGCGCTGTCGGACTGACGAGCCGCCCCGACCGGGTCAGTCCGGGCGACGGGCCCGGATGTACATGTCGATCCGCCGACGACGTTCCCGCACCCACCGACGCGTCGCAGCCAGCACCGGCGGGACGTCACGGCGCTGCAGTGCGCGCTGGCACTCCCGGATCACCTGCACCGGGACGGCGGACGCAGCGGAGTAGTGGTGGACGGACACCACCTGGAGACCGACCTCGGTGAGCACCCGGCGCACGATCCGTTCGTTGGCGAACAGCAGGTGGTCGGGCAGGAACAACGGCCGGGGGTGGTCCGCAGCGGCCAGGTCGGCGGTGTCGCCGGTCTCGAGCAGGAACTCGCCACCCGGTTCGAGGCGGGCGACGCACTCGGCGATGAAGCCGGTCGGGTCCTGCAGGTGGGAGAAGACGTTCAACAGCGAGATCGCGGAGAAGCTCCCGTCGACCTCGCCCAGGGTGACGCTGCGGACGTCGAGTCCACGCGTGGTGCAACCGTGGGCCTTGGTCGCGTTCGGTTCCAGCCCCAGCAGCGACACGTCGTCGCCTGCGAACCGTCGGAGTGCGGTGAGGAACTCGCCGTGCCCGCACCCGAGGTCCAGCCACCGGCGGCAGGTGGGCGGCAACGAGGACCCGTGGACGTCACGGAGGATGCGCAGGTACGGCTCGACGCGGTCCGGACGGTAGCGGCCGGTGACCGCGAGCGTGGCGTCGCCCTCGTGGAGTCCGTACTGGTGTGCGGCCGCGGTCGTGTCCGGGTCGGGTCGTGGCGTCACGTAGAGCAGGTCGCAGCCTCGGCAGCGCAGCAGGAGGAACCCGTTCTCCTCCGAGTAGGGGTCGGTCGCGTCGGCTCCGCACACCGGGCACGCGACGTCGATCATCGTGCCGTGCACCGTGCCTCCGCGTGTCCGCGCTGCGGTCCTCGTCTGTTCCCGGGGGTGTTCCGCACGTGCGCCGGCCTGCTGTCGAGTCGTCGCCCCGCCGACGGGCGGGGAGCACAGTTCACCACGCCCGGTGGTGGATCCGGCGCACTCCACGGCTCGCGGCCGTAGGCTGGTCGTCGTGAGTGAACCACAGCAGACCCCACCCGGCTGGTACGTGGACCCGAACGGCCAGCAGCGCTGGTGGGACGGCGTCCAGTGGGGCGACGTCGCACCGCCGCCCGTGCCGGCGGTGGCCGACCCGTACGCCGCAGCCGGCGCGTACGCACCGGCCGTCCAGTCCTACGGCCCCGCGCAGATCGAGGCCGAGAAGGGCATGGCGACGATGGCCCAGGGACTCCCGATCCTGGTCGGGTTCTGGGCGCCGCTCATCATCTACCTCGTCACCAAGCCGGAGCAGCGCTTCGCCCGGCACCACGCGGCCGAGTCGCTCAACTTCTCGATCACGCTGACGATCGCGCTGATCGTCTCGGCACTGTCGATGTTCGTGCTGATCGGCTTCGTGCTCTTCCCGCTCGTCGTGATCGGCGGTCTCGTGCTCCACATCATCGCCGCCGTCGCAGCCAACCGGGGCGAGTGGTACCGCTACCCGATCAGCCTGCGACTGGTGTCCGGCGCCGTGGAGTGAGCCGCCGCAGGTCGGGGCCGACCGCCGGTCCGATGCTGACGCTGGAGCGCGCGGCGTTGCGGACCGTCCCCCTCCCACGACGGGTGAGCGTCGACGAGTCCTGGCCTCCGAGCAGGAGCGAGGAAGGTGAGACGTGGACGACTGGCTCGAACGGATCGCAACGCTGAACGTCTGGAGTCGAGGAGGGCAGCGTGCCCCGCACAAGCCGCTGCTGATCCTGCTGGCCCTCGCAGCGTGGCAGCGGACCGGATCGAGCGAGCTCGACTTCTCCCGCACGGAGCCGGAGCTGGCCTCGCTCCTGCGCTCGTTCGGCCCACCTGCCAAACAGGTGGCTCCGCAGTACCCGTTCGTGCACCTCCAGAGTGACGGATTCTGGACGCTCAACACGGACATCCGGGTCAGTGAGTCGTTCACGTTGACCCGGTTGCGCAACGGCGTCTGCGGCCGGTTCACCCCGGACTTCGAGCGGGCGCTCGACGTGGATCCGCGGCTGGCCGCCGACGTGGCGCACCTGGTGATGGCCGCGCACTTCCCGGACTCGCTGCACCGCGACCTGTGCGACGCGATCGGTCTGGACGTCGATCGGCTCGACGTCGAGGTTGCCCGTGACCGCGCCGCCCGACTCGTCCGACGACGCGATCCCCGATTCCGGGCAGAGGTCCTGCGCGCCTACTCGCAGAAGTGCGCCATGTGCGGGTTCGGTGGCCTGCTCGGCGGTCAGGCGATCGGCGTCGAGGCGGCCCACATCCGGTGGCACGCGGCCGACGGTCCCGACGAGGTCGCCAACGGACTGGCCCTGTGCACGGTCCACCACAAGCTGTTCGACCGCGGTGTGCTCGGGGCTGCCGACGACGGGGAGATCCTGGTCTCGGCGGATTTCGCGGCCATGAGCGAGGCGGACGATCTCTACGTCACCCGGCTGATCGGTCGCGGTCTGGCGTCACCGCAGTCGGCCGCTCAGGCTCCCGAGGCCGCGCACCTGACGTGGCACCGTCAGCAGGTGTTCGCGGGCGCTCCGCGTTCGACCGACTGATCCGGAGGAGGGTCGGGTCGGCAGGACGACCGATCGGATCAGGCGGCGCCGCCGGTGTTGGTGTGCCGGGCCACGAGCTGGCGGGCGATCACCTTCAGGCAGAGGGTCTCGTCGGCACCCTCGAAGATCGAGAGCACCCGGGCGTCGACGAACAGCCGGCTGACCGTGTACTCCTCGGCGTAGCCCATGCCGCCGTGGATCTGCATGGCCTCGCGGGTGACCCACTCGGCGGCCTTGCACACGTAGGCCTTGATCATCGAGGCCTCGAGCGTGCCCTCGCCCTTGGCCATCATCCGGGCGACCTCGTAGGAGAACTGGCGGGCGCCCTGGACGGTCACGGCC
>CAIQNH010000130.1 GCA_903873135.1 uncultured Actinomycetes bacterium
AGGGGGGGCGGGGGGCGGGGGGCCGGGCGGGGGCGCGGTGGCTGGGCTAGGGGCTCCGGCGGCGCCAGCGGAGCGCGACGGGCACGGCGCAGACCACGGCGTAGACCGCCACCACCGTCCAGAACAGCCGGTCCCCGGGCGACTCCAGGTACCGAGCCAGCCCGACCCCCACCGCCGGTGCGGCGAGCAGGGACAGGGTCACCTGTCGGACGGGGGAGTAGCGGACCAGGTCGAGTTGCTCGCACCACCACTCCACCACGACGGGCACGGGCAACAGGGCGAGCAGCGCCGGATCGGCGGCGTCCGGCCAGCGGAGTCCGGCCAGCGTGAGCGCCACGAACGCTGCGGTCGCCGGCCAGAACCACAGGCAACGCCGGCACACGTGGTGTCCGGCGACCACGGCGCACCGGTCGAGCTGGTCGTCGTGGTGGTGGGTCAACCAGAGCGGTGATCCGGGGCGGGACGTGGGCTGCACCACCAGATGATCGACGCTCAGGCCCGGAACATGAGCTTGCCGGTCGCGGCGCAGATCTCGGAGATGATTGCCACGCCGTCCGGCAGGACGCCCATCCCGAAGAACCCGTGGACCAGGTCGTCGTAGCAGCGGTACTCGCACGGCACCCCGGCGGCCTCGAGCCGCTCGGCGTAGGCCGCGCCCTCGTCGCGGAGCGGGTCGAACCCGGCGGTGACGACCAGCGCCGGTGCCAGTCCGGACACGTCGTCGGCGAGGAGCGGCGACGCCGCAGGCGAGTCCCAGGTGGCCACCTCGGGCAGGTAGTGCCCGCGGAACCACTCCATGTCCTGTCGGGTCAGGAAGAAGCCCTCGGCGAACAGCCGGTGCGACTCGGAGTCGAGGTGCGCGTCGGTGGCGGGGTACACGAGCGACTGGGCGACCGGAGGGTCCTCGTCACGGCACCGCTGGGCGACGACGGCTGCGAGGTTGCCGCCGGCGCTGTCGCCCATGACGCCGACTCGACCGGCGAGCACGCCGACCTCCCGGTGGTGCTCCTGGACCCAGCGGAACGCGGCGACGGCGTCGTCGACTGCGGCGGGGAACCGGTGCTCGGGAGCCAGTCGGTAGTCGACCGAGACCACGACGCACCCGGAGACGTCGGCCAGCACCCGACAGCAGCCGTCGTGGGAGTCGAGGTCGCCGACCACCCACCCGCCTCCGTGGTAGTAGACGATCGCCGGTGCCTGACCGGGTCCACCGAGCTTGCGGTACACACGCACGGGCAGGTCGCCACCGGGTCCGGGGATCACGCGGTCCGACGTGTGGATCCCGAGGCGGGTGGGCATGCCGATCGCCGCGACCCGTCGCATGTCGCGACGTCGGGTGGCGACGTCGGTCGAGTTCGCCCGGTTGCCGGTGCGCTCGCCGAGCACCACGAGCGCCTGCACCTGTCTCGAGAGCACCCGCCCGTCGACGCTGATCGGCGGCGCACCGATCAGTCGGTCCAGGACGGGCCGGGGCAGGCCCAGCACCCGTCGGGCCGCCCTGGTCAGGAAGCTCGCTCGTTCGTTGCGCACTCGTCCCCCTCGGTGGTGTCGATCGCTGCCGGCCCGGTGGCGGGCCCGGCGTGGTTCAGCCCCGCAGCACCCGGCCGGCCCGGCGTTCCAGCGCCTCGTCCGACGGCTCGCCGTCGAGTCGGGTGGGCACACCGTTGACGAGCGTGTGGGTCACGCCCGTCGGGGCGTCCGCGGTGAGGCGTTCTCCGTCGGCGGGGAAGTCCACGATGCGTCGCAGCGGTCCGGGGCCGACCGTGTCGGGGTCGAACACGCAGAGGTCGGCGGCCATCCCCTCGGCCACGATGCCCCGGTCGGCCAGTCCGAACACGGCGGCGGGCTCGCCGGTCAGCTTGTGGACGGCCCGCTCGAGCGGCATGACACCTCGCTCACGCACCCACCGGCCGAGCAGGTCGGTGGAGAAGCAGGCGTCGCACAACTGGCTGACGTGCGCTCCGGAGTCGGCGAGCCCGAGGAGCAGGCCGTCGCGTGGCAGCAGCCAGGCGATCGCCTCCTCGTCGTCGTTGGCGAGCACGGACCAGAACCGGGTGCGCAGGTCCTCCTCGAGCGACAGGTCGAGGACCACGTCGAGCGGCGTCACCCCCCGCTCGGCGGCCAGGTCGACGACGGAGGCGCCGACCAGCTCGGGGTGCCGTGCGGACTCGGCCACCTTCAGCGCCGCGAAGTTGAACGGGATCGTCCCGCGGCCCCGGAGGTCGTCCCAGGCCCGCTCCCGCCACTCCGGGTCCGAGTAGGCGGCGATCCGCTCCTGTCGGGACGCACCCATGAGTTCCTGGAACGACGTCCGCATGTTGAACGTGAACGGCTCCTCGAGGTGCATCTGGAACACGAGGGGACGGCACGAGACCTGCGGCCACACGTCCACGCCGCCGGCCCGGGCCTCGTCGTGCTCGGCGACCACCCGCTCGTGGTAGGGGATGCCGGCGATCGTGAGGAGCGCCGTCCACGTGATCGGCCGGCCGATCTCCCGCTGCAGCTCGAAGACCTGCTCGTTGGAGAACACCCCGCCGGGCAGCATGGCCACCACGCCCCGGTCGGCCGCTCGCAGCGGTGCGGTCAGCGCCCGCAGCTCGTCCAGGTCGGCGCGTCGGCTCGGGACCGGCCGACCCCGGTCGCCGTTGTGGGTGGGCGAGGCGCTGGTGGCGAACCCGATCGCACCTGCGTCGATCGCCTCGGCCACGGCGGTGACCATCCGGTCGAGCTCAGCCGGTGTCGGGTCACGGTCGTAGCCCTCGTCGCCCATGGCCCAGAGTCGCAGTGCCGTGTGACCGACGTAGCAGGCGTAGTTGAGCGCCGGTCCGACCCGCTCCACGGCGTCGAGGTACTGCGGGAACGTCTCGAAGGAGTCCCACGGCACGCCGACGGTGAGCGTGTCGAGACTCATGTCCTCCACGTGCTGGAGCGTCCGCGCCAGCAGGCCGACGCCGTCGGGGCGGACCGGGGCGATGCTGAAGCCGCAGTTGCCGGCGACCACCGTCGTGACGCCGTGCTGGCTGGAGGGGGTGAGGCGCGGGTCCCAGAACACCTGCGCGTCGTAGTGGGTGTGGACGTCGACGAACCCCGGGGTGACCACCTGTCCGGTGGCGTCGAGGACCCGGTCACCGCTCAACCCGGTGCCCACCTCGCTGATGACCCCGTCGGTGACGGCCACGTCTGCGGTGCGGCCCGGTCCGCCCGTGCCGTCGAGCACCGTGCCGCCCCGGATGACGATCTCAGCTGCCATGGGGACAGTATCGCCGCGACCGCGGCTCGACGGGGGAGCCGGCTCAGGCGAACAGGCCGAGACGGGTGCCGGGTGCGCCCGGGGCGACCCGGCCGGCGTCCACCCCGAGGACCCGTTCGCCGACCTCGGCGACGACGCAGCGGACGTCGTTGACCGTCCGCACGTCGCCGGCGTCGAGGTCGCCGAGTCCGGGCCAGTCCCCGGCGACGCCGCCGCGGACCCGGTCGCCGACCAGGAGGGCCAACCCGCCCCGGCCGTGGTCGAACCCGGCGGAGTCGTTGGCGGCGACCCGTCGGCCGAACTCGCTCAGGACCAGCACCGTGACCCCGGGGATGCCGGCGACGAGCGTCTCGACGGTCCGGTCGAGCTCACCGATCATGCGGGCGAACGTCCCGCCCGTCACCCCGATCTGGTTGTGGTGGTCCCACCCGCCGACGTTGATCACGCCGACCTCGGCACCGACGCCGGCGGCGAAGAGTGCGACGAGCTGCTCGCCCTCGTCGGCCCCGGCCGGCACCTGGATGCCGGCGACCCGACCGAGGGCGGTGAGCGCCCCGGTGGCGGAGGAGGCGAGCGGACCTCGGTCCCCGCTCCACAGCGCCGCCATGGACGCTGCGTTCACGCCCGCTCCGGGCCGCAGCCGGAACTGCGAGAGGTTCGTCGCGGCGATCACGTCGGTCGACCCACGCAGGAGCGCGGGCGTCTGCGGCTGACCGACCGCCACCCCTCGGAAGGGGCTGCTCCCCACGGCGCCGGCGGCGAGCGCCCGGCCGAGGAACCCCGTCGACTCCGTGGTCGGTGCGCAGCGCTCCACGGCGGCCTGGGCGTCGAAGTGCGACCGTGAGGCCCCGGGCAGCCCGCTGGCGGGGACGAACGCCACCCGACCGGCTGCGGCCCGAGCCGCGAGGCGGCTCGCCGACGGGTGCAGCGACCACCCGTCGCCGACGGGCAGGGCTCCCGACGCCGGGAGAGCCGCGGCGCCGCGCGCCCGGTCGAGCTCGTCACCGGGCGGGCGGAGCAGCGACAGCCCGTCCAGACCGCCCCGGAGGAACACGACGACCAGTGGAGTGCTCACCGGACCTGGAACTCCGGTGACGCGAAGGTGAGGGCCCGGACCACCGTGGCGCTCGGTGCCGAGCGGACCGCGGCGGCCAGCGCCGCACCGGCCTCGTGGCCGAGCAGCGCCCGGGGGGTCGGAGCGGCGTGCAGGGGGAGTCCGCCGAACCCGGACGCTGCGGCCGAGGCGGTGTTCCAGCGGGCGACCATGGCACCGGGGCCGCTCCAGGCCCCGGTGGACTCCGGGTAGCCGTTCGGTGCGGGCCACTTCCACGGCACCTGTCCGAGCGCGTCGAGCGCCGCACCGAGCTGGGTCCGGGCTGCCTGGAACTGCTCGAGCGTCGGCACCGGGCTGCCGGTCCGCAGTGCTGCGGCGACCAGGTCGAGCGGACGACGCACCTTGGGGCCCCACCGGTCGCTGCGTCGGGCGGCGTGCCGCAGCACCGGGGCGATCGCCGTGTCCTCACGGAGGTACGTCGCGGCGAGGTCGCTCACCAGCGGGTCGTCCGGGGTGATGGTGTCGGACACGAATCGTCGGGCCAGCTTCCAGCACAGGTACCGGGCGGTGGCCGGCAGTCGGGCCAGGTGCTGGAGGAACGACTCGCCGTCCCGGACCCCGCCGCTCGACGGCCTCCACCCGAGGACGTCACCGCCGGCGGACAGCGGCCCCAGGTCGTGCCAGGCGGGACGGAACGTGAACTGACGGGAGCCCGGGTCCAGTGTCCAGCCGCTCAGCACGTGCGCGACCTCGACGACGTCGGCCTCGTCGTAGCCGCCGGACACGCCGACGGTGTGCAGCTCGAGGAGCTCGCGTGCGTAGTTCTCGTTGGGCACCCGACCGCGACCGGCGCGGCTGCTGACGTTGTCCAGGTACACGAGCATCGCGGCGCTCTGCGCCGAGGCGAGCAGCAGGTCGGCGAACCGGCCGAGGGCGCCGGCGCGGATCACCTGGGCGTCGTAGCTCGGCACGAAGAACACGCTCGGCTGCTCGGCGATGCTCACGTGGAGGTGGTCGGAGAAGAAGTCGGCTGCGACCTGCCGCAGCTGGAGGTTGGACCAGGCGGAGAGGGCGAGGCTGCGGGATGCTGCGGTGACGGTGGCCACCCGTCGTCGTTCGAGCTGCGCGGCCTCGTCGTCTCCGGGGAGGCTGGCTGCGGCCTCGGTCCAGATCGAGTCGATCCCGAGCAGCAGTGCCGAGGTGGCCGCGTGCTCCGGGCGTCGGGGGTCCAGCTGGGCGTCGAAGAAGGTGTCGACCCCGGAGGCGGCGCTGGCCACCAGGTCGGGGGTCGGTCCGAACGAGAACCGCCGGGCGAGCGCCAGCCCCGCCGGCAGTCCCGCCGGCAGCGTCGTGGTGGTCGGGGGCAGCGTCGTGGGCGGTCTCGGGCGGACCGGGGGCACCGGACGGGCCGGACCGGTCGGCCGGCAGGCCACGGTGGCGCCGCACGCGGCGAGGGCCACGAGCACCTGCCGCCGGTCGAGCTCCAGTCCCATGCCCCGAACGTATCGACCCGATGGTGAGAGGAGGTTGAGAACTCGGCACCCGACCGGGTGCGACCGGGTGCGGGCTAGCGTCGGACGCATGGCAGAGCACGCAGACGCCCTCGTCCTGTTCGGCATCACCGGGGATCTGGCCTACAAGAAGCTGTTCCCGGCGCTGTACCACCTGGTGGAGCAGGGGCGGGTCACCGGCCCGATCGTCGGCGTGGCGTCGACGGACATGAGCATCGAGGACCTGCAGGAGCGGATCCGCAGCTCGTTGCACGACGACGGCGTCAGCGCCGACGAGGCCGTCCTGACCCGGTTCTTCCAGGCCCTCAGCTACGTCTCCGGCGACTACCAGGATCCCTCCACGTTCGACCGTGTCGCAGCGGCGGTGCAGGACGCCCGCCTGCCGGTCTGCTACCTGGCCATCCCACCGTCCCTGTTCGCGACGGTCACGCAGGAGCTCGCCCGGGTCGGCATCGCCGACCGTGCCCGGCTGGTGCTCGAGAAGCCGTTCGGCCGAGACCTCGAGTCCGCCCGTGAGCTCAACCGGATCGTGCTCGCCGCCGTCCCCGAGGAGCGGGTGTACCGGATCGACCACTTCATCGGGAAGGAACCGGTGCTCAACCTGCTGGTGTTCCGCTTCGCCAACGCGCTCATGGAACCCATCTGGAACCGTCGGCACGTCGCCCGCGTCGAGATCACCATGGCCGAGCACTTCGGCGTGGAGGGACGCGGTCGCTTCTACGACTCCGTCGGGGCGCTGCGCGACGTGGTCCAGAACCACCTCCTGCAGATCGTCAGCCTGCTCGCCATGGAGCCGCCGGTGTCCCTCGACTCCGACGCGCTGCGCGACGAGCACACCAAGGTCATCAGCGCCACCTCGGTGAAGAACCCGGCCGAGGTCGTCCGCGGCCAGTACGTCGGCTACCGCGACGAGGACGGCGTGGACCCGGAGTCCGACACCGAGACGTTCATCGCCATGGAGCTCGCCATCGACACCTGGCGCTGGGCGGGCGTGCCGTTCCTCATCCGCACGGGCAAGGCGCTCCCGCAGACGGTGACCGAGGCCTGCGTCGTCCTGCACTCACCGCCCAAGCTGCTGTTCGACCAGCAGGGCGAGAAGATCGAGTCGAACCGGTTCCGGTTCCGGCTCGGCCCGGACTCCATGGTGCAGCTCGAGCTGCAGTTCAAGGCGCCCGGCGAGGAGATGCGGACCCGGACGGTCGAGCTGGAGGTGGACGGCCGGCAGGCGCCCACGGGTGCGCCCGCCTACGAGCGGCTGCTCGGCGACGTCATCGTCGGCGACGCCCGGCTGTTCGCCCGGCAGGACACCGTCGAGGAGTCGTGGCGTGTCGTCCAGCCGGTGCTCGACTCGCCGCGGCCGGTCGTGCCCTACTTCCGTGACTCGTGGGGTCCGCCCGAGGCGTTCAGCGTCGTCCCCGGCGACGACGACTGGATCCCGAATCTCGAACCGCCTCCCGACTGATCGGGGCGGCTCCGGCCAGGTCGAAGCTGAACCGCTCGCCCACCCGGCGCAGCCGGGCGATCGGCAGGTCGGCGAGGGCCCGGTCGGTGACCACGACCACCCGTCGGCCGTCGTCGCCGGCGGCTCGGGCCACGGCGGCGATCCAGGCGTCGTGGCCGTCCCGGGTGCCGGCCGGTGCGCACACGACGGTGCGGGAGACGATGTCGTCCTCGAACCGCTCCTGGTCGGCTGCGGACAGCGCCCACTTCAGCGACGGGTCGGCCACCACGGCGACGGTGGCGTCGGGGTGTTCGTGCGCCAGGTCGTCGATGGCCTGGTGGAGCTGGTCGAGCGACGGGGCGGTGCGGCGCCAGCCGGCGACGGTGTCGGCGTCGAGCAGGACGGTCGTCGCCGGGGTCACGGACGTGCAACCTACCCGGTGGGTGCCTACCCTCGGCTCCGTGACCTCCGTCTCCCACCTCTCCGACGACGGGGACCACCTCGATCCCGCCGTCGTCCACCTGCTGGGTTCCTCGGCCCGGCTGACCCCGCAGGAGCGGTCCGAACAGGGTCGGGCGGCCCGCACCGACCGGCCCCGCCGGACCTTCGGCGAGTGGTCCCCGGCAGCCGACCGTCGCGATCCGGTGGCGATCCTCGAGGAGCAGGACGCCGACCGGCTCCAGCAGCTGGTCCCCGAGCGGCACCGTCGGATGCTGCAGAGCCCGTTCGCCTTCTACCGGGGCGGCGCCGCGATCATGGCCGCCGACCTGGGCGTCCTCCCGTCCACGGGGCTCGTCGTCCAGCTCTGCGGCGACGCGCACCTGGCGAACTTCGGTCTGTTCGGCTCGCCCGAGCGGGCGCTCGTGTTCGACCTCAACGACTTCGACGAGACCCACCTGGGACCGTTCGAGTGGGACGTCGTGCGGCTGGCCGCCTCCGCCGTGCTGCTCGGCCGCGACCGCGGCTGGAACCCGGGTGTCCAGGACGACCTGGTGCGGGCCACGGTGTCCAGCTACCGCGAGGCGCTCGCCTCGTTCGCGGACGAGTCGAACCTCGACGTGTGGTTCTCGGTGCTGCGCATCGAGGACCTCGAGGAGCAGGCGGACGCCAAGGGTCGGCGTCAGCTCGAGCGGACGGCCGCCAAGGCGCGCTCCAACGACCTGCAGAAGGCGGTGTCGAAGTTCACGGAGGTGGTCGACGGACGTCGTCGGTTTCGGGACGACCCGCCGCTGCTGCACCGCGTCGAGTCCTTCTACGCCGACGGTGACCAGGACCGGATCTCGGATGCGGTCCGCCGCTTCCTCGTCGACTACCTGGTGTCGCTCCCGCACGACGTGCAGGTGCTCATGGCGCGGTACCGGGTCCTGGACGAGGCGCTCAAGGTCGTCGGCGTGGGGAGCGTCGGCACCCGGTGCTTCATCGTGCTCGGCGAGGGCCGGGACCCGGACGACCTCATGATCCTGCAGATCAAGCAGGCCTCGACGTCGGTGCTGGCCCCGTGGTGGAACGTGTCACGCTTCTCCACCGAGGGGCAACGGGTCGTCGAGGGCCAGCGGATCATGCAGGCCGCCACGGACCCGTTCCTCGGGTGGGCGCACATGGCCGGACACGACTACTACCTCCGCCAGTTCCGGGACATGAAGGGTTCGATCGACCTGACCACGCTGCGTCAGCCGGCGGCGATCCGCTACCTCGAGCGTTGCGGGTGGACGCTGGCCCGGGCGCACGCCAAGTCGGGTGACGCCGTGGCCATCTCGGCCTACCTGGGCGAGTCGACCAAGTTCGACGAGGCGATGGTGGCGTGCTGCCGGCGGTACGCCGATCAGGTCGAGGCGGACTACCGGGCGTTCGCCGAGGCGGCCAGCTCCGGGCGCATCGAGGTGGCTCCGGATCCGGTGGCCTGATCGGCCAGTTCGCGGTGTCGCTGGTACGCCCAGCCCGGCCCACGGAGCACGAACGAGAGCCGGTCCGACCAGTCGTCGGCCCCCGCCACGTCGGCGAGCATGTCGGCGTGCTCGTGCGTGGCGATCCGGACCGGGTTGTAGGACTCGACGTTCTTGGTGAGCCCGTAGACCACGGGCTCGGCCGGGTCCTCGGGGGTGAACGTGCCGAACAGGCGGTCCCAGACGATCAGGATGCCGCCGTGGTTGCGGTCGATGTACCGGAGGTTCGACCCGTGGTGCACCCGGTGGTGCGAGGCCGAGTTGAACCAGCGTTCGAACGGACCGATCCGGTCGATCGCATCGGTGTGGATCCAGAACTGGTAGATCAGGTTGATCGCCCGTGACTGCTGGATGATGTGCGGCCGCACGCCGAGCAGTGCGAGCGCCCCGTAGGGGACGAACGTCCCGAGGGCGTCGGCGACGGGCTGTCGCAGCGCCGTGGACAGGTTGTAGCGCTCGCTCGAGTGGTGGACCACGTGGATCGCCCACATGTACCGGCTCGTGTGCATGAACCGGTGGTTCCAGTAGTAGAGGAAGTCCCAGCCGAGGAGCGCCACCGCCCACGCGAGCGGCCCCTCGCCCAGGTCGGGCCCCGGACGCCGCTCGAACAGTCGCTTCGCCGTGGTCTGGGCGGCCAGGGTCCCGCACACGGCGGCGCCGACGGCGGCCACCGACGCGACGGCCCCCGACCCGGCCACCTTCCGGGCCCGGGCGGCGATCCGTCGCCACCGGCGGGGCTCGGCGCTGCGGTCGACGACGGTCCCACCCTCGGTGGTGGCGTCGACGCCGGCGAGGGCAGCGGGCGAGTCGGGCACCTGGCCGGCCTCGAGCCCCTGGGCCCGGGCCTCGGCGATCCGGGCGGCCACGTCGGCCACGACGGTGGTGGCGACGGCCGCCCCGGCGGCGCCGAGCACCAGGCGTCGACGTCGCGACCGGGTCAGGTCGAGCCGCTGGACCAGCTTCGGGAGGACGAACGGGGCGACCAGGCTGGCGGTCCCCATCGTGAGGCTCGCCACCGTGTCGGCGGGCGTGTAGTCGCCGGGGGTGGTCTCGCCGGTGCGCTGCTGCCGACGGTGGTGGTGCCAGGCCTCCGCCGACATGGCCGCGAAGTAGAAGGGGACGGCTGCGACGCTCAGATCACCCATGGCGGGAGGCTACTCAGGCGGCACCGATCGGGCCGAGTCGCTCGGTCACGATCTCCACCGCCGGGGCCCGGAGCGCCGACAGCGTCGGCGGGATCGACGGCGGCGTGTAGGCGTCGGTCGCGTCCACGTCGACGAGGTACCCGAGGTCCGCCAGCGACGCTGCCGTCAGTCGGCTGAGCGGGTTGGTGCCGGCGTTGATGAACCCGGTCATGAGCTCGTTGGCGAACAGGCTCTCGCGCCAGTGGCTGTCGGCCGTGCCCGGTCCACCGTTGGCCTCGACCGGCACCGCGCCGGCACCTCCGAGCGCCGACCACTCGGCGATGCCCCGTGGGCCCTGGTAGCGGGGGTCGGTCGTCCCGGCGCCGGAGATGACGCTGCCCGAGGGCAGCGAGGACCACACCGTGCCGAAGCCGAGGACGTGGGTCATCTCGTGGACGATCACGTCGTCCAGCAGACCCGACGCCACCAGGTCGGACAGGTCGGCCGAGTCGAACTCCATGACGCCGAACCGGGGCAGCCGGTCGACGGCGTTGACGATGCAGGGACCGGCTCGGGCCAGGACGCCGCCGTCGCCGTCGATCGCCGTGGTCGAGATGTCGATCACGAGGTCGTCCACCGTGCCGGAGAACTCGCCGTTCGTCGCGCCGCAGAG
>CAIQNH010000131.1 GCA_903873135.1 uncultured Actinomycetes bacterium
GTGCCGACTCCGGTGCCGCCGACGAGGTGCTCGCTCCCGTGCTGGTGGCGGGTCCGGAGGACGCTGTGGTCGAGTCGGAGCGGTCGTCGCTCGGACCGGAGTGGGACCAGCGCAGCCCGTTCGAGGGCCTCGGTGCTGGTGCGGACTTCGGCACGATGGTGCACAGGGTCTTCGAGCACGTGGACTTCACCAGCGACACGCTCGCTGCTGACCTCCGCGACCAGATCGAGGCCGACACGTCCTACCGGCCGCCGACCGACGACGCCGTCGACCGGCTGACCGCGGCGCTCGACGCTGCGGTCAGCACGCCGCTCGGAGGTGCGTTCGGTGAGATCAGCATGTCCGAGCTCGGGGCAGCTCACCGTCTGGACGAGCTGCGCTTCGAGCTGCCCCTCGCCCCGGGACGTGCGTTCGCTGCTGGGCGTATCGCAGAGGTGCTGGCCCGCCACCTCGGCGGGACTCCCTACGGCGACTGGGCGGACCGGCTGGTCGGCCGTCTGGGTGGACGCCTGCTCGAGGGCGTCCTCACCGGCAGCATCGACCTGGTCCTCCAGCGTCGGACGGATGCCGGACCGTGCTACTCCGTGGTCGACTACAAGACCAACAACCTGAGTCCCCTTGGTGAGGATCACCTCCTGCGTCACTACGACACCAGCGACCCGAGGGTGGTCCGGCGTGCCATGCTCGACACCAACTACGCGCTGCAGGCCGTCGTGTACACGGTGGTGCTCCACCGTTACCTCAGGTGGCGACAACCCGGGTACGACCCTGCAGTTCACCTCGGCCCCGTGGGCTACTTCTTCGTCCGCGGCATGGTGGGGGAGTCGACACCGGTCGACCGGGATGGCGGGCGATCCGGTGTGCTGTCGTGGCAACTCCCGGTGGACATGATCAGGGAGCTCGACGAGTTGCTGTCGGGCGGTGACCCGTCGTGACGATCGACGATCGCTTCCCGAGCGTCCCTCCCGAGCTCGAACCCTTCGTGCGGGCGACGGTGCTCACCCCGGGGCAGGCCCGCACCGCCGCCTTGTTGTCTGTGACAGCTGGTGAGACGCGTCCGGAGGTGCTCCTGGCAGTGGCCCTGGCTGTCCGCGCCCCGACCACGGGGTCGGTCTGTGTCGAACTCTCGCAGGTCGCCGAGCAGGTCGTGCCGGCGGCGGAGGAGATCCCGGACGCAGTCGGGTCCGACGTCTCGGAGCCCCGCGCGCTCGGTGGAACCGAGGAGACCGGAGACGTCGTGCGACTGGACGAGCTCCGCTGGCCGGACCCGACTGCGTGGGCTGGTCTGGTCGCCGACTCCCCGCTCGCCGCCTCGATTCCCGGAGTGGTCGCTCCGGTCGTCGTCGAGGGCGACCGCGTGTACCTGCACCGTCACTGGGTCCTCGAGGAGTTCGTCGCCGCCGATCTGCGCAACCGGAGTCGGCCCGGTGCGGGAGGTGCTGTCGTCGTCGGAGCGGAGGACGTCGAGTCGATGTTCGGGGCGGCGAGCCGAGCCCGGGGTGGCGACGAGGTGGATCCCCGCCAGCGACAGGCTGCGCTCGCAGCGTCGGACTCGCGGTTGGTCGTCGTCTCCGGTGGACCGGGGACCGGCAAGACCACCACCATCGCCACGCTCCTCGCAGCACTCGTTCGTGCCAGCGTTCGCGAGGGTGTGGCGCTCCGAGTCCGGTTGGTGGCTCCGACGGGCAAGGCGGCGTCACGCATGACCGAGGCGATCCGCGGGTCGCTGGACCTGCTCCGCTCCGAGCTCACCGACGAGGAGCGCACCGTCCTCGAGGGGCTCGAGGCCACGACCATCCATCGCCTCCTCGGCCGTGGCCGTCACGGTGGGTTCGACCACGGACCTGGCAACCCGGTGGCAGCGGACGTGGTCGTGGTGGACGAGGTCTCCATGGTGTCGCTCGCTCTGATGGCAGGTCTCCTCGCCGCTGTGCCGCCTGACGCCACGCTGCTGCTCGTCGGCGATCCGGATCAGCTCGCCAGCGTGGAGGCGGGCAGCGTCCTCGGCGACCTCCTGGGCCGAGGTCCGGGTACTGGTGGGCGTGGGGCACCCCCGACGGTGCTCGCCGGGAACGCGGTGGAGCTCGAGACACCCCACCGGACCGAGGACGACGTCGAGATCCTGGAGCTCGCCGACCTCATTCGCTCGGGTGAGGCGGATCAGGTCCTCGCAGCGCTCAGCGGAGGGCTCGAGGGAGTGGAGTGGATCGACCCGGATCGAGCTGGAGGACCGGACGGAGTGGCCCGGATCCGCTCGTTGCTGCTCGAGAACGCGGAGGCACTGATCGCCGGGGCCAGGGCGTTCAGGGGTGATCCGCTCGTCGACCCGGTGGCCCTCCGCGAGCTGTTCGGCCAGCTCAACCACGTGAAGGTGCTCGCTGCACTCCGGCGGGGACCCACCGGAGTGGACCAGTGGAATCGCACCGTCGAGGACCACCTCCGACGCAGGGGACTCGTCGGGTACGGCGACTGGTACTCCGGTCGTCCGGTCATGGTGCTCCGCAACGACTACCTCAACGGCGTGTTCAACGGAGATGTCGGTGTTGCAGTTCGGGACACCACCGGTGACCACCACGACGTGTGGTTCCCACGTGAACCGACGCCACAGCGCGTGCCCTCGGCTCGACTCGCCGACTACACCACCCAGTGGGCGATGAGCATCCACAAGTCCCAGGGCTCGGAGTTCGACCACGTCGTCGTGACGCTCCCGCCACCACCCTCGCGCATCCTCACCCGCGA
>CAIQNH010000132.1 GCA_903873135.1 uncultured Actinomycetes bacterium
CACGACGGCGATGATCGGCGTGCCCGCAGCGGGCAACCCGTCCACCGTGGCGCCGAACGCCACCGGGCTCGCCGGCGGGTACCGCTCGATCAGTCAGGACAGCCGGTACACCGCCACCTACGTCGTCAACGACGCCGAGCCGAACCTGGGCGGCGCCCGGGCCACTGCGAACGTGGTCATCGACCCCAAGACCGGTGCGGACAAGGGGTCGAAGTGCGAGGTCTCCAACCCGCGCAGCACCGGGACGCAGCTGCAGTGCAAGATCACGGTGTCCGGTGGAGAGACGGGTGTCGTCTTCGCTGATGTGACGCTCCTCCGCTGAGCATGCTCGTGGCTGCGCCCCGGCGGCGACCGGCGCCGGTTGCCGCCGCGGCGACCATCGTCGTCGGTCTCCTGGCACTGCTGCTCGCCGGCTGCGGTCGTCCCGCTGCGGGCGAGCTGGTGGTCCCGGTCCTGTGGGCCGCCGGCAGCGGCGACGCTTCGACCGGGGGTGTCGAACGTGCCCGCGTCCTGGTCGGCGACGGCGATGGCGGCTACACGGTCGACCTCGCCGACTCCCGGGCGGAGGGTGCCGGTCCGGCGTGGCTGGCGGCATCGGCGTCGGCGGCGACGGTGGCGACGTTGGTCAGCGGTGTCGACCCGAGCAGTATCAGGATCCGCTTCACGGTCACGGGCCGAATCGATGGGCCATCTGGTGGCGCCGCGCTCGCCGTCGGAGTCCTGGCCGCCATCCGCGGCCAGACCCTGCGCGAGGGGGTCACAATGACGGGGACCATCTCCCCCGATGCAGCGGTCGGACGCGTCAGCGGCGTGCCGGCGAAGGTGCGTGCGGCTGCGGACGAGGGCTTCGACCTGGTGCTCGTACCGGTCGGCAACGCCGGGGATCGTGACCCGGGGACGGGCCTGGACGTCGTGGCACTCGGTGCGTCGCTCGGCGTGGAGGTCCGTCCCGTGGCCGACCTCGGTGAGGCGGTGGCCGCATTCACCGGCGGACCCATCACCGCCGGACCCGACTCGGCTCCGCCGCTGACCCCAGCCGTCGATGCGGTGGCGGCGTCGACTGCGGCTGCGATGGTGACCCGACTCGACGCCGCCCTGGCGAGCTCGGCCGTCTCGCCGGCCGCTCGGGCGGTGCCCACCGCCCGGTTGGCCGCGGCGCAGCAGGCGCTCGCCGACGGTGCGCTCGCCAGCGCCTACGGCACGGCGACCGACGGGTGGCTGCGACTCGTGCGTGACATCGCAGCGGAGTCGACGGTCGCTGCGGCGAACGCCGGAGGCCTCGACCCTGAGCGGATGCGCCTGGAGGCCGAGGCCGCAGCCGTCGTGGCAGCGGCGGAAGCAGCACTCGCACGCGCCGGTGACCCCGCGACGCGATCGGTCGTGGCTCGATTGAACCTCCCGGCTGCCCTCGGGTGGCTCACCTACGCACGAGCGGTCGCCGAGTCGGTGGACTCATCGCTCCCGACGGTGATCGCGGCCGACCAGATGGGTGACCTGGCCGGGACACTGGCGGGGCTGCGAGCCAATGTCGACGTGATGTGGCCCGACGCGCTCGCGGCGGTCGACGAACTCGTCGACGGTGACGCCTCGTTGCCGGCGGACCCCGGAGCCTTCCTCGACGGCTACACGATGCTCATTGAGTCGGCGGCTCGTGCCAACGAGGGATACGCAGTCGACGTCCTCGGTTCGCTCGGAGCCGACCCGGTCACGACGCAGGTCGCGGCGGGCGCGACCGTCGCATTGTCGACCCTCGTGGCGGGCGGGTCGAGTCCGGAGGTCCGTGCTGCGGCTGCGCTGTCGTGGTGGTTCATCACCACCGAGCAGGTGGCCGGACGGCAGTCCTACGGACTCGACCGGTTCGGTCTCGGCACCGACGTCGGTGTGCCGGCCGACCAGCCGGCGCTCGACAAGGCCGTCCGCAACGCATCCGAGACGGTCACCGCGGCCGCCGGGAACCTCGCCGGCCGGGGTGTCGACACGAGCTACCCGGTGTGGGTGTCCGCCTGGGCGGTCGCCTCGGCGGAGGCTGACGTGGCTGCGGGCGCCGCCGGCGGGGAGGTGCTCGCCCTCGGGGAACTGTGGTCCGCGGTGGTGACTGCGAACGTGCTCACGGCCGCGACGTCGCCCCCGGCGGACGGACCGGCGTGAACCGACGGTCCACTCGGTACCGTATGGGCGGACATGGTGCCGGTGGGCGTCGGGCCCCCGGCGTGAGGAGTCGAGGTCGGATGCAGCGGTTCAGTAGATTGGTTGTGCGCACGGTGGCCGTGGTGTTGGCGTTGGCGCTGGTCGCCGGGTGCACCACGGACGAGGACCGCAGAGCGGATGCCGGTGACCCGGCCGAGGTGTCCGGCGGGTGGTCGGCCGAGCAGCTCCCGGCGCTCGTGGGTAC
>CAIQNH010000133.1 GCA_903873135.1 uncultured Actinomycetes bacterium
GAGGAGCGTCCAGACGTTCCCGAACTCCGGAACCGGCATCACGAAGGGGGTGGCCACCGGCTCGAGCTTGGTGCTGGCCGGGTGTGTCACGGGTGCACCTCCGGGGACCGGGACCACGGGCCCGGACGACATCTCGATCACCTTCGGTCCCTCGGGCACCGACGGACCGTGCGTCCAGGTCCCCACGACCACGGTGCCCGGACCGCCGACCACGGTGCCGCCGACGTACCTGCCCCAGAACCCGATCTACAACAACCCGAACTACTTCACCGGGCCGACCAACGGAATCTGCACCAAGCTCGAGCCGGTGGCCACCCCCTTCGTGATGCCGGTTCCGGAGTTCGGGAACGTCTGGACGCTCCTCGTGATCAAGGCCGGCTCCGGCACCCAGGCGAACCAACTCGTCGCCGCACCGGCGGTCGGCCAGTCCTACACCCACACCTCGGGCCAGGACATCTCCCACGTGATCTTCTGTCAGCGGCCGTTCTCCGAGGACTGATCCGGGACGACCGATCCGGGGACGCGCCGGTTCCCGGGAGCAGGTTGTTCAGGGCTGCCTGCAGCTTGCGCGCGCCCAGCGTGACCTCCCCCGGCGCGCAGCCCCAGCCCTCACGGGCCGCGTCACCGGCGACGGTGCGGGCGGCCGGTCGACGGCCAGTCCCGCGTCACGACCAGGGCGACCCGCGAGGAACGCAGCGACGACGACGCTGGTCACGAGACGGGCCACGGCTGAGCGGGTCCGGCAGGTCGAGCCGGCCCGCCGGTAGCCTCGACAGGTGGAGTGGAACGGCCACACCATCGAGCCCGGAGCGTTCCTGAGCGCGGCCGACCTGATCGGTGCGGACCTGACCGGCGCGGACCTCCGCGGCGCCGACCTCAATGGCGCCAGCCTCCAAGGAGCCGTGCTCCGGGGTGCCGACCTCACCGGAGCCAACCTGGCCCGCGCCCGGATCCCTGACGCCGACCTGAGCGGCGCGACCCTCAGCGGGGCGAGGATGTCCCGGTGCTGGCTCCGACGGACCGACCTCAGCGGCGCGGACCTCACCGGCGTCGAACTCAGCAGCGTCGACGCCCGTGACGCCCACATGGTCGGGACGATCCTCCGGAAGGCCGACCTGGGTTACACCACCCTCCACCGGGCGAACCTGTCCGGAGCGGACCTCACCGGAGGCAACCTGCAGGGCATGATGACGCACCGACGCCTCAAGGGAGTCCGCTTCACCGGAACCACGATGCCGGACGGCACCGTGTGGAACCCCGACCTGAGTCACGTCGGGCAGCACGGCGGCGACACGATCGGACCCGGTGTCCGACTCAAGGACGCGTTCCTCCTCGAGGCCGACCTCGCCGGCGTCGACCTCACCAGGGCCAGGATCAAGCGCGCCAACCTCCGCCGGGCGAACCTGACGGGTGCGACGCTCGTTGGGGCAGTTGCTCGGTCGGCCGACCTCTCGGAGGCGGACCTCACCGATGCCGACGTGACGGGCGCCGACCTCAGGCGGACCGGGCTCCGGGGGGTGGTGCTGCGCCGGGCTCGGGCGAGTGGGGTGAGGTTCACGGACTCGGTGATGACGGGTGCCGTGCTGGCGTCGGCGGACCTCCAGGGTGCGGACCTGCGGTTCACCCTGCTGGTGCGGGCGGATCTGCGGGGTGCGGACCTGACGGGCGCCCGGCTGACCAAGGCCAATCTGAGGAGGGCGGACCTGACCGGTGCGGAGATCACCGGTGCGGATCTGTCGGGTGCGGTACTGGACGGGGCGACGATGCCGGACGGCACGGTGCACCCGTAGTTGTCTCAGAGGCGACGACCGGAATCGAACCGGTGTACACGGCTTTGCAGGCCGCTGCCTAACCACTCGGCCACGTCGCCGGGGTGGCGACCCTCTTGGTCGTGGAGCGGACGACCGGCCTCGAACCGGCGACCTCAACCTTGGC
>CAIQNH010000134.1 GCA_903873135.1 uncultured Actinomycetes bacterium
CGAGCACGTTGAGACGGCCGCGGTGCGGCATCCCGAGCACCACCGAGTCCAGCCCGTGGTCGGCGGCGTGGGTGAGGATGCTGTCGAGGATCGGCACCAGGGACTCGGCACCCTCGATCCCGAAGCGCTTCTGACCCAGGTACTTCGTCGCCAGGAACTTCTCGAGCGCCTCGGCCGCGTTGAGGTTGGCGAGGATGTGCTGCTGGTCCTCGGGTGACGGGCGGGCGTCGACCCCCTCGACCTGCTCCTGGATCCACCGCTTCTCGGCCGGGTCCTGGATGTGCATGTACTCGATGCCGATGGTCCGGCAGTAGGCGTCGCGCAGGAGGTGGA
Source organism: uncultured Actinomycetes bacterium (assembly GCA_903873135.1). Lineage (GTDB taxonomy): Bacteria > Actinomycetota > Acidimicrobiia > Acidimicrobiales > Microtrichaceae > SXMI01. Next base: position 334 of record CAIQNH010000134.1, read on the forward strand.
GCAGGTCACCGAGCGTCTGGTGGATCACCCCGCCGACCGGCGAGTAGATCCCGAACTCGCTGCCCGTCAGGAACTCGCGGTCGAGGTCCCAGATGGTCAACCCGTAGGTCGCCGGATCCAGCTCCGCGTGCATCTCGGGGACGCTCGCCGCCAACGGGTCGAGGTTGGCGATCAGGTGGCCGCGGACCCGGTACATGTTGATGAGGGTCGACACCTGCATCTGCTTGGCGGCCTGGGTGTGCTCGCCGTCGTCGTGTCCCGGGTCGTGGTGGTCCTGGCGCCACTGCACCGAGGAGTAGGGCACGCCGAGGTCGCGGAAGATCCCGTCGTAGAAGTGGTGCTCACCGAGCAGCATCTCGTGGACGATCTTCAGGAAGGTCCCCGACTCGGCGCCCTGGATGATGCGGTGGTCGTAGGTGGACGAGAGCGTGATCACCTTGGACAACCCCAGCTCGGCGATCGTGTGCGGGTCGGCCCCGGCGAACGCCGTGGGGAAGGAGAGCGACCCCACGCCGATGATCGCGCCCTGACCCGGCATGAGCCGGGGAACCGACCGCTCCGTCCCGATGGTCCCGGGGTTGGTGAGCGTGACCGTTGCCCCCTGGAAGTCGTCCACGCCGAGTCGGTTCGACTTGGCCCGGGCGACCAGGTCGTCGTAGGCGGCGGCGAACGCGGCGAAGTCGAGCGACTCGGCGCCGCGGATCACGGGGACCAGCAGGGCGCGGGAGCCGTCGGGCTTGGCGAGGTCGATCGCCAGGCCGAGGTTCACGTGGGCGTGCCGGACGATCTCGGGTGACCCGGACTCGTCGGTGGCGAAGGCGTTGTTGAGCGCCGGCACGTGGTCGGTCAGGGCGCGCACCACGGCGTAGCCGATCAGGTGGGTGAAGCTGACCTTCCCACCCGACGTCCGGCCCAGGTGTCCGTTGATGACGGACCGGTTGATCTCGAGCAGCTTGGCCGGGACCTCCCGGAACGACGTGGCCGTCGGCACCGACCGGCTGGCCTCCATGTTCTCCACGATCCGCTTGGCCACACCGCGGATCGGCTCGACCCGGTCGGTCCCGCCCTCGTCGCCGGTCGCACCCTCGCCGGCCGTGGTCGCTGGTGTCGGCGTCGCCGGTCGCGGGGCGACCGGCGCCGAGGACGGTGTCGCGTCCGGAGGGGTGGCTGGGGTCCCGGACGGCGCAGCGGGAGCGTCGACGGTCGGCGCCGGGCCGGTCGACGTGACGATCGGGGAGACGCCGGGCCGGGACCCGTTGCCGCCGCCGTGGGTCTCGCGTTCGGCGAAGTACGCCCGCCAGCGTTCGCTGACGGAACCGGGATCCCGGAGGTAGGCCTCGTGGAGTTCGTCGACGAGCCAGGCGTTGGGCCCGACCTCCTCGATCAGCTCGCCGTCGGAGTCACCGGCCGATCCCTGTTCCGAGTCGCTCACGGCGGCAGCCTACCGGGGCGTCCCTCCGGCCTCGGTCCACCGACCGGGCCCGGCACCGTCGTGGCCTAGATTCAGCGTCGTGCTCGTCGCGACGTGGAACGTCAACTCCCTGAACGCCCGGATGCCCCGAGTGGAGGAGTGGCTCGAGGCGGTGCGGCCCGACGTGCTCTGCGTGCAGGAGACCAAGCTCGCCGACTCGGCGTTCCCCGCCCTCGACTTCGAGCGCCTGGGCTACGAGTCGGTCCACCACGGCCAGGGTCGGTGGAACGGTGTGGCGATCCTGTCGAGGGTGGGCATCACCGACGTCGTGACCGGGTTCGACGACGGACGGGAGCCGGACCCGGACGCCCGGGCGATCTGGGCGACCTGCGGGGGGGTCCGGGTGGCGTCGCTCTACGTGCCCAACGGTCGCGAGGTCGATCACGACCACTACCGCTACAAGCTCGACTGGCTGGGCCGCCTCCGTTCCCACCTCGACGCCCACCACCGGCCCGACGAGTTGCTCGTGGTGATGGGCGACTGGAACGTCGCTCCGACCGACCTCGACGTCTGGAGCCCACAGGCGTTCGAGGGCTCGACGCACGTGACGGCGGCCGAGCGGGCGGCGCTCGCAGAGGTCGTCGACTGGGGGCTCGTCGACACGCTGCGCGCCCGGTACCCGGAGGGTGGCATCTACACCTTCTGGGACTACCGCAACGGCGACTTCCACAAGCGCCGGGGGATCCGGATCGACTACCTCCTCGCCACGCGACCGCTCGCGGACGTGGCCACTGCCGACCTCGTGGACCGCAACGCCCGGAAGGGGACCAAGCCCTCGGACCACGCTCCCGTCCTGGCCTGGTACGACCTGGACGCGGTGGGGGCGGCGTGAGCGACGGCGAGGAGCCGACCGACCGGCCGGAGCCGCCGGTGAGCGTCCGGATCGAGGGGTTGCGCGGACTGCCGCAGACGCACCGTCGCGCCGAGCTCCGCCGACTCGCCGCAGCGGCGAGGCGCCTGATCGAGCACCTGGTCTCGACCACCGCATCGGACGAGCAGCTCACCGCCGCCGCCGACCAGCTCGACGAGGTCGCGGCGCTGTTCGAGTCGTTGCCCCGGGGGTCGACCTACCTGGGATTCTCCGAGGCGGCGAACGCCGGCTCCTCCATGCGGGACCACCTCGGGGAGCAGGCGCCGCCGTCCGAGATCGAGGTCCTCGACGGTGAGTCGGTGGTCGACGCCCTGACCCGGGAGTCCCCCGAGTTCTTCGCCGTGTTCGACCACAGTCCGTTCATCGGACTGGCCAACCCGTTGTCGCCGCCGGTCGAGCTCAGCCAGGAGTCCGAGCGGGTGGTGGGCCGGGTGACGTTCGGCGCCGCCTACGAGGGCCCGCCCGGCTGCGTGCACGGCGGGTACGTGGCGGCGGTGTTCGACGAGCTCCTCGGCGCCGCCCAGTCGCTGGCAGGGACGGCGGGCATGACGGCTCGTCTGGAGATCGACTACCGCCGTCCCACACCGCTGCAGCGACCGCTCGTGCTCGAGGGCTGGCTCGACTCCACCGAGGGGCGCAAGACCTGGGCCACCGGGGTGCTGCGACTCGACGAGCCGGGCCAGGACGGCGGGGCGGTCCTCGCCGAGGCCCGAGCACTGTTCGTCTCGTTCGACGTGGAGCGGTTCCGTGAGCTGCTCGACGCCCGGGACCGCGACAGCGAGGACTGACCGGCACCACCCGGTCCCGGGACTCAGGCCGCCCCGGACACGATCGCGAGCAGCTCGTCGCCGAAGCGCTCGACCTTGACGGGTCCGATCCCCGGGACGGTGAGCAGCGCGGCCCGGTCGGTCGGGCGTCGACGAGCGACCTCGCGGAGCACGGCGTCGTTGAAGATCACGTAGGCCGGGACGTCGGCACCCCTGGCCCGTTCGAGGCGCCAGGCCCGGAGCGCCTCGAAGACCGCCTGGTCCTCGGCTCCGAGCTCGTCGGCCGCGGGCCGGTCGCCGCGCGGTCGGACCAGTCGCCGGGCGTCTGCAGCCCGCCGGGTGCCCCGTGTCCGGTCCACCTCGGCGGCCCTCGCACCGGTCGTGGTCGCGATGGGTTCGAGCCACGGGGAGGGGCTGCGTCGTGACGACCGCGACCCGAACGACCGGCGGCGGGCCCAGTGGCAGTGGAGCTCCTCCCGGGCCCGGGTGAGCGCCACGTAGAGGAGGCGCCGCTCCTCGTCGATCGCAGCGGGTTCGTCCTGTGCGTGGTGGATGGGGACGAGGCCGACCTCGAGGCCGGCGACGTGGACCGTCGCCCACTCGAGACCCTTGGCGGCGTGGAAGGTCACGATCTCGACCCGGTCGCGACCGGCACCGTCCTCGTTGCGCAGCGTCGAGGTGAGCCACGCCAGGAATCCGGGCAGGTCGGCCGTGGGCTCGAGCGCCTGGTACTCGCGACCGAGGCGGACGAGCTCGGCGACGTTGGCGGCTCGCTCGTCGAGCTCGGGCGCGACGTCGCTCGTCGCAGTGCCCCGCCGTGCTCCGGTGTCCTCGCCGCCAGCGGTGTCCTCGCCGCCAGCGGTGTCCTCGCCCTCAGCGGTGTCGTCGCCGTCAGCGGTGTCGTCGCCGTCGCCGGTCCGGGCGGCGCCACGTCGGACGACCTCCGACTCGAGGTCGGCGATGGCCACCTCGAGCGACGGGGCCCGACGGACCCCGTCGAGCGCGGCCCGCACCTCGGGCTGCTCGAGCAGGCTGCCCGCGCCGCGCACGTGGTGGGGGATGCCTGCGGCCCCGAGCGCCTCCGCCACGGCCGCCGTCTGCGCGTTGGTGCGGACCAGCACCGCCTGCTGGGACCAGGGCACCCCCGGTCGGTGGCCGTCACGCAGCGCGCGGGCGACGGCCCGGGCCTCGGCCACCTCGTCGTCGTGGGCGGAGATGCTCGGGACCGGCCCGGGGGGTCGGTGGGGGACCAGCGGGACGACCGCCCGGGGTCCGGTGGCCAGCACGGCGTTGGCGGCAGCGAGGATCTGCGGGGTCGACCGGTAGTTGTCGGCCAGCGTCACGCTCCCGGCGCCCGGGAAGAACTCGGCGAAGCGCTCGAGGTACTCGGCGTCGGCGCCGTTCCACGCGTAGATCGCCTGGTTCGGGTCGCCCACCACGCACAGGTCGGACGACGACCCGACCCACTGGCGGAGCAGCTCGAACTGCAGTGGGTTGACGTCCTGGAACTCGTCGACGAACAGGTGACGGAACCGCCAGCGTCGCGCCGCTGCGTACTCGGGGTCGGCGGCCAGGTCGCGCGCCGCGAGCCGGATCAGGTCGTCGAAGTCGACGAGTCGACGCTGGCGCTTCCGCTCGACGAAGGACTCCCAGATCCCGACGATCTGCTCGGCGGGCAGCGGTGGACGCCGACGGGCGGCGGCGGCGGCCGCCGGGTAGCCGTCCGGTCGCAGCGCCCGGGCCGAGGCCCACTCGATCTCGGCCAGCACGTCGAGCGCGAGGGTGGAGTTGCTCGAGCTCCGCGGCACCAGCCGGGCGAGGAACCCCAGCTTCCGATCCAGCAGTTCCGGCGGTCGGACGCCACGGTCCTGCCAGCGCTGGCGGAGCTGGGCGTAGGCGATGGCGTGGAACGTGCCGGCGTGCACCGACGCGCCCGGCAGGAGCCGACGGAGCCGGTCGCGGAGCTCGCCCGCCGCCTTGCGGGTGAAGGTGACCGCGAGCGTCCGCTCGGGAGCCAGGTCCAGGACGGCGCTGCGGTGGGCGATGCGGTGGGTGAGGACCCGGGTCTTGCCGGACCCGGCCCCGGCGAGGACACGCAGGTGCCGGGACGGGTCGGTGACGGCCCGCCGCTGTTCCTCGTTCAGGCCGGCGAGCAGTCGGGCCGCCGCGCCCTCGTCGCCGACCAGCGGTCGGTCCCGGCCGGATCCCGGGTGGTCACGGTGCTCGTCGGGCGCCACGGGCGGACCGTACCAGCGGCCCGTGACGGCGAGGTCGGCCGCGTCCGACCGCCGGTCGGTGCCGCGCAGGTCGGCGACCGGCTGGTCCGCCGCCGGTAGGGTGAGGACGTGGCGTTCGATCCGAAGATGCTGTACGGCGACGAGCAGATCGTCCTCGACACGCACCCGTCCTGGGTCATGATGACCCGCTCGGTGCTCTACGTGGTCGGTGCCACGGTGGCGGGGGTGCTGCTGCTCCGTCTCGGCGGCGACGGCGTGCTCGGCACGCTCACCAACTGGGTGGCGTTCGCGCTGATCGTCCTGGCGCTCCTGCACCTGGCCCACCGGCTCGTGGCCTGGTACTCGACGAACTTCGTGGTGACGACGGAGCGGTGCATCTACCGGGAGGGCGTGATCTCCAAGAAGGGTGTCGAGATCCCGCTCGACCGCATCAACACGATCTTCTTCCACCAGCGGCTCGTCGAGCGGCTGTTCGGCTGCGGCACCCTGCACATCGAGTCCGCCGGCGAGCTCGGGATCCAGCGGTTCAAGGACGTCCGGGACCCGCTCGGGGTGCAGAACACGATCTACCAGGCCATGGAGGACAACCAGACCCGCCACTACCAGCGGATGGGGGCCTCGGCGGCGCAGGCCGCGCCGGCGGCCGGAGCGCCGGCCCCGTCGGTCGCGGACGAACTCGCCAAGCTGGCGTCCCTCCACGAGGCGGGCCACCTGACCGACGACGAGTTCGCCCGGCAGAAGGCGGTCCTGCTCGGGACGCCCACGCCGTCGGAGCCGACGATCCAGCAGGGCGGCCTCGACGTCCCCGGCAGCGACGGGCCCGTGACGCCTCCCGGCCCGGCCTGAACCCGCCGGTCCTCAGCTCGTCCGCGCCCCGGCGCTCGGCCTGACCCGTCGGGCCCCGGCCCCGACGTCGTCGAGTCGGGCACCCGAGCGGGCGAGCACGACGACCGATCCGCCGAATCCCGCGCCCGTCAGCCGGGCGCCGAGCACGCCGGGGCGGGCCTCGACGTCGGCGACCAGGGCGTCGAGGACCGGGGTCGAGACCTCGGCGTCGTCGCGCAGCGACCGGTGCGACGCCGAGAGCAGCGCGCCGACCTCGTCGAGGTCGCCCCGGTCGAGCGCCGCAGCGAGGCGCTCCACGCGGTCGCACTCGGTGCGCACGTGGCGCGCCCGGCGACGGAGCCGGTCGTCGGGCAGCTCCTCGATCGCCTCGAGCGGCACGTCCGGCAGGTGCCCGAGGAGGGCTGCGGCCGCCTCGGCCTCGCGACGCCGCTCGGCGTAGGGCGACTCGCTGAGCTGGCGCGGCTGTCCGGAGTCGACCACCCAGACCTCGAGCTCCTCGGGGACCGGCACGGTGCGGTGGGTCTCGGTGGAACAGTCGATCAGGAGCGCGTGGCCCTCGACACCGGCGGCACAACAGAGCTGGTCCATGATCCCGCAGGGCACCCCGGTCGCCGTCTCCTCGGCACTCCGGCAGCGTCGGGCGAGTTCCACGGGGTCGTCCTCCGGAGCGCCGAGGGCGAGCGCGACGGCCAGCTCGAGCGCTGCGGACGACGAGAGACCGCCGCCCGGTGGGACGCTCGAGTCGACGGTGCCGACCAGACCGGTCCGGGCGCCGATGACCGCGGCGACCCCGGCCACGTAGCGGGCCCACCCGGGTGTGACCGAGGTGGGGTCCGTGACCGGGACCTCGAAGCGGGCGACGCCGTCGAGCTGGGCGGAGCTCAGCTCGACGTGCCCGCCGGTCCGGCGACCGCGGACCTCGGTCGAGAGGTCGATCGCCATGGGGAGGACCAGCCCTCCGACGTAGTCGGTGTGGTCGCCGATCAGCACCACCCGGCCCGGTGCGACGGCACGCACCTCCTCGTCGGTCACGTCCGCGCCCCCGGGAGCTCACGCAGCTCCGCGGCCGCAGCCTCGGGCACGACGGGGTTGAAGAAGATCCCGCCGCCCAGTTCGGCGGCGGCGACGAACCGGGGAGTGCCCGGAGCCCGCAGGAAGGGGGTGACGAACACGCAGACCCGGGCGTCGGGCCACTCGCCGCCGTCGGTCGGTCGCTGGTGGATCCAGAGCATGTAGGGCATCGGCGAGTCGAACCGCTGGTCCAGTCGGGCCAGGACGTCGACGAGGATCCGGGCGAACCCGTCGAGGTCGCAGCCCGGATCGCTCAGCGCCCCGACGGGGTCCACCGGGGCGATCCGCACCTCGTAGGGCCAGGTCGCAGCCTCGGGCACCCAGGCCACCCACCGGCCGGCCCGGCCGACGACCAGGTCCTCGGCGACGGCGTCGGGCCGCAGCACGCCGTCGAGCAGCGCCCGGAGCGGGGTGGGTGGCACCCGGTCGTACGCGTAGATCTGGCCGTGGGGGTGGGCGATGGTCGCGCCCACCTCGGGACCTCGGTTCTCGAACACGAGGACGTAGTCCACGTCGTCCCGTCCGCCCAGCACCCGGGTCCGCTCGGCCCACAGCTCCACGACCCTCCGGGCGCCGTCGACACCGAGACCCCAGAAGGTCTGGTGGTGGTCGGGCGTGTAGAGGACCACCTCGCAGCGACCGTCGCCGAGCGCCGGCCACCGGTTGGGGAACGCCCGGACCTCGTAGGGCTCGGGTGCCTCGAGTCCGCCGACGCAGAACGGGCAGCCGTCGGCCGGGAGGTTCGGTCGCCCCTGTCGGGAGCCGACGACCACCGTGGTGGCCCCGGTCAGGTGGTCCGTCCGTACGTCGGGCCCGTCGCCCGCCGGTCCGTCGACCGTGTCGTCGTCGATCGCCTCGCCCACCCGACCGTCCCGTCCGTCGTCCACACCCTCACCGCGGGGCGCCCCGGGGGCGCTCCGCCCACAGCGTGCCCGCCCCGACGGGACCGGCGCCAGCGGCGGGTGGCTACCCTCGGCGACGTGGGCGCCGGTCAGCTGCAGCGACTGGGAGTGGCCGCCGCCGTCGTCGACGGTCGGGTGGTGACGGGTGACGTGGCGGTCGACCTCGAGCGAGGTGTGGTCGACGGAGTGGGTCTGCTCCCGGCGGGCCGGGGACTCGCACACCCGGGGTTGGTCGACCTGCAGGTCAACGGTTTCGGTCGACGGGACCTGCGCAGCGCCGAGGTCGACGACGTGCTGGCCGTGGCGGCCGACCTGGCCGCCGCCGGTGCCACGGCGTTCCAGCCGACCATCCACTCCGCCACGGTCGAGACCTACCTCGTGACGCTCCGCGCCATCGACGCGGCCCGGTCCGTGGCCGCGTCGGGCGCGGTCGGCGGCGCCCGGATCCTCGGGGCCCACCTGGAAGGGCCCTTCCTCTCGCCGGCCTGGGCGGGTGCGCACGACCCGTCGACCCTGGTGCCGGTCGACCTCGACCTCCTCGACGCGCTGCTCGACGCCGGCGAGGTGGGCATGGTGACCCTGGCGCCGGAGCTCGAGGGAGCCCTGGACCTCGTCGCCCGTCTGCGGGCGCGCGGGGTCGTGGCGTCCGTCGGTCACACCGACGCCGACGTCCGGACCTTCCGGGCGGCGGTCGACGCCGGGGTCACCCACCTGACCCACTGCTGGAACGCCCACCGTCGGTTCGTGGCCCGCGACCCCGGACCGGCGGGCGCAGCGCTCGCCGACCCCCGGGTGACGGTCGGTCTCGTCGCGGACCTCGAGCACGTCGCCCCCGAGACGGTCGCGTTCACGCTCGCCGCAGCGGCCGGTCGGGTGGCCGCCACGACCGACGCCGTGGCGGCGGTGCCCGGTCCGCCCGGTGAGGCTGGTCCGTTGCGGGGAGGTCGGCTCGGCCCGGTGGACGTGCTCGCCCGGCTGCGTTCCCTCGGACTCGGCTGGGACGTGGTGTCGGCGGCCTGCTCCGCCACGCCGGCGCGGGTGGTGGGCCTGGGACCTCGCACCCTGGTCCCGGGGACGGTCGCCGACGTGGTGGTGCTCGACGACCGGCTCGAGGTGGAACGGACGCTCGTGGCGGGCCGCCAGGTCGCCGGTCGCCGCTGACCCCACGCCCGACGAGCCGACGGCGACCGGATTGACCCCCGGGTGGGTCGCCGAACACACTGCTCCCGTGCCGACCACCAGCTCCGCTCCGGGCATCGACCTCCACTACGACACGGTCGGGGACGGCCCCGAGACGCTGCTGCTCGTGTGCGGGCTCGGCGCCCAGTCGATCGGCTACGACGTGGAGCTCTGCGAGCGGCTCGGTGCGCTCGGCGTGCGGGTGGTCCGGTTCGACAACCGCGACACCGGGCTGAGCACGCACCTGCACGACCGGGAGCCCGACGTGCTGTCGGCCATCGCCGCTGCCGGTTCCGGCGGCACCGTCGACGCTCCGTACGACCTGAGCGACATGGCGCGCGACGCCGTGGCGGTGCTCGACGCCGTGGGTGCCGACCGGGCCCACGTGGTGGGGGCCTCGATGGGCGGCATGATCGCCCAGACCGTGGCGATCGAGCACCCGGACCGGGTGGCGTCGCTCACCTCGATCATGTCGACGACCGGAGAGCCCGACGTCGGCGTCCCGGACCCGGAGGTGCTGCTCTCGCTCGTCGGGGTCCTGGCGCCGACGGAGGACCGGACGGCCCGCGTCGACGGCATGGTCGAGCTGGCCCGGATCATCGGGACCGGGTGGTGCTTCGACGAGGTCCGGGCCCGTGAGCGTGCGGTCCAGTCGGTCGAGCGGGCCGACGACGCGCTCGGTGTGGCCCGGCAGCTGACCGCCATCCTGGCCTCCGGTTCCCGTGCCGCCGACCTGCCGGGCGTCTCGGCCCCGACGGTGGTGCTCCACGGGGACGCCGACCGGTTGGTCGCGCACAGCGGTGGCGTGCGCACCGCCGAGCTCGTCCCGGACGCGGAGCTGCGCACGCTCGAACGGATGGCGCACGACCTGCCCCCGGAGTACTGGTCGCAGATCGTCGACGGTGTCGCCGCGGCGGTCGCACGGGCCGGCGGAGCCGGCTGAGCCACACAACCTCGACCCGGCCGCCCGGTCGGGTCCGACGACGGCGAGGAGGGTCCGTGGGACCACTGGACGGAGTGAAGGTCATCGAGGTGGCGGGGATCGGCCCGGGACCGTTCGTCGCCATGCTGCTCGCCGACATGGGCGCGGACGTGATCCGGGTCGACCGTGCCGACCGGGCGGCGGGGGGAGATCCGTCGGCCCCGCCCGTGGACGTGCTCAACCGGGGTCGCCGCTCGGTGGCGATCGACCTGAAGTCCCCGGCGGGAGTCGAGGTGCTCCTCGAGCTCGTCGACCGGGCCGACGCCCTGGTGGAGGGGTTCCGCCCCGGTGTCACGGAGCGTCTCGGGTTCGGACCCGACGTCTGCCTGGAGCGCAACCCGCGCCTGGTCTACGGGCGGATGACGGGCTGGGGTCAGGAGGGTCCGTACGCCCACACCGCAGGGCACGACATCAACTACATCGCGCTGTCCGGCGTGCTGGCGCACCTGGGTCGGGCCGGCGAGCCACCCACACCGCCGATCAACCTGGTCGGGGACTTCGGCGGCGGCGCCATGCTGCTGGCGTTCGGTCTGGTGTGCGGCCTGCTGGAGGCGCAGCGGTCGGGTGAGGGTCAGGTGGTCGACGCGGCCATGGTCGACGGCTCGGCGCTCCTCATGACGATGATGTGGGCGTTCACGGCCATGGGGATCTGGAACGAGGAGCGGGGGGCCAACCTCCTCGACACGGGTGCCCACTTCTACGACACCTACCGTTGCAGTGACGGCGAGTACGTCTCCATCGGCTCCATCGAGTCGCAGTTCTACGCCCAGTTGGTCGAGCTCACCGGCCTGGCCGAGGACTACGCGTCCCGGGGCGAGGAGCTGCCGCACCAGATGGACCGGGCCCGGTGGGGCGAGCTGCGCGAGCGTCTGTCGGCCATCTTCGCGACCCGCACCCGTGACGAGTGGTGCGAGGTCATGGAGGGCACCGACGTGTGCTTCGCCCCGGTGCTCACCATGAGCGAGGCCCGACGTCACCCGCACAACGTCGAGCGGGGCACGTTCGTGGAGGTGGCGGGCATCCCGCAGCCGGCCCCGGCCCCCCGCTTCAGCCGGACGCCGGGTGGGATCCAGCGACCCCCCTCGCACGAGGGACAGCACACCGACGAGGTGCTCTCCGAGTGGCTCGGGATCGACCCCGGCCGGCTCGCCGCCCTGCGCGGCGACGGCGTCGTCGCCGGCTGAGCGAGCACCGCTAGCGTCACGGACATGGCCACCGTCGTCTCGTTCCACGCCCACCCCGACGACGAGTGCATCGTCTCCGGAGGGACGCTCGCCGCCGCGCACGCCGCCGGGCACCGCACCGTGCTGGTGGTGGCGACCCGCGGGGAGCTCGGGGAGGTCGCACCGGACGTGCTCGCCCCGGGTGAGACGCTCGGCGAGCGTCGGACGGGGGAGCTGCTCGAGGCCGCCCGGGTGCTCGGCATCGACCGGGTGGAGTTCCTCGGGTACACGGACTCGGGTGTGGTCGGCGACGAGGGCAACGACGCTCCGGGCTCGTTCTGGTCCGCTGAGGTGGACGAGGCGGCGGCCCGCCTCTCGGCGATCCTCGACGAGGAGCGGCCACAGGTGCTCACCGTCTACGACGACCACGGCGGCTACGGCCACCCGGACCACATCCAGGTCCACCGGGTGGGCCACCTCGCGGCCCGTCGCAGCGGGGTGCCCCGGGTCCTCGAGGTCACCATGAACCGGGACCACATCCGCAACCTGATCGAGGCGCAGGCGGCCGAGGCGGTCGGCGAGGTCGCCAACGAGCTGCCGGTGGAGGACCCCGGAGCCACGCTGGACGTGCCCGACGTGGACGGCGACGAGCCGTTCGGCTCGCCCGAGGAGATCATCACCCACGCCGTCGACGTCTCGGACTGGCTCGCTGCGAAGCGGGACGCCATGCGGGCGCACGCCAGCCAGATCCCCGAGGACTCGTGGTTCCTCCAGCTGTCCGACGAGGAGTTCGCTGCCGCGTTCGGCACCGAGTGGTACATCGACCCGGCGGCACCGCGGGCCGAGGGCGCGCCCTTCCTCGACTCGATCTGGCGCTGAGGCGGGGAGCGGTGGTCCCGGTCGGCCGGGGTACCGTGCTGACGTGACCGCCGAGGTGCAGGGCATCCACGAGTGGTGGGCGTGGGTGACCGTCGTGGCCAACGGTGTCGCCGGCGTGTGGTGCCTGCTCGCCCACTGGGTCCCGTGGTTCCGGGTCAGGGCGGTGTGGTGGTTCGTGGTCGCGGCCGAGGTGTCGATCGTCGTGCAGGTCGCCCTCGGCGTCTACCTGCTCGCCGTCGGCGGCCTGCCGGCCCCGGAGTTCCACGTCTTCTACGGCTTCCTCGCCGTCGTGGCGGTGGCGATCCTCGCCGGGTACCGCCAGCAGCTCGTGGCCTGGCAGTACCTGCTCTACGGGTTCGGCGGCCTGTTCGTGATGGGCCTGCTCATCCGGTCGATGACGCTCAACCGCTGAGGCCGAGCGCCGTCCTCAGCCGTTGAGTCGGCGCTCGAGCTCGCTGAGCTCGGTCCGCATCTCCTCGGGCAGCCGCTCACCGATCGAGTCGAAGTGGGCGTTGATGAGCTCCACCTCGTCCTTCCAGGAGATCGGGTCGACGCCGAGCAGCATCTCGACCGTCTCCTCCGACAGGTCGAGACCGTCGAGGTCGAGCGAGTCCCGGGTGGGCACCCGACCGATCGGGGTGTCGGTGGCGTCGGCCGTGCCGGCCACCCGCTCGAGGACCCACTTGAGGACCCGGCTGTTCTCACCGAACCCGGGCCACAGGAAGCTCCCGGTGTCGGACTTGCGGAACCAGTTGACCCAGAACAGGCGCGGCAGCTTGTCGGCGTCGGTCGCCCGGCCGATCTCCAGCCAGTGTCCGATGTAGTCGCCGACGTTGTAGCCCATGAACGGCAGCATGGCGAAGGGGTCGAACCGCACGTCGCCGATGGCGCCCGCTGCGGCGGCCGTCTTCTCCGAGGACATGATCGACCCCAGGAAGGTGCCGTGCTGCCAGGACGTCGACTCGGTGACGAGCGGGACGTTCGTGGCCCGTCGCCCGCCGAAGAGGATCGCCGAGATCGGCACGCCGGCCGGGTCCTCCCACACGGGGGAGATGGACGGGCACTGCGAGGCGGGTGCGGTGAACCGGGCGTTCGGGTGGGCGGCGGGGGAGTCCGACGCCGGCGTCCAGTCCTGGCCGCGCCAGTCGATCAGGTGGGCGGGCGGCTCGTCGGTCATGTCCTCCCACCACACGTCGCCGTCGTCGGTGGCGGCGACGTTGGTGAAGATGCTGTTGCCCCACAGGGTGGCCATGGCGTTGCGGTTGGTCGTGTCGGACGTGCCGGGGGCCACGCCGAAGAACCCGGCCTCCGGGTTGATCGCGTAGAGGCGACCGTCCTCGCCGAACTCCATCCAGGCGATGTCGTCGCCGACCGTCTCGACCTTCCAGCCCGGGAGCGACGGGACGAGCATGGCCATGTTGGTCTTGCCGCAGGCCGACGGGAACGCCGCGGCCACGTAGACCGTCTCACCGTCGGGCGGGGTGATCCCGAGGATCAGCATGTGCTCGGCCATCCACCCGCCGTCACGGGCCATGGTCGAGGCGATCCGCAGCGCGAAGCACTTCTTGCCGAGCAGGGCGTTGCCGCCGTAGCCCGACCCGTACGACCAGATCTCCCGGGTCTCCGGGAAGTGCGAGATGTACTTGTTGTCCCCGTCGCAGGGCCAGGCCACGTCGTCCCGGCGCACGCCGTCGGCGTCGACGAGCGGGTAGCCGACCGAGTGCACGCAGGGCACGAACTCGCCGTCGGCACCGAGGACGTCGAGCGCTCCCTGGCCCATGCGGGTCATGATCCGCATGGACACCGCCACGTACGGCGAGTCGGTCAGCTCCACGCCGATGTGGGCGATCGGCGAGCCGAGCGGACCCATGGAGAACGGCACCACGTACATGGTCCGACCCCGCATGGCCCCCCGGTACAGCTCGAGCATCTCGGCCTTGAGCTCGGCCGGGTCGCGCCAGTTGTTGGTCGGTCCGGCGTCGATCTCCCGCTCGGAGGCGATGAAGGTGCGGTCCTCCACCCGGGCCACGTCGGCCGGGTCGGACGTCGCCAGGAAGCTGTTCGGGCGCACGGCGTCGTCGAGGCGCGTGAAGGTGCCCTGCTCCACGAGGAGGGCGCAGAGTCGGTCGTACTCCTCGTCGGAGCCGTCGCACCACTCCACTGCGTCGGGCTGCAGGATCTCCTGCCACTCCGCGACCCAGTCGACGAGCTGCTGGTTGGTGGTGACGGACGCCATGTCGCTCCTCAGGGTCGGGTGCCTCAGCTCGCGTCCGGCTCGGGGACGGGCTCGGCGTGTGCGTCGAGGTCGGGTGTGCCCATGTCTCGCTCGGACCCGAGACTCAGCCGGGTCGCCCGGCCGTCGCCGTCGAGCTCGAAGCAGACACGCTGCCCCTGTCGGAGCATCCGGAACACCGAACCGGTCAGGGCGTCGGCTGCGAGGTCGTACTCGGCGAGGTCGGTGTCGGTCACGACGGTTCCGTCACCCGTGGACGGATCGTAGGACTTGATGACTCCCTGCAACCGTCCGGCTCCTCGGTCCTCGTCGCCCCAGCGCTGGCTGGATGCGTCCCCGTGCTCCTCGGGTCCGCGTACGGTACAGACCGCCCGCCGGTGCGGCAAAGCAGTCCGTCGACCGGGCCCCAGGCGGGTCCGCCCGGTCCGGGAGCGCCGGGTCGGTAGGCTCCGGATCGTGCCGGGCGACCCGCCGCTCACCCTCCTCGACCTGGCGGACATGGGGGTGGACCGGCTGGCGGGCGTGGGTGCGGTGAAACTGGAGTCGCTGCGCTCCGTCGGGATCGAGTCGCTGCTCGACCTGCTCACCTGGTACCCGCGCCGCTACCTGGACCGGACCCGGCAGGCGAGCGTGGCCGAGCTGACCTCGGGGGAGCAGGGGCTGGTCCTGTGCCGGGTCGACGGCGTGACCTCCCGCCGGACCAAGCAGCGCCGCACCATGGTCACCGCCGAGCTCAGCGATCCGACGGGATCGCTCCGCGCCACGTTCTTCAACCAGCCGTGGCGCAGCCGCCAGCTCGAGCAGCTGCGCGACGACGGCGTGGAGGTCGCCGTGTTCGGCAGGGTCGAGCTCTACCGGGGTCGGCGGCAGATGACCAACCCGGTCGTCGACCCCGTGGGCGATCGCACCGGCCGGATCATCCCGATCTACCCGCAGTCCGAGACCGCCCGGCTGAGCACCTGGGAGTTCGCCGAGTGGACCGCGCAGGTCCTGCGGCGGGCGAGCTCGCGGGGATTCGCCGACCCGTTGCCCGACGAGGTCCGGACCCGCCTGGGCCTGGTGCCGCGCGGGGTGGCCCTGGCCGACATCCACCACCCGGCCGACCTGCACGTGGTGCGCGCCGCACGCGACCGGCTGGTGTTCGACGAACTCCTGCGGATCCAGCTGGTGCTGGTCCGCCACCAGCGCGAGCTCGCCCACAACTCCTCGGGGATCGCACACCGGGTGGGGCGGGAGGACGCACCGGTGCCCGGTCTGGTCGCCGGCTTCCTCGACGGCCTCCCGTACGACCTCACCGCCGCCCAGCGCCGGGTGGTCGACGAGATCCTCACCGACCTGGTGGCGCCGGTGCCGATGCACCGACTCCTCCAGGGTGACGTCGGAGCCGGCAAGACCGTCGTGGCGCTCGCCGCCATGCTCGCCGCGGTCGAGGGTGGTCACCAGGCGGCGCTCATGGCTCCCACCGAGGTGCTCGCCGAGCAGCACGCCGAGGGGATGCGGGCCCTGCTCGCCGGTGCCACCCGTCGGGACGAGACCTCGCTGCTGGGCGAGCAGCCGGTGGAGGTGGCGCTGCTGACCGGTCGTACACCGGCAGCGTCCCGACGGAGGATCCTCGAGGGGCTCCGCACCGGCGGGATCCCCCTGGTGGTGGGTACCCACGCCCTCATCGCCGACGGCGTGGAGTTCGACTCGCTCGGCGTGGTGGTCGTCGACGAGCAGCACCGGTTCGGGGTGGAACAGCGCGCCGCGCTCCGGGTCGCCTCGCCCGACGACGCGGTGCCGGACGTCCTCGTCATGACGGCCACGCCGATCCCGCGCACCGCTGCGATGACGGTCTACGGGGACCTCGACCTGTCGGTACTCGACGAGCTCCCGCCCGGCCGCACCCCGATCGCCACCTCCTGGGTGCGTGGCGACCAGGGTGCGGACGAGGCGTGGGAGGCGGTCCGGGAGGAGGTCGCCGCAGGCAACCGGGCCTACGTGGTGTGTCCGCTCGTGGAGGACTCCCCGAAGCTCGAGGCGGCGTCGGCCGAGGCGACCCACGAGCGACTGGCCACGGGCCCGCTCGCCGGGCTGGACGTGGGCCTGCTCCACGGCCGGATGGCAGCGGACGCCAAGCACGAGGTGGTCGAGTCGTTCCGTCGGGGGGTGGTCCAGGTCCTCGTCGCCACCACGGTCGTCGAGGTCGGCGTGGACGTGCCCGAGGCGACCGTGATGGTCGTCCTCGACGCCGACCGGTTCGGGATCGCCCAGCTGCACCAGCTGCGGGGTCGGGTGGGTCGCGGCACCGCAGCGAGCCGGTGTCTCCTGGTCACCGGTGGCGACCCGGGCCCCGAGGCGACGTCGCGCCTCGAGGCGCTCGTGCGCACCCAGGACGGTTTCGAGCTGGCCGAGGTCGACCTGGACCTCCGCGGCGAGGGCACGGTGATGGGGGACCGGCAGCGGGGGCGGAGCGACCTGCGCCTCGCCTCGCTGCGACGCGACCGGGACTGGGTGGTCCGGGCCCGGGAGGTCGCCGGCGAGCTGGTCGACGACCGGGGCCACGTCGCGGTGGGCGGGTTGGCGGAGGAGCTCCGCCTGCTCGACCCCGACGACGAGGCCTTCCTCACCAAGTCGTGAGCCGAGCACGCCGGAGGGCCGACTGATGCGGATCGTGGCGGGGACCGCCCGGGGGCGACGGCTCGAGGCGCCCCGGGGTGCTGCGGTGCGGCCGACGTCGGACCGGGTACGGGAGTCGGTGTTCAACTCGCTGCAGTCCCTCGGTGCGCTCGACGGGTCCGTCGTGGTCGACCTGTTCGCCGGCACCGGAGCGCTCGGTCTGGAGGCCAGGTCCCGCGGCGCCGCCGAGGTCCACCTGGTGGAGCGCGACCGCTCCGCCCGGGCCGCCATCGCCCGGAACGTCGAGTCGACCGGGCTGGCCGACGGCGTGCACCTGGTACCCCGGGACGTCCTCGCGGCGGTCGCTCCGGAGGGGGACCTGGCCGGGGTTGAGGCGACCCTGGTGCTGGCGGACCCCCCGTACGCCTTCGACGACTGGGACCGGCTCCTCGGGGCGATCGCCGAGCGGTGGCCGGACGCCCTGGTGGTGGTGGAGTCGGACCGGGAGCTGGCCGTCGGTGGGGTCCCCGGGTTGGTCGGTCGGCGTGTGGCCGCGCGACGCTACGGAACTACGGTGGTCACGTTCGTCCACCCCCGGTGATGGAGTCCGCCCGGCGGGGCGGGACCGAGGAGGTTCGCAGTGTCGATGGAGCGGAGCGCGTCGTGACGGTCGTGCTGTACCCCGGGTCGTTCGACCCGATCCACAACGGCCACGTGGAGATCGTCGAGACCGCGTCCCGGTTGTTCGACCGGGTCGTGGTGGCGGCCATGCGCAACCCGCAGAAGGGCGAGCCGCTGCTCTCCCTCGCCGACCGCCAGCAGCTGATCGAGGACTCCCTCAGCCACCTCGGCAACGTCGAGGTGACGATGTTCTCGGCGCTGGTCGTGGACCTCGCCCGTGAGCTCGGCGCCGACTTCATCGTCAAGGGGCTCCGTGCGGTCTCGGACTTCGAGTCCGAGTTGCAGATGGCCCAGATGAACCGGTCCATCTCCGGGGTCGACACGCTGTTCATCCCCTCGGCGTCGGGGAACTCGTTCCTGGCCTCGAGGCTCATCCGAGAGATCGCCCGCTTCGGCGGTGACGTCTCCAACATGGTGCCGGCGCCGGTGGCGGCCCGGCTCGCCGACGTCACGCCCGGCTGACGGTCGACCCCGGCCGGGTGCCGTCGGTGCGCCCCCGTCGGCGGGTAACGTGACCGACGCAGCGACCGACCAGCGTCGGCGGTCCGAGCGGCCCGTGGTCCGGGTCCGCCGGTTCTCCGGACGGGTCGGCAGACGTGAGTGGAGCAGGTGAGGCCGGTGACGCCACGAGACGACGAGGACGACCGCCGCGACCCAGCACCGGACCCGTACCGCATGCCCGAGAGCGAGCAGCTGCTGCGCCGGGTGATCGAGATCGTCGAGTCCGCTCCCGGTCTGCCCATGTCGGCCTCGGTCCGGATCAACAAGGACGAGCTCCTCGAGCTCCTCGACGACGCCGTCGCCTCGCTCCCCGAGGAGATCCGCAACGCCCGGTGGCTGCTG
Organism: uncultured Actinomycetes bacterium; assembly: GCA_903873135.1. Lineage (GTDB taxonomy): Bacteria > Actinomycetota > Acidimicrobiia > Acidimicrobiales > Microtrichaceae > SXMI01. Next base: position 19,057 of record CAIQNH010000134.1, read on the forward strand.
AAGGAACGTGAGGACTTCACGTCCCGGACCAAGCGTGAGGCCGACGAGATCGTCGAGGAGGCCCGGCAGCGGGCGGCGTCGATGGTCGACCGCACCGAGCTCGCCAGGGCGGCCGAGGCCCGGGCCCGGCAGATCATCGACGAGGCCGAGGCCGAGGCCCGTCGGATGCGTCGGGAGACCGAGGACTTCTGCGACCAGAAGCTGGCGAGCTTCGAGATCGTCCTGGAGCGGATCCGCCAGACGGTCGAGCGCGGCCGTGACCGGCTCGCCGCTCCGACCATCGAGGAGGCCGAGCTGGCCGACTTCGCGGACCCCGAGGGCGGTCGGGATCCCGGCGACGACGCCGCCGGGGTGTTCGACCAGGACCTGTGAGGCGACCGAGGGACCTCCTGGTCCCCGTCGCTGAGCTGCGCCGTCGTCCCGGCAACCGGACCGAGGTCGACCTGGAGGTCCCCGCCGGCGGACTCGCCACCTCGAGCGCCTCGGTGCCGGCGGAGGCCGTGGCCCGGGTGCACCTCGTCCTGGAGTCCCAGTCCGACGGCGTGACGGTCGCCGGTCGCGTCGGTGTGCCGTGGGAGGGGGCCTGCCGTCGATGCCTCGATCCCTGCGGTGGCGACCTCGAGGTCGAGGTCGCCGAGGTGTTCTCGGACCATCCGGACGGACTCGACCTCCTCCCCTTCAGCGGGGACGCCGTGGATCTCACCGCCGCCGTGACCGAGGCGATCGTGCTCGGGCTCCCGCTCGCCCCGTTGTGCCGGTCGGACTGCCCCGGACCCGAGCCCGCAGCGTTCCCGGTGGCGGTGGAGTCCGACGCACCGGCCGAGCGGCGGGATCCCCGCTGGGCCGCCCTCGACGAGCTCCGCTTCGACCCGGGGGAGCCCGGCGGCTAACGTGTCCCTCCGGTCGATCCGTCGGCCGGGGTTCCCGACCAGGGATCCCGTCCCCGAACGCTGACGAGCGAGTCATGGCTGTCCCCAAGAAGAAGACGTCGAAGTCCAAGAGCCGGAGTCGCCGGGCGTCCAACTGGCGTCTCGACGCCCCGGCCCGCAGCACCTGCCCCCGCTGTGGTGCGGTGAAGCTCCCGCACCACGTGTGCGGCAACTGCGGCTGGTACCACGGCCGTCAGGCCCTCGAGCTGGACTGACCGGCCCCCGACCGGCGCTCCGCCGGTGGCCGTCCGGCATCCCCCCGCCCGTCGCCTCGGGTGGCTAGTGTCCAACACGCCCTGCGGGACGACTGGTCCCGGGTCCGTCGAGCGGCCCGACCGGCCGTGACCCCGGAGCCGCAGGTGGCCGCAGGAACAGGCAGGATCACGCAGGAAGAGGTAGGAGCCTCGTGCCCTCCGAGACACACGTGCAGCAAGGACCGATCTCCCGGGAGGAGGTGCTCCGCATCGTCGTGGAGCGTCTCGCCGAGATCCTCGAGATCGACGCGGGGACGATCTCCGAGGAACAGTCCTTCGCCGAGGACCTGCGTGCCGACTCGCTCGCCCTGATCGAGCTGGTCGAGGTGCTCGAGGACGAGTTCGGAGAGCGGAGCGTCGGGTTCCGCATCGAGGACGAGGACCTCGAGGACCTCGTGACCGTCCGGGATGCCGTTGACTACGTCCACGCCCGGCTCTGACCCGGTCGACGGCCCAGCCGTCGACGGCGCGCCCCGGACGATCGAGGATCGTCTCGGCCACCGGTTCGCCGACCCCGACCTGCTCGAACTGGCCCTCCGTCACCGGTCCTGGTGCTCCGAGCACGGCGGCGTCCTGTCCAACGAGCGGCTGGAGTTCCTCGGTGACGCCGTGCTCGGGGTCGTCGTGACCGACCACCTGTACCGGTCCGATCCGGAGCGTCCCGAGGGTGTGCTGGCCCGGTGCCGGGCCGAGCTCGTCAACGCCGTCGCGCTCGCCGGCGTGGCCCGGGAGATCGACCTCGGGGCCTCCCTGCGCCTCGGTCGGGGCGAGGACCAGACGGGCGGGCGGAACAAGACGTCCATCCTGGCCGACGGGCTCGAGGCCCTGATCGGCGCGGTGTACCTCGACGGAGGGGTCGAGGCGGCCACCGAGGTGGTCCTCCGCCTGTTCGGCGACCGGATCGACGCCGTGCTGCGGGGTTCGGTGGACTCCGACGCCAAGTCGAGGTTGCAGGAGCTCGCCGCCCAGTTCGGCGGAGAACCACCCCGCTACCGACTGACCGAGGAGGGTCCGGAGCACGACAAGCGCTTCACCGCCCGGGTCGAGGTGGCGGGGTGCGCGGGGACCGGCGTCGGCCGGACCAAGAAGGAGGCCGAGCAGGTCGCCGCCCGCGGCGCCGCCGCCGAACTCCTCGCCAGGTTCGCCGCCGGGGACCAGCCCGGGGGCGGCCCGCCCGACGACACCCGGTCGACCGCTCCGGTCGACCCCATCCAGACCGGAGGCCACTGTGCCTGAGCTCCCCGAGATCGAACTGCTGCGTCGGGACCTGGACCGGGACGTGGGTGGTCGCAAGGTCAAGGCCGTCGACGTCCCGGGTGCGGGGCTCGTGTCGCACCCGACCAAGAAGGCCTTCGCCACGGCGCTGGTCGGGACCAAGCTCACGGGCGCACGTCGACGCGGCACCACGATCCTCGTGGGCGTCGACGGGACCCACGAGATCGTGCTCACGCTCGGCGACCAGACCCGCCTCCGGCGTCAGGCGGCCAAGGAGCCGACCATCAAGGGGACGGCGATGGTGATCAGCTTCACCCAGGGTCCGCAGCTCCGCCTGATCGACCCGAAGCGCCAGGGCTCGGTCGAGCTCGTCGCCGTCGAGGAGCTCGCCGAGCGCCACCCCGAGTTCGCCAACCTCGGCCTCGACCCGGCCGACGAGCCCATCTCCTGGACGACCTTCGGCGAGGCGCTCCTCCGTCGCGACGAGCGGCTCAAGGTGGTGCTCACGGACCCGACGTTCCTGGTCGGGATCGGCCCCGTCTACTCCGACGAGATCCTGTTCCACGCCGGCCTCCGCTACGACCGGATCGCCTCGGGTCTCAACACCCAGGAGATCCGTCGGCTGTACCGGGCGGTCGTCGAGACGGTCCACGACGCGATCAAGTACGGGGGCACCTCGATCGGCCCCGACGGGTGGGTCGGACTCGACGGGTCGCCCGGTTCGTACGGCGAGCACCTCACCGTCTACAAGCGGGACGGCCAGATGAGCCCCCGGTCACGGGGCCCCATCGTCAAGACGAGGTACGGGAGCGGCTACACCTACTACTGCGAACAGACGCAGGTGTAGCCCGGAAACGGGGTGCGGCGACGGCCCGGCGGGGTCGCACCCAGGGGTGATCCGGGACGGACGAGACCACAACAGACGGACGATCGGCTGGGGAGTCGGACGGTGTGCGCACGGCGTGCACGACTGCTCCTCGCCGGGCGAGGGAGCACGGTGTTCCTCAAGACACTGCAGATCAAGGGATTCAAGTCGTTCGCCGACCCGGCGACGATCGCGCTCGAGCCCGGCGTGACCGTGGTGGTCGGACCGAACGGCTCGGGGAAGTCGAACGTGGTCGACGCCATCGGCTGGGTGCTCGGCGCCCAGGCGCCGTCGGCCGTGCGCTCCCAGAAGATGGACGACGTCATCTTCGCCGGATCGGGCAACCGGACGCCCCTCGGGCGCGCCGAGGTCGCCATCACCATCGACAACTCCGCCGGTCTGCTCGACATCGACTTCACCGAGGTGACCATCTCCCGCCTGCTGTTCCGGTCGGGGGAGTCGGAGTACGCCATCAACGGGGTCCCGTGCCGTCTGCTCGACATCACCGACCTGCTCTCCGACACGGGCGTGGGTCGTCAGCAGCACGTGATCATCTCGCAGGGCAACATCGACGCGGTCCTGAACTCGCGCCCGGAGGACCGGCGGCTCATCATCGAGGAGGCGGCCGGTGTCCTGAAGTACCGCCGTCGCAAGGAGAAGGCGCAGCGCCGGCTCGCCGACACCGACACCCACCTGACCCGGGTCCAGGACCTCCTCCGCGAGGTCCGGCGCCAGCTCCGCCCGCTCGAGCGCCAGGCCGAGGCGGCCCGTCGCCACGGCGACCTGGTCGCCGAGCTGACCTCCCTCCGACTGTTCGTCGCCGGTCGCGAGGTGGAACGGCTGCGTCGGATCCTCGAGCAGTCCTCGGCACGTCAGCACCAACTGCGCACCGACGGCGACCGGCTCCGGGCCCAGCTCGGTGATCTCGACGCCCGCATCCTGACGGCCGAGGCTGACCTGGCCGCGCTCGGTGGACGCGATCTGTCCGACGCCCTGGTCCGCTACGAGCGGCTCGAGGAGCGGGGTCGGGGCGTGGCGGCACTGCTGGTCGAGCGGGCCGCCGGTGTCGAGCGGGAGCTCGCTGCCGCCGTCGACGCCGCCGTGGTGGCGTCGCTCGAGTCCGAGCGGGGCACGCTGCAGTCCGAGGCCGAACAGGTCGCCACCGAGCGCCAGGCGCTGGAGCACGACTCCGACGAGCTCCTCCGTGACGAGGCGACGCTGGCCGACCGTCGCGCCGCGTTCGAGGAGGAGTGGGGCGACGGGGTGGTCGTGCCCGCCGGCGAGGGTGCCGCCCTGCGTGGCGAGATCGCAGCGTTGCGGACCGCCGGCGAACGGGCGGCGGTCGACGAGCAGCGCCTGACGGGACGTCGGACCTCGATCGAGTCCCGGCTCCGCCGGCTCGGTGAGGAGCAGTCGGAGCTCGACGCCGCCCTGGCCACGGCCAGCGAGTCCGGCCCGGTGCGTCGCGCCGCTGCCGAGGAGGCCGGGGCCGCGGCGCGTCGGGCCGAGGAGGAGCTCGCCGCGGCCGAGGCGGCCGCCACGGAGGCCGAGGTGGACCACTCGGCCTGGACGGCCCGGGTGGAGGCGCTCTCGCTCGCCCTGGACGAGGCCCGGGAGCGCTCCGGTGCCACCACGCTCGCCTCGCTCGACGGCACGCTCGGCACCCTGGCGGAGCTGGTCGAGGTGGACGACGGCTGGGTCGAGGCGTTCGAGGCCGCCGCGAGCGAGGCGCTGGGTGCCGTGGTCGTCGCCGACGTCTCCGCCGCCCGCCGGGGTCTGCGGTCGCTCGTCGACGGCGACCACGCCGGGGCCGTGCTCGCACTCGGCCCCGCAGGTGGGGCCGGGCCGCGTCCGGCATTCGGCGAGTCCGTGCGGGACCACGTCCGGCCGTCGGATCGTGCGGGCGCGGCTGCCCGCGGGGTCGCCGACCTGCTCGACGCCCTGTTGTCGCGGGCCGTGCTGGTCCGGGGCGGCTGGGAGGCTGCGGTCGAGGCGTCCCTGCGGGACCCCTCGGCGGTCGTCGTCACCGAGGCCGGCGGCCGGTACGGATCGACCGGGTGGCGACTGCGGGCGGCCGGCTCGGGTGCCACGGGTGCTGCGCTCGACGAGGCCCGCTCCCGGGTGGACGCCACGGCGGCGGCCCGGGACGCCGCCCGGGCACGACGGGCGACCGCCCGCACGGCGGTGGATCGGACGAGGACGGAGCTCGTCGCCGCCGAACGGGCGGTCGAGGCCGACCGGGCAGCCGCACGTGAGGCGACCGAGCGCACCGGGCGGATCGAGCAGGACCGGGCCGAGCTGTCCGAGGAGCTCGAGTCGCTCCTCGTGCACCTGGCCGAGCTCGTGGAGCGCACCCGGGGCGAGTCGGCACGGCTGGCCGACCTCGAGCAGCAGCTGCCGGCGGTCGAGGCCGCCGAGCAGGCGGTCGACACGCAGGCCCAGCGGCTCACCACGGCACGGGACGAGCTCGAGGCGGCGGCCGCCACGATCGCAGCGCGACGGACCGACCTCGAGGTCCGCACCGCGGCGCTCGACGAGCGTCGCCGCTACGTCGAGGAACGGCGCTCGCAGGTCGAGGAGCGGCTCGGCCGGCTCGAGCAGCACAGCGCCGAGGCAGCCGGTCGCCGGGCCGAGCTCGAGGCTCGCCGGGACGCGATCACCAGGCTCTCCGGAGTCGTCGGCGGGTTGCAGGACGTGGTGGTGGACCACCTCGGCGCCCTCCGGGAGGAGCGACGGGTGCAGTCCGAGGCGGCCCGCTCCGCCACCGAGCTGCTCGAGGGTCTCCGCAACCAGCGCTCCACCGACGAGCGCTCGCTCGAGTCGGCCCGGACCGAGCTGCAGCAGGCGGAGGTGTCCGACGCCGAGACACGTCTGCGACTGGAGACGCTGACCGAGACGCTGCGACTCGACCACGACTGTGGCCCGGACGAGGCCACTGCGGCCGAGTGCCCGCCGCTCGCCGAGGGGGTCACCGCCCCGGCGAGGATCCGCGAGCTCGAGCGCGAGCTGCGGATCATGGGGCCGATCAACCCGCTGGCGCTGGCGGAGTTCACGGAGCTGAGCGAGCGCCACGAGCTCTACACCCAGCAGCTCGACGACATCCGTCAGTCCCGACGGGAGCTCTCCAAGGTCATCAAGGCGATCGACGAGGAGATCGTCTCGGTGTTCGCCTCCGCCTACGCCGACGTGAGCGAGAACTTCACGAAGCTCTTCGAGACGCTCTTCCCCGGCGGCCAGGGTCGTCTCAGTCTGACTGCGCCCGACGACCTCCTCGAGACCGGCATCGAGCTCGAGGCCCGCCCCTCCGGCAAGAACGTCCGGAAGCTCTCCCTGCTCTCGGGTGGGGAGCGCTCCCTCACGGCGCTCGCGTACCTGTTCGCCGTGTTCCGGTCGCGGCCGTCGCCGTTCTACGTGATGGACGAGGTCGAGGCCGCGCTCGACGACGTCAACCTGCACCGCTTCCTCGACCTGGTGGCGGAGTTCCGGGACACGGCGCAGCTCATCATCGTCAGCCACCAGAAGCGGACGATGGAGGCGGCCGACGTGCTCTACGGCGTGACCATGGAGCCGGGCGGATCGACCAAGGTGATCTCGGAGCGCGCCGCCTCGGTGCTCGAGTAGCCGAGCGGCTCAGGGGAGCCGGCTGAACCAGCGGAGCGAGAGTCCGCCGGCGACGAGCAGCAGCAGCAGGCCGATCCCGACGAACCGGTACGAGACGTCGGTCTCCTCCTCGTCGTAGCCGACCGTCGAACCGAGCTCGGAGTACACCGACTGCAGGTCGGTGGCGGACTCGGCGGTGTACGCCGTGCCCCCGGTGCCGTCGGCGAGCGACCGGAGCTCCTCGACGTTCACGGGCACCTTGGTGCGCTGCCCGACGCCGTTGCCGTCCTGGTCGACCGTGATCTCGCCGTCCGGGGTCCCGTAGGCGATGGTCGTGATGGCCACGCCGGCCTCGTTGGCGAGCGGGATCGCATCGGCCGTGGGCAGACCCACCGTCGTCTCGCCGTCGGAGATGAGGACGACCGCGGCGTCCGGGGTACCGCCGTCCTCCACGCCGATCGACTGGTTCTGGACGACGTCGAGTGACAGTCGCACGGCGTCGCCGATCGCCGTCGACTTCTGCAGCTCGAGGTTGTCGATCGCGAACTTCACCTGCTCGTGGTCCTGGGTGGGCGGCACCAGCAGCTGGGCGCTCCCGGCGAACCCGATGAGCCCCACGTTCAGGTTCTCCGGGAGCTGGTCCACGAACTCCTTGGCCGCGGTCTGGGCAGCCTCGAGACGGTTCGGGGAGACGTCGGTGGCGGCCATGGAGAGCGAGGTGTCGATGGCGAGGACGATCGTGGTGCGCTCCCGGGGAACCCGCTCGATCGCGACGGGCTGGGCGAAGGCCACCACCAGGCTGGCGAGCGCCAGGACGAAGGCGCCGGCGACCAGGTGCCGTCGCCATCCCGGGCGTCGGGGGGCGACCTGGTCGAGCAGGTCGAGGCTCGTGAAGCGCACCGTGTACCGGGGGCGGGTGAACTGCACCACCACGTACAGGGCGACCAGCGCCACCACGACGACGGCGAGCCAGAGTCGGGTGGGTTCGGCGAACCAGTCGGTCATCGGGGGCTCCTCACGGCGACGGTCTCGGCGCGACGTCGGCGCTCGCCGACGTGGCGGGCCAGTTCCATGAGCCAGTCGCCGTCGGTGCGCAGGACGAGGTGGTCGGCACCTGCGCCCCGGACGGCTCGGGCCACGGCGGCCTGGTGGTCGGCGGCCAGCTGGGCGAACCGGGCCCGCACGCCGGCGTCGTCCGTGTTCACCTCCCGGGTCGCACCGGTCGTCGGGTCGAGGAACTCCACCACGCCGACCGGGGGCAGTTCGAGCTCCCGGGGGTCCACCACGGAGATGCACAGCACGCTGTGCCGGAGGGCGACGGTGCCGAGCGCCGTGCGCCACCGGTCCGGGTGGCCCGCGAAGTCGGAGACGACCACCACGAGGCCCCGCCGGGGTGCCATCGCCCCGAGGCGGCGGAGCGCGGTGTCGAGCTCGGCCGGGCCCGACTCGTCGGCTCGCGGCGTGGCCTGGATGCGCGACAGGAGACCCAGCAGGTGCTTGCGGCCCTGGCGGGGCGGCACGGTCTCGGTCGACGCGCCCCGGAGGATCATGCCGCCCACCCGGTTGCCGCCCCGGGCGGTCACGAGTCCGACCCCGGCGGCGGCGGCGAGGGCGAGGTCCCGCTTCTCGCAGGTGACCGTGCCGAAGTCGAGGCTCGAGGACCGGTCGACCAGCATCCACGTCTCGAGCTCGCGGTCGGCGATCGTCTCCCTGATGTGCGGTGACTGCATGCGGGCCGTGACGTTCCAGTCGATCCTGCGGACGTCGTCACCGGGCTCGTAGGTGCGGGTCTCGCCGAGTTCGCTGCCGCGCCCGGGCACGAGGCCCTCGAAGTCGCCGTGGAGCATGCCGTCGAGCCGGCGCGTGACGTCCAGGGTGAGGCGCCGGAGCACCTCCTCGGCCGGCCGGTCGCCGACCAGTCCCAGGGTGTCGGACAGCCCGCTCACTGGTTCGGCGCACCCCACGCGGCGCCGTCACCGGTGGCTGCCGGGCTCGGGTTCGCGGTCCAGGTGCCCGTGGCCACGGCGACGGGCTCGGCCGGCTCGCCGACCCGCGGCGCGGGCACGGTCGAGAGGATGCGGGTCAGGATCTGTTCCACGTCCACGTCCTGGGCCAGCGCCTCGTAGGAGAGGAGGATCCGGTGCCGCAGGATCTCGGGGGCGACGTCGAAGACGTCCTGGGGGGTCAGGTACGTCCGACCCCGGACCAGGGCCAGGGCCCGGCCGGCTCGCACCAGTCCGATCGAGGCGCGCGGGCTGGCCCCGAGCTCGACGAAGCTGCGCAGCTCCGCGAGTCCGAAGTTCTCCGGCGTCCGGGTGCACAGCACCAGGTTCACGGCGTACTCGAGCACCCCGCGGTCGACGAACACCGAGTCGGTCGCCGCCTGCAGCGAGCGGATCTGCTCCAGGTCGAGCACCTGCTGGGCCGCGGGCGGGGTGGTCCCCATCCGCTGGACGATCTCGACCTCCTCGGCCGGACTCGGGTAGTCGAGGACGACCTTCATGAGGAACCGGTCGCGCTGGGCCTCGGGCAGCGGGTAGACGCCCTCGGACTCGATCGGGTTCTGCGTGGCCAGCACCAGGAACGGACTGTCGAGGTCGTGGCGGATGCCGCCGATCGTCACGTGCCGCTCCGCCATGGCCTCGAGGAGGGCCGACTGGACCTTGGCGGGTGCCCGGTTGATCTCGTCGGCCAGGACGAAGTTGGCGAACACCGGGCCGAGCTCCACGTCGAAGGTCTCGCTGGAGGAACGGTAGATCCGGGTGCCCACCACGTCGGCGGGGAGGAGGTCCGGAGTGAACTGGATCCGGGAGAACGACCCGCCGCTGGCGGTGGCGAGCGTCTCCACCGAGAGGGTCTTGGCCAGTCCCGGCACCGACTCGAGCAGGCAGTGGCCGTTGGCGAGGAGGCACGCCACCATCCGCTCGATGCCCCGGTCCTGGCCGACGATGACCTTCTTCATCTCGAACAGCAGGCGCTGGACGGTCGTGGCTGCGGCTGTGGTGTCGATCGGCTGGTCCACCGGTCCTCCGTGTCGTCGCCGCCGCCCCGGGGCGGCGTGCTCGGTCTGGTGCGCCGGGTCTCGGGCCGGTTCGCTCTGGTCGCCCACGGTAGGCGCACCGACCGACGGTGGCGGCGCAACGGTCCTGTGGGGCTGATCCGACCTTCAGGATGCCCCGTCGCCCCCGCTGGCCGGCGGCCGCCCCGGGCCGGGCACCGATCAGGGCCGCCGAGTCGCCCTCGACCGGAGGGCCGGTAGTGTCGACGGGCCATGGAGATCCTGCTCGTCATCATCCCGATCGTCGTCCTGGTGCTGGTGGTCGTCGCGTCCGTCACCCTCGTCGGTCGACGCCGCGCCCTCGACACCGACTCGGTGGACCTCGAACTGCCGGTCGAGGTCAGCGACGACCAGCTGTCGACCGCCGTGGAGCCACGAGAGCTCCAGGGCGAGCAGACCGGTCCCGAGGACCTGCTCGAGCCCGAGGTGCAGGTGACCGAGACCGCCGGTCCGGTGCTCGGGACCTCCGTCGAGATCGTCGGACCGCCGCTGACCGAGGAGGAGGCGGCGGCCAACATCGCTGCTGCAGAGGCGGCCGAGGCCGAGTGGGAGGCGGAGCACGGCGGCGTCGAGGAACTCGTCCGGCCGACGTTCCGGGACCGCCTGGCCAAGGCCCGCGGCGCCGTCAGCGGCTACGTCGGTTCGATCCTGTCGCGCTCGACCATCGACGCCGAGACCTGGGACGACCTCGAGGAGGCGCTGCTGCGGGCCGACGTGGGCGCGGGTCCGACCGCTGAGCTCCTGGACGCAGTGCGCTCGACCGTGCGGGAACGGGGCATCACCACGCCCGAGGCGCTGGTCGAGGCCGTGAAGGACGAGATGAAGGCGCGCCTCGCCGGGCCGGTGGGGTTGGCGGTCGCCGACACCCCACCCACGATCTGGCTGTTCGTCGGGGTGAACGGGGTGGGCAAGACCACGACGATCGGCAAGGTCGGGCGCCGACTCGCCGACCAGGGGTCCTCGGTCGTCATGGCCGCCGGTGACACGTTCCGTGCCGCTGCGGCCGAGCAGCTCGGCACCTGGGCCGACCGCTGCGGCGCCCACCTGGTGCGCGGCGAGGAGGGGGGCGACCCGTCGGCGATCATCTTCGACGCGGTGGCCTCGGCCTCGGCCCGTGGTGCCGACGTGGTGCTCGCCGACACGGCCGGTCGGCTGCACACCAAGAGCAACCTGATGGACGAGCTGTCGAAGGTTCGCCGGGTGGCCGACAAGGGCGACGGGACCGTGACCGAGGTGCTCCTGGTCCTGGACGCCACGACCGGTCAGAACGGCCTGCAGCAGGCCCGGCAGTTCACCGAGGCCACCGAGGTCACCGGAGTGGTGCTGACCAAGCTCGACGGCTCGGCGAAGGGCGGGATCGTGTTCGCGATCCGATCGGAGCTCGGCATCCCGGTGAAGCTGGTCGGTCTGGGCGAGGGTGCGGCCGACCTCGTCGACTTCGACGCGGACGAGTTCGTCGACGCCCTGTTCGACCGGGACTGAGGCCCGGCCCGCTCAGCGGCGCGAACGCTCGGCCTGACGGGCCAGCACCCGGACCACGGTCTCCACGTCCTGGGCGCCGGGGATGATCGCGGCGCCGTCGACCCGGAACGTGGGGACGCCCGTGACGTCGAGTCGCTCGGCCTCGGCCCGGTCGGCGAGCACCGCGTCGGTCCCACCGTCGCCGGCGAGCAGCTCGGCGGCGGCGTCGGCCTCCAGTCCGGCGTCCCCGGCGATCCGGACCAGGGTGGAGTGGTCCGAGACGTCGTCGCCCCGGGTGAAGTACGCCTCGAACAGTCCCTCGGCGAGCGCGTCCTGGCCGGGGGGCTGCGTCGCCGCCCACGCCATCAACCGGTGGGCGTCGAGTGTGTTCACCCGTCGGGCCAGGTCGAAGCGGTAGTCGATGCCGACCTCGCTGCCGAGCGGGGTGAGGCGGCGGATCGTGCCGTCGAAGGCCCCCGGTCCGTACTTCCGGTCGATCGCCGTCCTCAGGTCCTGCGCCTCCGGCGGCGCCGACGGGTCGAGCTGGAACGCCCGCCAGCGGACCCGGACCGTCGAACGATCCACCACGCCGGTCCGGTCCAGCTCGTCGAGCGCGAGCCCGAGACGCCGGGCGCCGAGGTAGCACCAGGGGCAGACCACGTCGGAGAAGACCTCGATCTCCACGGCCCCGACCGTACCGGCCTCGGCGGCACCCGGTCCCGCCCGGTAGCCTCACGGGGCCATGTTCGAGTCGCTCACCGATCGTTTCGAGGGGATCTTCACCCGGCTGCGGGGCAAGGGCCGCCTGTCCGAGGACGACGTCGACGAGGTGCTCCGTGAGATCCGCCTCGCCCTGCTCGAGGCGGACGTCAACCTCGACGTGACCAAGTCGCTCCAGGCACGGATCCGGGAGCGGGCCGTCGGCGCGGACCTCTCCGCTGCGCTCAACCCGGCGCTGCAGGTCAAGAAGATCGTCCTCGAGGAGCTGACCGAGACGCTCGGCGGCGAGACGCTCCGCATCCGCTACGCGTCCAAGCCGCCGACCGTGGTGCTGATGGCCGGCCTCCAGGGTTCGGGCAAGACCACGAACTCGGCCAAGCTCGCCCGGTGGTTCCGCTCCCAGGGGCGCAACCCGATGCTGGTCGGCGCGGACCTCCAGCGCCCGGCTGCGGTGCAGCAGCTGCGGACGCTCGCCGCGCAGATCGACGTCCCGGTGCACTCCGCCGACGACGAGGTGGTCGCCTCGGGAACCGGGGACCCGGTCGAGGTCGCCTCCGGCGCCGTCGCAGAGGCCCGACGCCGGGGTCGGGACGTGGTGATCGTCGACACCGCCGGTCGACTCGCGATCGACGCCGAGCTCATGGACCAGGTGCGGCGGATCTCCGAGGCCGTGGAGCCCGACTACACGTTCCTCGTCGTCGACGCCATGACCGGCCAGGACGCCGTGACGGTCGCCGAGAACTTCCACGCCACCCTCGAGCTCGACGGCGTGATCCTCACCAAGCTCGACGGTGACGCACGGGGCGGTGCGGCGCTCTCGGTCAAGGAGATCGTCGGTCGGCCGATCGCCTTCGCGTCGACGGTGGAGAAGCTCGAGGACTTCGACCTCTTCCACCCGGACCGGTTGGCCGGCCGGATCCTGGGCGAGGGCGACCTGGCGACGCTCATCGAGAAGGCCGAGAGCGCCTTCGAGCAGGAGCAGGCCGAGGAGGCCGCGGCCCGACTCCTCGACGGCACCTTCACCTTCGACGACTTCCTGGACCAGATGCAGGCCATCAAGAAGATGGGGCCGATCTCGGGGCTGATGAGCATGATGCCGGGCATCCCCAAGGAGGTCCGGGACGTCGAGATCGAGGACCACCAGATCGCCCGGATCGAGGCCATCATCCGGTCGATGACCCCGGCCGAGCGTGTCGACCCGGACGTGATCGACCAGTCGCGTCGGGCCCGGATCGCCAAGGGGTCGGGGACGTCCTCCTCGGACGTCTCGCAGCTGATCACCCAGTTCAAGCAGATGCGTCAGATGATGCAGCAGATGGGCGGCGGGCCGAAGCGCCGGAAGAAGGGCAAGGGCCGCAGGAACAAGCAGGGCGGCCGGGTGACCCCCAAGGGAGGGGCGCCGGCCCGCAAGGCCGCCTTCACCCTCCCCACGCTCGAGGAGATGGAGGCCCAGCTCCCCGGCCCGCTCTCGGGCGGAGGACTCCCCGGGGGTGGGGGCCAGGGCGGGTCCTGAGGGGCCGGCTCCTCGCCGTGGTTTGCTCCGCGGGGTGGTGGCGACCATCATGGTGGGCCGCCCGGTTCCGGGCAGCCGGGGCCGGTCGCCGACCGGGATCCGGCGGCGATGCAACTCGACAGGAAGACACGACGTGGCCGTACGACTCCGTCTCATGCGGATGGGCAAGAAGAAGCAGCCGACCTACCGGATCGTGGCGGCCGACGCCCGCTCGCCCCGGGACGGTCGCTTCCTCGAGATCGTGGGCATCTACGACCCGCGGCAGGAGCCGTCCCTCATCCGCATCGATCAGGAGCGGGCGCTGCACTGGCTGCGTCACGGTGCCCAGCCGACCGAGCGGGTGGAGAAGCTGCTGAAGATCTCCGGGGCCTGGGACGAGTTCCAGTCCTCCAAGGCCGGCGGCTGAGGTCGGCGACGTGAACGACGACGTGAACCCCGACGGCCCCACGCACGCCGTGGCCGTGCTCGAGCACCTGGCCCGCTCCCTGGTCGACGACCCCGACGGCGTGCGCGTCGAGGTGGTGGACGGTTCGGGTCGGCCCCAGCTCAACCTCTACGTGACCGAGGGCGACATGGGTCGCATCATCGGCAAGCGCGGCCGCATGGCGAACGCCATCCGGACCGTCACCCGGGCCGCCGCCGCCCGGGACGGACTCGACGTCGACATCGAGTTCATCGACTGAGCACGGTGCGCTGACCCCCGTGCTCGAGGTCGGGCGGATCGCCAAGGTCCACGGCCTGCGCGGCGAGGTGGTCGTCGACCTCACGTCGGACCGCACCGAGCGGGTGGCCCCGGGTGCCACGCTGACCGCGGCCCCCGTGGGTGGTGGCGACCCTGCGGCACCCGGCGCGCTCGAGCTGCGGATCCGCTCGGCCCGTCCCCACGGCGGGCGTTGGCTGGTGACGTTCGAGGGTCACGCCGACCGCGAGTCGGTGGAGGGTCTGCCGGGTCGCACCCTCTTCGGTCCGCCCCTCGACGTCGAGGGCGTGCTGTGGGTCCACGAGCTCGTCGGCGCGACCGTGCGCACCCCGGACGGTCGGGAGCACGGGGTCGTCGAGTCGGTGCAGGCCAACCCGGCGTCCGACCTGCTGGTCCTGGACTCCGGAGCGCTCGTCCCGGTGGTGTTCGTCGTCGACGGCCCCACCGACGGCGTGGTCGTGGTGGAGGTGCCCGACGGACTGTTCGAGCTCTTCGAGGAGGGCGGCTGACCGTGCGGATCGACGTCCTCACGATCTTCCCCGAGCTCGTCCGGGGCTTCGCCGGGCACAGCCTCCTCGGTCGGGCCGTGGCCGCCGGCACGGTCGACCTGCACGTCCACGACCTGCGGGACGCCACCACCGACGTCCACCGCACGGTCGACGACTCGCCCTTCGGTGGCGGCGCCGGGATGGTCCTGCGTCCCGAGCCGATCGTGGAGACCGTCGAGCGGGTCGACCCGCCGAGGCCGATCCTGGCGCTCGGGCCCGCCGGTCGGCCGTTCGACCAGGGCGCCGCCGTCCGGCTCGCCGGACTCGACGGCTTCACCCTGCTCTGCGGACGGTACGAGGGCATCGACCAGCGGGTCCTGGACCACGTGGTCGACGAGGAGCTCTCGATCGGGGACGTCGTGCTGGCGGGCGGGGAGGTGGGCGCGCTCGTGGTCGTCGAGGCGGTCACGCGTCTGCTCCCGGGGGTGATGGGCAACGAGACCTCGGCGGGTGACGAGAGCTTCACCGACGGGCTCCTCGAGTACCCGCAGTACACCCGGCCCGCCGAGTACCGGGGCTGGGCCGTGCCGGAGGTGCTCCGATCGGGCGACCACGGGAGGATCGAACGGTGGCGTCGGGCCCAGTCCCTGCGGCGCACGTTGGATCGCCGCCCCGACCTGATCGAGTCCCGGGGAGGTCTCCGACCCGAGGAGGAGGCGCTGCTCGAGTCCGAACCGGTCGGCGACGACCCGGGGACGCGGCCCTGAGATCCGAGGGTTGCGCGGCCCGTCGCGGCGGGTTTCCGGTGGCGCGGGTCCTCCGGTACTGTGTCGGGTCCCCACCGACGCCCGTGGCGTCGACGCGGGTGGCCGGCCCCCACACCGGAACGACGGGGGCGGTCGCCGCAGCGTGACGCCGGCCGGGTCGCAGCCCTGGAGCCCACATGAAGCCGACCGACCTGATCGACGAGAGCAGCCTGCGAGACGACGTCCCCGACTTCGCTCCGGGTGACACGCTCAAGGTGCACGTGAAGGTCGTCGAGGGCAACAAGGAGCGGGTGCAGGTGTTCCAGGGGGTCGTGATCGCCCGACAGGGTGGCGGACTCCAGGAGACCTTCACCGTCCGCAAGCTCTCCTACGGCGTCGGGGTGGAGCGCACGTTCCCGATCCACTCGCCGATCGTCGACCACATCGAGGTCGTGACCCGGGGCGACGTCCGTCGCGCCAAGCTCTACTACCTCCGCGACCGGGTCGGGAAGGCCGCGAAGGTCAAGGAGAAGCGGGACTGATCCGCTCCGGCCGGTGACCTCCGGCCGCGTCGCTTCCCCACACGGACCCGCTGGAGCGGGGAGTGCGCCCGCCGAGCACCGGTCGTGGCGCCGAGGAGGCGCTGTGTCCGCGTCGCGCTACGACCCCCACCGGCTCGGTCGTCACGGCGAGGAGGTCGTGGCCCGGTGGTACCGGGCCCGGGGCTACCGCGTGCTCGCCCGCAACTGGCGCTGCGAGCACGGCGAGCTCGACCTCGTCCTGGCGCTCGGTCGGGCCGTGGTCGTCTGCGAGGTGAAGACCCGCTCGTCGCTGCGGTTCGGTCACCCGGCCGAGGCGGTCGGCGCCGAGAAGCGCCGCAGGCTCCGGCTGCTCACCTCGCGCTGGTTGTCCGAGTCGTCGTTCCGGGCCGACTCCGTGCGCATCGACGTGGCGGCCGTGGTCGGCGGCCGGGTCGAGGTGGTCGAGGGCGCCTGCTGACGCCTCAGCGGCGCGGGGCCCGGGTCCGTCGGCGATCCCAGCAGCCCCGGTGCCAGTGGCGACGGAGGTCGGGGGCGTCCCGGGGCACGGCCACCACGTGGTGGGTGCCGGGCGGGATGTCCCTGGTGCAGCCCGGGCAGACGTAGGTCTTCGTCGCCTGGTAGGGCTGGACGAAGCGGACGTCGCAGTCGGCGGTGGCGGTGTGGTCGAGTTCCACGGTGCTGCGGTCCCCGCCGCTCAGGCGAGGAGGGCCCAGGCCACGACGGCGGCAGCGGCGAGCAGGGCGCCCACGACCATGAGCACGTCCCAGCGGTCCGTTCGCTTCGGTCGGGTCGGGTCGAGCCCCATGTCGCTCCCGGGTGTGGTCGGTGGACCTCGGTCGTGGCCCGCCCGGATCCTACGTCGGTGCCCCGGGTCGACCGGCCCGCCCGGCAGCCCCGTCGGCCGCAGCCGGTGGGGGCTACCGTTCCCGCGCCCGGCCCCGCCGGTCGTTCGCAGTCACGCTGCCCCGAACCCGACCCGGTGCCGGTGCGCCCCGGGGTCCCCGGAGGACCGGTGCTCGCGAACGTCACCTCGGCAGTGCTCATCGGGATCGACGGCCACCGGGTCGACGTGGAGGTGCACGTGGCCTCGGGGCTGCCCAGCTTCACCGTGGTCGGACTGCCCGACGCGTCGTGCCGTGAGGCCCGTGACCGGGTGCGCGCCGCCGTGGTGACCTCGGGGTTCTCGTTCCCACCCAGTCGCATCACGGTGAACCTGGCGCCCACGGATCTCCGCAAGTCCGGCCCGGTGCTCGACGTGGCCGTGGCGCTCGGCGTGCTCGCTGCGAGCGAGCAGGTCGAGCCGGGCCTCCTGGACCGGGCGGCCTTCCTGGGCGAGCTCGGGCTCGACGGGAGGATCCAGCCCGTGCGGGGCGCGCTGCCGCTCGCGGAGGTGCTGGCTGACGGTCCGCTGGTCGTCCCGTCCGGCAACGCCGCCGAGGTCCGGGCGGTCGCTCCCGGTGCTCGGGCGGCGCGGTCGCTGCGGGGACTCGTCGAGAGTCTCCGCGGGGACGCCCCGTGGCCCGACGTCGACGATCCGGCGCCGCCCCGTCCCCTCGACGGTGACCGGGCGTCCCCCGACCTGTCCGAGGTCCGTGGGCATCCGCTCGGTCGCCTGGCGGTGGAGGTCGCGGCTGCGGGAGGTCACCACACCCTGCTCGTCGGCCCCCCGGGCGCCGGCAAGACCATGCTCGCCGAGCGACTGCCGAGCCTGCTGCCCGACCTCGACCGCTCCGAGTCCCTCGCCGTGGCCCGGGTGCTCTCCGCCGCGGGTCGGAGTGCCGGTGGCGGGGGACTGCCCCAGCGGCCTCCGTTCCGGTCGCCGCACCACACGGCGTCGGTCGTGGCGCTCGTGGGTGGTGGCAGTCAGCAGCTCCGCCCGGGCGAGATCAGTCTCGCCAGTTCCGGCGTGCTGTTCCTCGACGAGCTGGGCGAGTTCCCCGCAGCCCACCTCGACGCCCTGCGTCAGCCGCTCGAGTCGGGGACGGTGGACGTCGTGCGTGCGGCGGTCTCCGCCCGCCTCCCGGCCCGGTTCCTCCTCGTCGGAGCCACGAACCCGTGTCCGTGCGGGTGGGCACCCGACCTGCGTTGCCGCTGCTCGCCGGCCCAGCTGTCGCGCTACGCCCGCCGGCTCTCGGGCCCGCTCCTCGACCGCTTCGACCTCCGCATCCACCTCGACCCGCCCGACCCGTCGGCGTTGTTCGCGCCTCGGGAGCGCACCGAGTCGAGCGTGGAGGTCCGTCGTCGCGTGGCCGGAGCCCGGGCCCTGGCCAGGGAGCGCGGGGTGTCCACCAACCGGTCCCTCCGGGGCGCAGCACTCGAGCTGCACGCACCGCTCGAGGCCTCGGCGGTGGACCTCCTCCGGGCGCGGGTCGAACAGGGTGTCCTGACGGTCCGTGGCGCATCCCGGTTGCGCGCCGTGGCGTTGACCCTGCTCGACCTCGAGGGTCGTCGCGGTCCACTCGGGGTGGACGACGTCCTGCTCGCCGAGTGCCTCCGGTCCCACGACGTGCTCCCCGGGGTGCCCGGGTGACGGCCCTGCCGCACGAGGCGTACCTGGCCTGCATGGCGGGGCTGCCGTGGGTCGGACCGGTGACGCTCCGTCGCCTGGCCGGGCTCGGCCCGGTGGAACGCACGTGGTCACGACTGGTGCGCGGACAGGTGCCCACCGAGGTGCTCCCACCGGTGTCGGTCGGTGCTGCGGCCCTGGTCCGATCGTGGGCGCGCGCCGCCGGCGAGGTCGACCCGTCCCGCCACTGGGACGAGCTGAGGGCTGCCGGTGTCGGCGTGACCTCGCTCGGCAGCCCGGGCTACCCGGCGGCGCTCACCGAGGACCCGGACCCACCGGTGGTTCTCTTCCACCTGGGGAATCCGTCGGTGGTGGCGGCGCCCTGCGTGGCGGTGGTGGGCACGCGGCGACCGACCGGGTACGGGCGCGAGGTCGCGCACACGCTGGGCGCCGGTCTGTCGGCGCTCGGGGTCTGCGTGGTCTCCGGGCTGGCGCTCGGGATCGACGCTGCGGCCCACGCCGGCGCCGTGGGCGGCGGGGCGCCCGTGGCGCCACCGGTCGCGGTGGTCGGGGCCGGGCTGGACGCCCCCTGTCCGAGCGCCAACCGTCCCCTGGCCCGGCGGGTGGCGGCCTCGGGCATGGTCTGCTCCGAGGTCCCACTCGGGGTGCCCGCTGCCCCGTGGAGGTTCCCGGTCCGCAACCGGATCGTGGCGGCCCTGGCCAGGGTGGTGGTCGTGGTCGAGTCCGGGGCGACGGGCGGGTCCATGTCCACCGTCGAGCACGCGCTGCGGCGCGACCGGACGGTGCTCGCCGTCCCCGGCCCCGTGGGTGCACCGACCTCGGAGGGCACCAACCGGCTGATCGCCGACGGGGCGGGCGTGTGCACCGGCGTCGACGACGTCCTGGCGGCCCTCGGCCGGGACGTGGCTCCGCCCGGTCGGGGGAGTCGCCCGGCCCTGAGCGCCCCGTCGGGTCTGGCGGGTCGGCTGCTGGACCTGCTCGGGTGGCGACCCGAGACCCCGGACCACCTGGTGCGGGTCTCGGGGGCGGACCCGAGGGCGGTGGCACGGGCGGTCGAGCAACTCGTCGAGGTGGGCCTGGTGGTCCGCCGGGGCGGGTTCGTGGAGCGGTGCGCCGGTCCGGCACCGGATCGGCCCACGTGAGCCCCCGTGCCGTCGGGGTCGTCCGTGCCCCGTGGTCGACGTCCTCGGTGGATGGCGGAGCCTCGGCCGTTCGGTACGCTGGTCGCTGCCTGCGCCGTCGGGTGCTGGGCCCATCCCCGGGGAGAACGCTGTCGTGGACGAGGACCAGTCACTCGAGTGGGGGGTCGATGCGTTCGCATCGTCGCTCTCCGTGGCCGAGTCGACCCGCTCCGCGTACCGTTCCGACGTGGAGCGCTTCGTCGACTGGGCCGTCCGCCACGGCGTGGCGACGCCCACGGAGCTGCAGCGGTCGCACGTGCGGGCGTACCTCGCCGAGCTCACGACCGGGGGGCTCTCGCACCGCACCGTCGGTCGGCGTCTGGCGGCGATCCGGCGCTACGCCGTCTGGGCGTTGCGGACCCAGCGCACGGCGATCGACCCGACCGTCGGCGTGGTCGCCCCCTCGGGTGCGAGCCGTCTGCCCCGCGTGCTCGGTGCCGACGAGCTCCACCAGCTGCTGGAGTCTCCTCGTTCGGAACCGGCGGACGACGTCACCGACCTCCGGGACCGCACCGTCGTGGAGCTGCTCTACGGCTCGGGGCTGCGCGTCGCCGAACTCTGTGGACTCGACTCGAGCGACTGGGACCCCCGGGCGGGCACCGTCACCGTGTGGGGCAAGGGCTCGGTCCAGCGGATGGTCCCGGTCACCCGGCCCTCGGCCGAGCTCCTCGGGGAGTGGCTCGCCACCGGTCGCTCGGCCTGGCTCGAGCGCCACGCCGCCTGCCCCGACCTGGGGGCAGCGGTGTTCGTCAACCGCAGGGGTCGCCGTCTGGGGCCGCGGGACGTCCGTCGGATCATCGACGCCAGGTCACCCGTCCCCACCCACCCGCACGCGCTCCGGCACACCTTCGCCACCCACCTCCTCGAGGGTGGCGCCGACCTCCGGGTGGTCCAGGAGCTGCTCGGTCACGCCGACGTGGCCACGACGCAGATCTACACCCACGTCGACCGGCTCCACCTCAAGCGGGTCGTCGAGGGTGCCCATCCACGCCGCCGTCCGGCACGTGCCGCCCGTCCGGGGGACGTCTCGTGAGCACCGACCAGCAGTCCGCCTCGGCCGCTGGCGACGAGCTCGGCCAGCTGTGGGCGAGCTACAAGGCGACGGCCGACGCCGAGGCGAGGGACGCGCTCATCGTCCAGTACTCGCCGCTGGTCAAGTACGTCGCCGGCCGCGTGGCCGCCGGGCTCCCGCAGAGCGTGGACCAGGCGGACCTGGTGAGCTACGGCATGTTCGGGCTGATCGACGCGATCGACAAGTTCGAGCCGGAGCGGGGTTTCAAGTTCGAGACCTACGCCATCAACCGGATCAAGGGAGCGATGCTCGACGAGCTCCGGTCGATCGACTGGGTCCCACGGTCGGTGCGGGCCAAGGTCCGTCAGATCGAGCAGGCGTACGCCAAGATCGAGGCGGCGCACCACCGGCCACCGACCGATGCCGAGCTCGCCGAGGAGCTCGAGTGGACCGAGGAGCAGCTCGGCACGGCGCTGCTCCAGATCTCCCAGGTCGGTCTCGCCGCGCTCGACGAGACCGTCGGTGGCCGAGGTGGCGAGGGTGGCGACACCATGACGCTCGGCGACACCATCCCCGACCGGACGGCCGGTTCGCCGATGGGGGCGTTCGAGGCGGCGGAGTCACGCCAGCTCCTCGGCGAGGCGATCAACACGCTGCCCGAGCGGGAGAAGCTCGTGCTGACGCTCTACTACTACGAGAACATGACCCTCCAGGAGATCGGTCGGGTGCTCGGGGTGACCGAGTCCCGGGTCTGCCAGATCCACACCAAGGCGCTCTTCCACCTCCGGGGCCGCATCGACGACGACAGCGTCTGAGACCGGGCCCCTGCCCGCCCGCGCCGGCCGTGGCGCTGGCCGTGGCAGCGGTCGTGGCAGCGGTCGTGTGGTGGTGCTCGACGGGCCGGGTGGCGGCCGCCGGCGACGCCGGTGCGGCCACCCACGCAGCCGAGTCGCCGGGCCGGTACTCGCCTCCGGTGGCTGGTCCAGTGGTGGACCCGTTCCGCCCGCCGCCGCACCCCTACGGTCCGGGCAACCGGGGTCTGGAGTACGCCGTGGCCCCGGGCTCGTCGGTGGCGGCGATCGGTACCGGGGTCGTCGCCCACGTCGGGCCGGTCGGTGGACGTCTGGTGGTCAGCCTGGTGCACCCCGACGGACTCCGGTCCTCGGTGGTGGGGCTCGCCTCCACCCGGGTGGTCCCGGGTCAGGTGGTGGCTCGAGGAGCGGTCCTGGGCACGGCCACGGCCCGGGTCCACCTGGGCGTCCGGCGGGGGAGCCGGTACCTGGATCCTGCGGCTCTGTTCCGGTCGGTCCGGCCGACCCGGTCCGTCCTGGTCCCCGGTCCGGTCGAGGGCGGCGCCCGGGAGCGCTTGGTCCACCCCGCCCCGACCCCGTAGTGTCTCCCCTCGGCCCGGACCACCCGGGCCCCGGGTCCTCCCGGAACCACTGTCCACCCTGCCCCTCCTTTCGGTCGCCCTCGTCGGCGTCGGGGCCGGGAGTCGCCGAACCGGAAGGAAAGGAGCAGCGCGTGAGCGCCGTCGTCAGCATCAAGCAACTCCTCGAGGCCGGGGTCCACTTCGGACACCAGACCCGGCGGTGGAACCCCAAGATGAAGCGCTTCCTGCACGGGGAGCGCGGGGGGATCTACCTGATCGACCTCCACCAGACGCTCTCGGGCATCGAGCGGTCCTACACCTTCATCCGCGACCTCGTCGCCGACGGCGGGACGGTGCTGTTCATCGGCACGAAGCGTCAGGCGCAGGATCCGATCGAGCGCTACGCACGCGAGTGCAACATGCCGTACATCAACCAGCGCTGGCTGGGCGGCATGCTCACGAACTTCGAGACCATCTCGAAGCGCGTCAACAAGATGAAGGAGTACCAGCAGATGCGGGACTCCGGTGAGTTCGAGGCCATGCCCAAGAAGGAGGCGCTGCTCCTCCAGCGTGAGCTGGACAAGCTCGAGCGCAACCTCAACGGCATCCGCAACCTCGAGCGACTCCCCGACGCGGTGTTCATCCTGGACACCAAGAAGGAGGACATCGCCGTCACCGAGGCCAACAAGCTGGGCATCCCGGTCGTGGCGGTGGTGGACACCAACTGCGACCCGGACCTGATCCAGTTCGTGATCCCCGGCAACGACGACGCCATCCGCTCCGGTGAGCTGCTCACCCGCGTGATCGCCGACGCCGTCGTCGAGGGTCGCCAGATGCGGGCGCGGCGTGGTGGCGATCCGGCCCCCGCTCCGGTGCCCGCCGCTCCCCGGGAGCGGACGGTGGAGGAGCAGGCCGAGCACGAGGCCGCGCAGGCCAGGGCCCGGGCCGAGGCGGCCGCTGCGGCCCAGGAGCGGGAGGCTCGACTCCTGGCTGCCCGTGAGGCCCCGGACGACAGTGCGACGGTCACCTCCGCCGCCGAGGCCGACGCCGACGTCGCCGAGGCCGAGGCTGCGGTCGAGTCGGCGAACGCCGAGGCCGACGCCGACGCCGTGGTGGCCGCCGAGACGACCGACGCCGAGTCGACCGAGGGAGGAGCGTGATGGCCGAGTTCACCGCACAGGACGTCAAGGCCCTCCGGGACGCCACGGGCGCCGGGATGATGGACTGCAAGAAGGCCCTCACCGAGGCCGACGGCGACATGGAGCAGGCCGCGCAGGTCCTCCGGCAGAAGGGCCTGAGCAAGGTCGCCACGCTCGAGGACCGGGAGAACAACCAGGGTGCCGTGGCGATCGCCCGCTCCGGCAACACCGCGGCGCTCGTCGAGCTGAAGTCCGAGACCGACTTCTCCGCAAAGGCCGAGGACTTCGTGGCGCTCACCCAGGCCCTCGCCGACGCCGTGCTCGCCGGCGGCCCCGAGGCCGTCGAGTCGCTCCAGTCCCAGCTCGACGACCTCCGGATCGCCAAGAAGGAGAACATCGTGGTGGGGACCGTCGCCCGGTTCGAGGCCCCCGACGGCCACGTCCTCGACGCCTACCTGCACACCCAGGACGGCCGGGGCACGAACGGCGTGCTCGTCGAGCTCGACGGCGGCGACGAGGCGGCGGCCCACGAGGTGGCACTCCACGTGGCGTTCGCCCGACCCACGGCGCTCACCCGCGACGAGATCGACGCCGACCTGGTCGAGCGGGCCCGGTCCTCGTTCGAGGAGCTCACCCGCAAGGAGGGCAAGCCCGAGCAGGCGGTCCCGAAGATCGTCGAGGGTCGTCTCGGCTCCTGGTACGCCGAGCGGGTCCTGCCGGAGCAGGGGCTCTTCGGCGAGAAGGAGACCGTGGCGCAGCGACTCGGCGACACCTCGATCGTCCGCTTCGCCCAGGCCGTCATCGGGTCCTGAGGTCCGCCGTGGTCGACCCAGGTCCGTCGGACAGGAGCGAGCCGCGCTGGGCGCGCGTGCTCGTCAAGCTGTCGGGCGAGGCCTTCGCCGGGCCGGGTGGCCAGGGGATCGACGGCAACGTGGTCACCGACATCGCCAGCGAGCTGGTCGAGGTCAAGCAGCGGTTCGTCGTCGACGTGGCCGTCGTCGTCGGCGGCGGGAACATCTGGCGGGGGCTCTCCGGCGAGGGTGCCGGCATGGACCGGGCGCAGGCCGACTACATGGGGATGCTCGCCACGGTCATCAACGCGCTCGCGCTGCAGGAGACCCTGGAGCGCCTCGGCCAACCCACCCGGGTGCAGTCGGCGATCCACATGTCCCAGGTCGCCGAGCCCTACATCCGTCGCCGGGCCATCCGACACCTGGAGAAGGGGCGGGTCGTGATCTTCGCCGGGGGCACCGGCAACCCCTTCATGACCACCGACACCACCTCGGCCCTGCGGGCCGTCGAGATCGACGCCGGAGCCATCCTCATGGGCAAGCACGGGACCGACGGGGTGTACACGGCCGACCCGAACCTCGACCCGTCGGCCGAGCTGCTCCGGGAGCTCAGCTACATCGAGGTCCTCAACCGCGGCCTCAAGGTCATGGACTCGACGGCGATCACGCTCTGCATGGACAACGACCTGCCGATCTGCGTGTTCGACCTGATGGGCCGGAACCTGGCTCCACTGCTCGCCGGCGAGCACATCGGGACGGTGGTGTCGTGAGCGACGAAGCGGCGACCGTCGCCGGTCGGGACCGCAGCGGCCGGGTTGTGCGAGGCTGTCCGGCGTGAGCAGGGAGTACGTCGACGCGGCGCTCGAGGACGCCGGGGACCGCATGGCCAAGGCCGTGGCCCACACGCGCTCGGAGTTCGCCGGCGTCCGCACCGGTCGGGCCACGCCGGCGCTGATCGAGAAGCTCCCCGTCGAGTACTACGGCGCGACGGCGCCGATGCAGCAGCTCGCGAGCTTCTCGGTGCCCGACGCCCGACTGCTGGTCGTGACCCCGTTCGACAAGGGAGCGATGGGCGCCATCGAGCGGGCCATCCAGGACGCCAACCTGGGGCTCAACCCGTCCAACGACGGGGCCGCCATCCGTCTGGCGTTCCCACCGCTGACCGAGGAACGCCGCAAGGAGTTCGTGAAGCTCGTGAAGCAGCGCGCCGAGGACGGACGGACGGCCGTCCGTGCCGCCCGCCGCGACGCCCGCAAGGACCTCGAGTCGCTGGAGAAGGACGGCGAACTGTCCGAGGACGACCTCCGGTGGGCCGAGGGTGAGCTCGACAAGCTGACCAAGACGCACGAGGCCGAGATCGACGCCGCCCTCGAGGTGAAGACCGCCGAGCTGCTCGAGGCCTGAGCGCGCGGGAACGGATGGCAGACGTGGGACCGACCGACATGGACGACGAGCAGCACGACGGAGCGCCGGAGGGCACCTCCGGAGCTGCGGACGACGCCTCTCCGGAGTCCGTGCGCCCGGTCGATGGCGGCGAGGGTGACGGGCCGGTGGAGGACCCACCCCGTCGTCGGGTGGAGCCGGATCCGTCCCGGTCCGCCCGGACCCCCGACGTCGACCTGCCGACGGTGCGGATCTCGACCTCCGACCTGGCGGTCGGCGACGACCGGGATCCGGACGAGCACCCGACGCGGCGCACCATGCCCGGCGAGCGGTTCGGTGCCGTGCCGGTGGTCCGGGTCGACGGCCCGCCACCGGAGACCATCGCGACCGACCATCCAGGCCACGCACGGTTGGTCCCGGGCGGCGACGACCAGACCCAGGAGGGTGGACCCATGACGAACGACGATCCGACCGGACGTGACGACGACCGGGGCGACCTCGGTCTGAGCTCGGCCGACGGCACCGACTTCGACTCCTCCGAGGAGGCCTTCGTCCTGCCGCACTGGACCGAGCCCCCGACGGGTCAGGTCCCGAAGGCCGTGGTCACGGGTGACGAGGCCGAGGAGCCCGTCACCGGCTCGCAGCCGCGCTGGCGCGACGAACGGGAGCGGACCGTCGAGACCGACTTCGACGACCTCCGAGGTGACGGTCCCCAGCTCGGGGCACTCGGCGGGCGCAGCGAGGAGCCCGGCGAGGACGACTTCTTCTCGGGGGAGACCGACGACGATCCGTTCCAGGCGTTCGCTCCGGCCTCCGAGGACGACCGCCCGCAGCGGGTGAGCCGTCGCCGTCGCGAGGACTCCCCCGAGCGCAGCTCCGGGGTGGGTCGGGTCCGGGCCGGTCTGGGTCGGCTCGGACGACGGGGGGACGAGGCGCCGGAGGGCGACGCCGAGGGAGGCGACGTGGAGGAGCAGTTCGAGGAACGGGTCGTGGCCGACGACGAGGGCGCGATCGTGGAGATCGACGAGACCGTGGTGGTCGACGAGGACGCTCCGGCAGCGACCGGCGGCGGTGGCTCCGGTCGCTCGGGCGGCGACCGCGACCTGGTGACGGCCGTGGCCGTGGGTGTGGGTCTGGCCGCCCTGGCCCTCGTGTGCTTCAAGCTCGGCGGCCTGGCCACCACGATCCTCGCCTGCGTGATCGTCGGCGTCGCCGCTGGCGAGTACTTCAACGTCGCCCGAACCCTGCTGGGGACGCGCGGCCGACAGCCGGGGAGCCCCGTCGAGCTGGACCAGTACTTCCCGACGATCGTCGGGCTGGTGGGCACGGTCGGGCTGCTGCTCGCCACCTTCACGTCGGGCCTCGCCGCGTACCCGGTGGTCCTGCCGATCGTGGTCGTCGCCACGCTGGTCTGGTACCTCTGGGTCCCGGACCGACCCGAGCAGCAGGTGCTCCTCAAGGTCGGACTGACGCTGCTGGGTGTGGTGTGGATCGGTGTGCTCGGCTCCTTCGGCACGCTGTTCCTCGGGCTCGGTCGCCAGATGCAGGCCGCCGACCCGGCGCTGACGTCGAACCCGGGGATCGGGGTGCTGATCGCCGCCATCCTCGCCTCCGTCGCCAGCGACGTGGGCGGCTACTTCGTCGGTCGATCGGTCGGACAGACCCCGCTGTCGGCGGCGAGCCCCAACAAGACGGTCGAGGGCCTGATCGGTGGGTTCATCACGTCGGTGGTGGTGGTCGTGGTCGTGGTCGGCATCGTCGGGATCGCCCCGATCGGTGGCAGCTTCCCGAGGGTGTTCGTCTTCGCACTGCTGTGCGCCCTGGTGGCGCCGCTCGGCGACCTCGTGGAGTCGATGGTCAAGCGCGACGTCGGCATCAAGGACATGGGTGGCGTGCTGCCGGGCCACGGCGGTGTGCTCGACCGCTTCGACGGCCTCCTGTTCGTGCTGCCGGTGGCCTACTTCGCCACGCTCCTGTTCGACGTGTGGTCGGTGGGCTGACCCGGCGCACCTGAGGGTCCGCTCGGGCGGCGGGCCCCGGGTCGGCCCGCGGGTCGGTAGATTCGAGGCGCATGACCTCCGTCGCAGTCCTCGGGTCGACCGGTTCGATCGGCACCCAGACCCTCGAGGTCATCGCCGCCGAGCCGCATCGGTACCGGGTGACGGCCATCGGTGCCCACTCCTCGGTCGAGCAGCTGGCCGCCCAGGCTCGGGCGGTGCGCCCGGAGGTGGTCGCCGTCGCGGACGAGACGAGGGCGTCCGAGCTCCGCGACCTGCTGCCCACAGGGGTGGCGCTCGAGGCCGGCCCCGGTGCGCTCGCCGCGATCTCGACCGGTGCGGACGTCGTCGTCAACGGCGTCGTGGGGTTCGCCGGCCTGCCCGTCACCCTGGCGACCCTCCGGGCGGGCCACCGACTGGCGCTGGCCAACAAGGAGTCGCTCATCGCCGCCGGCCCCGTCGTCGCCGAGGCCCGCCGGACCCCCGGGGCCGAACTGGTCCCCGTGGACAGCGAGCACTGTGCCGTGCACCAGTGCCTCCGGGCCGGTGAGGGGTCGCGGCGGCTCGACGAGATCGTCCTGACCGCATCGGGCGGGCCGTTCCGCGGTCGGACCGCTGCGGACCTGCGGGACGTGGGGGTGGAGGACGCGCTGGCCCACCCCACCTGGAGCATGGGGCCGAAGATCACCGTCGACTCCTCGACGCTGGTCAACAAAGGCCTCGAGGTCATCGAGGCCCACGAGCTCTTCGGTGTCGACTACGACCGCATCGACGTGGTGGTCCACCCGCAGTCGATCGTGCACTCCATGGCCACCTTCTCCGACGGCGCCACGATCGCCCAGCTGTCGCTGCCCGACATGCGCCTGCCGATCGCCTACGCCCTGGCCCACCCCGACCGCGCTGCGGTCCCGTTCGGTCGCATCGACTTCTCGCAGGCCTTCTCGCTCGGGTTCGAGCCCCCGGACCGGGACACCTTCCGGGCCCTCGACCTGGCCTACGCGGCCGGTCGGAGCGGCGGGACGGCACCGGCGTGGTTCTCGGCCGCGAACGAGGTGGTGGTGGAGTTCTTCCTGATGGGTGTGATCCGCTGGAGCGACATCGCAGCGGTCCTCGCCGCGTCGCTCGACCGGTGGGACGGGTCCTCCGCTGACTCCCTGGATTCCGTGCTCGCGGCCGACGCCGAGGCCCGGAGGGCGACCACGAGGCTCGTCGCCCTGGGGTCGCGCGCGTGACCGTCGACGAGCGGTCCGAGGAGCGGGCCGAGGTGGGCGGCATCGTCGGTTCGCCCTGGAGCCGGGCGCTCCGGCTCGCCGTCCTCGGTGGGTTGCTGGTCCTGCTGGGCGTCACGCGCGGGCTGCCCATCCTGGTGGTGATCCTGGCGATCCTGCTCATGGTCGTGCTCCACGAGGTCGGCCACTACGTCGCCGCCCGACGCGCCGGGATGAAGGTGACCGAGTTCTTCGTCGGCTTCGGTCCGAGGATCTTCTCGTTCCGTCGGGGGGAGACCGAGTTCGGGTTGAAGGCCATCCCCGCGGGCGCGTACGTACGCATCATCGGCATGAACAACCTCGAGGAGGTCGATCCGGCCGACGAGTCGCGCACCTACCGTCAGGCCCCGTTCCGCTCCCGGGCCGGGGTGGCCGTCGCCGGCTCGGCCATGCACTTCGCGCTCGCACTGGTCCTGCTGGTGGTCCAGTTCGCCCTGATCGGGCGAGCGGATCCGGAGCGCTGGACGGTGGGGGCGGTGACCCCGGGCAGCGCCGCGGCAGCGGCCGGGCTGCAGCCCGGCGACACGATCGTGTCGATCGACGGCGCACCCGTGGGCTCCTTCCTCGACTTCAGGGAGCGGGTCGCCACGTCCGAGGGCGGCCGGCTCGAGGTGGAGGTCCGCCGTGAGGGCACGACCGAGGTCGTGCCCGTGGAGCTGTCCCGTCGCGTGAAGGTGATCGGGACGGTGGGGGAGGACCTGGACCTGCTCGGCACCGCCGACGGGGTCGTGGTCGGTGCCACCCGCAGCGGCGGCGCCGTCGAGGGGGCCGGCCTGGTCGAGGGCGACCGCGTGGTCACGATCAACGGTCGTCCGGTCGGTGCGCTCGAGGACGTCGAGGCGGCCGCGGCCGCCGGCGTCGGCGGTGTCGTCGTGGTCGGGACCGAGGCCGGCGACCGTCGGATCGACCTGGGGTCCGCGGTCTCGGTGACTCCGCCCGGCTCGTTCTTCGGGGTGGGTCAGGAGGCCGTCCTCGTGACGGAGCCACCTCACGTGGCGACGGGGACGGCGTTCTCCGAGTTCGGCCGCACCGTGGGTGCGAGCGTCGTCGGCGTCGGTCAGTTCCTGTGGCCGCCCAACCTGCTCGAGTTCCTGGCCACACCGACGCAGTCCGCCGACCGGGCGGACGCGCCGACCACGGCGGAGCAGACCGCTCCGGACTCCCGGCCGATCTCGATCGTCGGGGCGGTGCTCTACGGGTCGGACCTGACCGCGGAGAACCTCTCGAACCTCGTCGGCTTCCTGATCGTCCTGAACATCTTCATCGGGGTGTTCAACCTGCTGCCGCTGCTCCCGTTCGACGGCGGTCACCTGGCCATCGCCTGCTACGAGAAGGCCAGGGAGCTGCGGAACCGCCGTGAGCAGCGCTACATCGCCGACGTCTCCCGGCTGCTCCCGCTCACCTACGGGGTGGTCATGGTGCTCGTGGTGGTGGGGCTCGTGGCCGTCTACCTGGACCTCACCCGGGGCGTGTCGGCCTGACGGGCCGTTCCGCAGGCGACGGGTAGCCTGCGACCGTGGACACCGGAGTCACCTTCCCCCGCAGGCCGACCCGTCGCATCTCGGTCGGCGACGTCCCCGTGGGGGGCGACGCCCCCATCTCGGTCCAGTCGATGACGACGACCAAGACCGCGGACGTGGAGGGCACCCTCCAGCAGATCTACGCACTCGCGGCGGCCGGGTGCGACATCGTCCGCTGCACCTGCAACGAGGTGGAGGCGGCGGAGGGGCTCGCACAGATCGTGCCGCGCAGCCCCATCCCGATCGTGGCCGACATCCACCACCAGTACCGGATGGCGCTCGCGGCGCTCGACGCCGGGGTGCACGGCCTGCGGCTCAACCCGGGCAACATCCGCAAGCCCGAGCACATCCAGGCCGTCGCCGTCGAGGCCCGCGACCGCGGCGTGCCGATCCGGATCGGCGTCAACGGCGGCTCGCTCGACCCGGAGCTCTACGAGCGGTACGGGGGTCGGGTGACGCCGGAGGCCATGGTGGACTCGGCCATGGCCGAGCTGGCCCTGTTCGAGGAGGTGGGGTTCGACGCGGTCAAGATCTCGGTGAAGGCGTCGAACGTCCCGCTGATGGTCGAGGCCTACCGCCAGCTCTCCGAGGCGACCGACCACCCGCTCCACCTGGGTGTGACCGAGGCGGGTCCGCTCCCGGAGGGCCTCATCAAGGCGACGGCCGGGATCGGAGCGCTGCTCACCGAGGGGATCGGCGACACGATCCGGTTCTCGTTGACCGCCGACCCGGTCGAGGAGGCCCGAGCGGGCCGGACCCTGCTCGAGTCGCTCGGCCTGCGGGAGCGGGAGAACGTCGACCTGATCGCGTGCCCGAGCTGCGGCCGGGCCGAGATCGACGTGATCGCCGTGGCCAGCGAGGCCCGCGACGCCCTGGCCGACCGCCAGCTGCCGCTGCAGGTGGCCGTCATGGGCTGCGTGGTCAACGGTCCGGGTGAGGCGCGGGACGCCGACCTGGGCATCGCCGCCGGTCGCCACCGGGGCCACCTGTTCGTCAAGGGGACGAACGTCGCCGTCGTGCCGGAGGACGAGATGGTCTCGACCCTGGTCGAGTGGGCCGAGTTCATCGCCGAGCACGGCACCGACGCCGCCCTCGAGCGGGTGGACACCGAGAAGGCCCGCCGGGAGGCCGAGAAGGACCGGGCGGAGCTCCTCGAGATCCAGGGCGACGACGCCAACGCCTCCGGTCAGCGCGTCGAGCTCATCGGCAAGCGGTTCGACTGACGACGTCGCCGCCAGCGTCCCTCACATCGAGGCGACCAGCGCGGCGAGTCGGGTCGGAGCCTCCTGCATCACCTGGTGGCCGACGCCGTCGAGGACGTGCAGCTCAGCGCCGGGGACGGCGGCCAGGATCTCCCGGGAGTGTGCCGGAGGTGTGAGCAGGTCGGCGGAGCCGACGATCACGAGCGTGGGGAGGTCCACGTGCCCGAGGTCGCTCCGGACGTCGTGGTGGGCGATGGCTCGGCTGGCCTCGGTCGTGGTCCGGGGGTCCACCTCGGCCAGCATCCGGCGCACCTGCTCGACGGCCGCTCCGGAGGCCTGCCGACCGAACGCCGCCCGCACCAGCAGCGCCGACGCGGTGTTGTCGGGCCAGCTGTAGCGCCACTGCTGGGCCGCCATCCCGGCGCTCGCCGCCCGGTTGACCAGCTCGATCAGTCCGGCCCCGCCGCCGCTGATCGTGGACAGCGCGACCGGTGCCGCACTCGTGGCCAGGAAGATCAGCGCCCGGCAGCGGTGCTCGAGCATGCGGTGGTGGTCCGTGCAGAACCGGGCGAGCGCCATGCCGCCCATCGAGTGCCCGACCACGACGGCGTCGTGGACGTCGAGTCGACCCAGGACGAGGGCGAGGTCGTCGGCCACCGCCCCGAGCGTGAGCTCGCGGCTGCCGTGGCTCGACGCGCCGTGGCCCCGCATGTCCCAGGCCAGGACCCGGTGGTTCGGCGCGAGGAGGTGGAACAGCGGGTTCCAGATCGACCACTGCAGCGTCACGCCGTGGAGCAGCACCACGGCAGGCCCCTCTCCGGCCTCGGCCACGTGGATCGTGGCGCCGTCGTCGGTCGTCAGGTGGTGGTGGCGCACGCCGGGGTGCGGCTCGAGGAGCGGGTCGAGGTCGGGGTCGGCGCCGTCGCGGACCCGGCGGCCGAGTCGACGCAGCCCCAGACCGAGCGCGGCCCCGGCACCGGCGGTGAGGGCGGCGCCCACGAGCAGACGCTGGAGTGCGGGTCGACGCGCCACGTCCCGACGCTAGTGCCACCGCCGCGCTGTGGGACCCCGATGGGGTCCGCCCGGGCGTCGGTGCCGCTGGTAGCGTCGCCACCCATGGCAGGCGGCAAGGCTCCGATCCTCACCCCGCGTTCGGAGGACTTCCCCCGGTGGTACCAGGACGTCCTCAACAAGGCGGAGCTGGCCGACAACGGCCCCGTCCGCGGGACGATGGTGATCCGTCCCTACGCCTACGCGCTGTGGGAGCGGATGGTCGCCGAGGTCGACGCCCGCATCAAGGCCGCCGGCGCCGAGAACGCCTACTTCCCGCTCTTCATCCCGGAGTCCTACCTCCAGCGTGAGGCCGAGCACGTCGAGGGGTTCAGCCCGGAGCTGGCGATCGTCACCGTGGGCGGCGGCAAGGAACTCGAGGAACCGGTGGTGGTTCGACCCACCTCGGAGACCGTCATCGGTGAGTTCATGGCCAAGTGGATCCAGTCCTACCGGGACCTGCCGCTGCTGTTGAACCAGTGGGCCAACGTGGTGCGCTGGGAGCTGCGTCCCCGGGTCTTCCTGCGCACCTCGGAGTTCCTGTGGCAGGAGGGGCACACGGCCCACGCGACGGAGTCCGACGCCCGGGAGTACGCCGAGCACATCCTGCGGTCGGTGTACCGGGACTTCATGGTCGACGTGCTCGCCATCCCGGTGCTCGTCGGCGCCAAGATCGCCGAGGAGCGCTTCGCCGGGGCGACGAACACCCTGACCTGCGAGGCGATGATGGGCGACGGCAAGGCCCTGCAGATGGGCACGAGCCACGAGTTGGGCCAGAACTTCGCCGAGGCGTTCGACATGAGGTACCTCGACGAGCACGGCGACCAGCAGGTGTGCTGGACGACCTCGTGGGGCGTGTCGACCCGCATGATGGGCGGCCTGATCATGGCCCACGGGGACGACGCCGGTCTGCGGCTCCCACCCCGCCTCGCCGCGACCCAGGTGGTCGTGGTGGTGGTCCGTGACGACGACGGTTCCGTGACCCCCGCCGCGGCGGATCTGGTCGCGTCGCTGGAGCGCGCCGGTGTCCGGGTCCGACTCGACGACCGGGTCTCGACGGGCTTCGGCCGCCGGGCGACGGAGTGGGAGCTCAAGGGGGTGCCGCTCCGGGTGGAGGTCGGCCCACGGGACCTGGCCGAGGGTCAGGTCGTGGTCGCCCGCCGTGACGACGGCACCAAGTCGCCCCGCGGCGTCGAGGGGCTCGCCGAGGGCGCGGTCGCGCTGCTCGAGGAGGTGCAGGCGTCCATGCTGGCCGCCGCCACGGCGGCGCGGGACGAGCGGAC
>CAIQNH010000135.1 GCA_903873135.1 uncultured Actinomycetes bacterium
CCCGCTACGAGCGTCAGGTGGAACTCGGGGTCGTGCCCCCCGACGCCGAGCTGGCACCCCGGAACCACGAACCGGGTGACGAGGTCGCGGCGTGGGACGACCTCGACGACGACCGCCGACGGCTCTTCGCCCGCTACATGGCGGTCTACGCAGCCCTGATCGACAACCTCGACCAGAACGTCGGTCGGCTCCGGTCCGCGCTCGAGGAGCTCGGCGTGTGGGACGACACGCTGTTCATCTTCACGTCGGACAACGGTGGCTCCCGCGAGGGCGAGGTGGACGGCACGAGCGCCTACTTCCGTTCGCTGCACCACAGTCGGACGGGCGCCGAGGAGCCGTTCGAGGAGGACCTGGCGCGGTTCGACCGGATCGGTGGGCCGACCACGCTGCCGCACTACCCGCGCGGCTGGGCGATGGTGTCCAACACGCCGTTCCGGCTCTACAAGATCAACGCGCACCGCGGCGGACACTCGGTGCCGTTCGTGGTCTCGTGGCCGAACGGCGGGCTCGGGCCGGGGGGTGAGGTGCGCGAGCAGTTCGTCCACGTCTCCGACCTGCTGCCGACGTTCCTGGAGCTCGCCGGCGTCGAGCGACCGGCGACCTGGCGAGGGCAGCCGGTCCTGCCCCTCTACGGCGAGTCCGTGGCCGCCACGCTCCGCGATCCGTCGGCCCCCGGTCGTCTGGCCGACCTGGTGGTCGAGAACGAGGGTCACCGTGGGTACCGCCGCGGGCGGTGGGAGGCGCTCACCCGGCACGTCCCGCGCACGGCGTTCTCCGATGACCACTGGGAGCTCTACGACGCCGTGGCGGATCCGACCCAGCTCCACGACCTCGCCGAGGCGCAACCCCAGCTGCTGGGCGAGCTGATCGCAGCGTGGGAGGAGGCGGCGTGGACCAACCAGATCTTCCCGCTCGACGAGGGGACGGGCTACCGCTACCTCCTCCGGCCCAGCTGGACCGAGGTCTACGACCGACCCGTGGTGCTCGGCCCGGGCACCCCGACACTCGACCGGTGGCGTTCGCAGCGGCTCATCCTCTGGCGTGACGTCGACCTGGAGGCGCACGTGGTCCTCGCCCCGGGTGACGCCGGCGTGCTCGTCGCCCACGGCGACCAGGGCGGCGGCTACTCGCTCTACGTCGACACCACGGGCGAGCTCGTGGCCGCTCACAACGGCTACGGCCTCGAGCGTGAGGTGCGCGGGCCGGTGGTCGAGCCGGGGGAGCACACGCTCGGGCTGCACATCCGGTGCCCGGACCGGGAGCACTGGGACCTGTCGGTGTCGGTCGACGGCGAGGAGGTGGCCGGTGACACCGGGTTCCGGCTCCTGATGGCCATGGCGCCGTTCGAGGGGATCGACGTGGGCATCGACCGTCGTTCGCCGGTGAGCTGGTCGGTCTACGAACGGCACGGCCCGTTCCCCTTCTCCGGTGATCTCCGGTCGGTGGCCGTCACGCCCGGTGCCCCGGCGCCGGACAGTCCCGTCGACTTCGTCGACTTCCTCCGGGAGTGGGGTCGTCGGTTCGAGTGAGCGTGCGGTGGTGAGGCGGCGGTGAGCGAACGGGTGGACGCGGTGGTCGTCGGCGCCGGTGCGATGGGCGCCACGAGCGCGTGGCGGCTGGCCCGGGCGGGACGCAGCGTCGTGGTGCTCGAGCAGTTCGGGCCGGGCCACACCCGGGGTTCCTCGCACGGGGCCACGCGCATCTTCCGGCTCGCCTACCGCGATCCGGTCTACGTGGGGTTCGCGGCGCGTGCGCTGCCGCTGTGGCGGGAGCTCGAGGACGCCGCCGGCGAGGTCCTGCTCGAGCAGGTGGGCCAGCTCGACCACGGTCGGCCGGAGTCCACCGCCGAGGTGGTCGCCGCGCTGCGCTCGGCCGGTCGACCCGTCGAGGAGCTCACGCCCGAGGCGGCGACCGAGCGCTGGCCCGGCATGCGGTTCGACCGGTCCGTCGTCCACAGCCCCGACGGCGGGCGATGCTGGGCCGACCGCACCGTCGCCGCCGCCCAGCGCCTCGCCGCAGCGGCCGGCGCGCAGGTCCGGTTCGACACCCCGGTGGAGCGGATCGAGGTGGTCGGCGACGCGGCGGTCGTCCACGCCGGCGGGGTCTCGTGGTCGGCGCCGGTGGTGGTGGTGGCCGCGGGGGCGTGGACCACCGGGTTGCTCGGAGCGTTGGTCGACCTGCCGTCCCTGCTGGTCGAGGCCGACCAACCCTCGGTGTTCGCCCCGGTCGACCCGAGCGGACCCTGGCCGTCGTTCCTCCACCACGGTGATCCGGTCGGCGGGGTCGACCGTCCGCTGCACTTCGACGCCTACGGACTCGAGACGCCGGGGGAGGGCGTGAAGATCGGTGGCGCCGGCACGGTGGGCCCGGCGGACCCCGACGACGCGTCGCGCGTCCCGGACCCGGCACGCACCGGGGCGCTGGTCGAGTACGTGGAGCGGTGGTTCCCGGGTCTCGACCCGACGCCGGTGGCCACGACCTCGTGTCTGTTCACCACGACCGCCGACGAGCACTTCGTCCTGGACCGCCGTGGTCCCGTGGTCGTGTGCTCGCCGTGCTCGGGTCACGGCTTCAAGTTCGTGCCCGCCGTGGCGGCCGAGGTCGAACGACTCGTCACGGGGAGCGGTCAAGCGACCGCTGTGTGGCGCATCGACGCCGCGAGGTGAGATCGGGAGCGGAGAATCCTCCTCCGGGTGCATCCACGGGGCGGCTGAACGCCGATCACCCTGCATGGCACCTCACCGCACCACCCCGTCGTCCCTCCTCGCCCCGCCGGTCTGGCGTCGCCTCCTGGCGATTCCCGCCGCAGTGGTCGCTGCGCTCGGCGTGGCCTCGTGCACCATGGCGCCTCCGGTGACGACGACGGTGGCGTCGGTGGACCTCGAGCGGTACCTGGGCACCTGGTACGAGGTCGGGAGCGTCAAGCAGTTCTTCTCGATCGGGCTGGTCAACACCAAGGCGCAGTACTCGCTGAACCCGAACGGAACGGTCCGGGTGGAGAACTCGGGCAACTACTTCTTCGACGGTGGACCGGAGTCCCGGATCGTGGGTGCGGCCGCTCCGGTCGACGCCACCAACGCCCGGCTCAACGTGGCGTTCGTCGGGGCGCCGTCGGCGAACCCGCCCGGGAACTACTGGATCGTCGACCTCGACGCCGACTACCAGTGGGCGATCGTGAGCGACCCCAGCGGCTCGAGCGCGTTCCTGCTGTCGAGGACCCCGACCGTCTCGCCTGAGTTCTACGACGAGCTGGTCGACCGGGCCGCCGCCAAGGGTGTGAACGTGAGCAACCTCACGCCCACACCGCAGTTCTGAGTTCGCTCAGGGTCGGGCGGCGAGTGCCGTCGGCACCTCACGGACGGCGCGTGGCAGCGGGGTGAGCCGGGGGATCTCGCCGAGCGGACGCCAGGTGCGGCCGTCGGTGCTCCACTCGGCCCACCACCACACCGTGACGTCGCCGACCCAGGCGACCGGTCGGCCGGGAACGCCGGTGCGGGATCGGTAGCTGAGCGTGCAGGTGCCCGGTCGCCGGGACTGGTGAGCCGGACTGGCCGGGTCGCGAGGGTCGAACGGACGACCGGGACCGGAGCAGCGGACCACCTGCCCGAGGGCTGCCGGGTCCCCGCTGCGGGCCTCGAAGCGCACCGGCCAGGCGCGGACCCGGGCGCTGACGCCACCGCTCGAGAGGGTTCGCTCGACCACCCGGCCCCACTCGGTCGGGGTGTAGGAGACGAACACCGGCTGGGTGACCGGCACGGCGAGCCCGCCCGGCGGGGTGAGCGTCGGTCGGAGCGGCGGGACGACGGTGACCATCTGCCGGCTCCACGCCGAGGTGGCCGTCGAGGCCAGGTCCACGATGCGGAGGTCCGCAGTGGCCCGACCGTCGACCACCCGGTACTGGATGGTCAGGTCGTCCGCGGTGCCAGCGATCGACCGGAGGGTGAACTCGCGGATCACCGGGTGCTCGGACAACCGGGGCGTGACCGAGGCGACCTGGAGGATGTACGCGATCTGGGCCGCGGTGTAGGTGACCCAGTACGACCGGACGACCCGGCGGCCGCTCCCGGACGTGGTCCGACGGCCGGTGATCGTGGTGACGATCCGGTCGCCGCTGATGCGTGACGTCGCGCCGGTGTCGCCGGCGCGGTCGGGCACCCCGAGCGCGCCGGCCGTCGGATGCGGACCCCACGGTCCACCGGCCAGCGGTGCGAGGATCACCAGCGCCGCGACGACCGAACGGCGTGCTCGTCGGCTCACCCGCACGGGTCCGTGCTCCCGGGCGGCAGGAGGGTGAGCTCCGACTCGAGCAGGTCGCCGAGCATCCAGGGCTCGTCGGGGCCGGGGCGGACGACCCGACCCGTGCCGAGGGCGTGGGCCACGGCGTCGTCGACCACCGGGCCCGGTCCACCCCCGGGACCACTCACGCGTCGTCCCAGACCGGGGGACCAGCCGCACCACGTGAACGCGAGCTCCTCGGGTGGCGGCAGGACGCCGGCGGGGGGTGCGGAGCGCACGACCTCCTCCGCCCGGTGGACGTAGCTCAGGGTGCCGGGCTCGACGGGCTCGACGAGCAGCCCCTCCGCCCGCCGCCCCCGGATGCGGCCGCGCACTCCCTCGTCGAGCTCGGAACCGGCGGGCACGACGGCGTGCCAGGCGGCGAGGATCGGGTCGGCCGGGTCGTCGGCGGCCTCCGGGGCGGCCGAGAGGTCGGTCAGGGCCTGGTCGTAGCGGTCCAGCAGCTCCTGCACGACCCGTCGGTCGGCCTCGTCGCCCGCTCCGGCCGGTGCCACTGCGGCCGGCCCCACCGGGGGCGGACCCGGCGTGGTCGTCGTCGGCGTGGTCGAGGACGTCGGTCCGGATGGCGTCGGACGGGGCAGGGTGGGGGCCGCCTCCGACGGCACCGGGATCCGTGACACCTCGTCGTCCCCCGGCCACGTGGCGCACGCCGCTGCACCCAACAGGTTGAGCGCGCTGGCGGTGACGAGTGCGGCGCTCCGGAGGGTCGGTCGTGGCGGCGACGGGCGGACGTCGGGCGCTCGGTGGGGAACGGCGGGGCGTGTCGGTGACGGGGGCGGGACGGGCACGTCCCGGAGTCAACGCGACGGGAGCGCCGGCCTCAAGGCGTCACGGCGGGCAGGAGGACCCGCGGTGCAGCGCACCCGGAGGTCACCAGCCGGTGAACTCCGGTGGACGGCGCTCCCGGAACGCCGTCAGGCCCTCCCGGAAGTCCACCGTCGAGGTCAGCAGCTCCTGGGCGGCGGCCTCCTCCTCGAACGCGGTGTGCCGGCTCGACTCGAACGACCGGTTCAGGAGCCACTTGGTGAGGCCGATGGCCTTGGTCGGTGCCGCGGCGAGACGGCCGGCGAGCTCGTCCACCGTCGCCCCCAGCTCGCTCGCGGGGACGACCCGGTTGGCGATCCCGAGTTCGGCGCACCGGGCGGCGGGCACGTCGTCGGCCAGGAACATGAACTCCTTGGCCAGCTGCGGTCCGACGATCCGGGGGAGCAGGTAGGCGCCGCCGGCGTCGGGCAGGATGCCGCGCTTGACGAAGACCTCCACCAACTTGGCGTGATCGGCCATGACGACGAGGTCGCAGGCCAGCACCAGGTGGGCGCCGCCGCCGGCCGCGGTCCCGTTGACGGCCGCGACGACCGGCTTCTCACAGTCGAGGATCGACGCGACCAGACGCTGCCAACCACGACGGATCGTGCGGGCGGCGTCGCCGAGCAGCCGGTCGGGGGCGCCCTCCGGTCGAGCTGGTGCGGGGCGCTGGGGTCCACCCAGGTTCGCCCCGGTACAGAAGTGCCGCTCGCCGGCAGCGCCGAGGACGACGACGCGAACGGCGTGGTCGGCCGACGCCCACTCCATCCGCTCGGTGATCCGGTCCCGCATGAACGCGTCGAGCGAGTTGCCGGCGTCCGGGGCGGTGATGGTCACCCGGGCGACCCCCTCGGCCACCTCGTAGGTGACCCGCTCCTCGACGCTGTCGTCCTCGTTGCTCATCGGCCCGGTTCCTCCTGCTGCGCTCCGGTCCGACCACGTCGGCGAGGTCCGCCGGGGGTCGGAGCCCGTCAGGGAGGTGAGGATAGGCGGTCGGTAGCATCGGCCCCGTGCCCGGCCCCCGACCCCGCCGCTCAGCGAGCGTTCGTCGAGGCCGTCGGGCCCGGTCGGCGGCGACCGTCCTCGCGCTCGGAGGTCTCCTGCACCTCGTCCTCGGCGTCCTGGCCGGGAGTCCGGCGGCAGCCCACGCCCGGATCACCGCCACGGTCCCGGCGGCGGACTCGGTGGTCGGGACGGCCCCGGCGGCGGTCGAGCTGACCTTCGACGAACCGGTGCAGCCGGTTCCCGGCGGTGTGCGGGTCCTCGATGCGTCGGGCGAGTTCGTCGCCCGTGGCGAGGCGAGCGTCTCGGCCGACGGCAGGACCGTCACCCAACCCGTCGACCTGGGGGACGGCCGGGGCACGTCCACGGTCAGCTACCGGGTCGTCAGCGAGGACGGTCACGTGGTCGCCGGTTCGTGGGTGTTCAGCGTCGGTGAGCGGACGGCACCGGCCGGGGTGGTCGAGCAGGAGGACCGGGCCTCCCGGTTCGTCGAGTTCGTGGGCCGGTCGCTCGCCTCGGTCGGTGCGTTCCTGGCGCTGGGCGTGGTCGTCGTCGCAGGTCTCGAGGCGGCCGTTCCACTCGGGACGTCGCTGTCCCGCCGACGGTCGGTGCTCGTCGGCGGTGCCGTGTGCCTGGCGTCGGGCACCCTCCTCGTCCTGGTGGGTGCAGCGGGGCTGTACGCAGGCTCGCTCGGCGGTGCCCCGACGGCCTGGTGGGACGTGGTCAGGGCCACGTCGTCGGGCTCCGTGCTCCTCGTCCGACTCGTCCTGGCCGGCGCGCTGCTCGCCGTGGCCCTCGTCGGCACGGTCGTCCGACGACTCCCGGCGGCCGTGGTGGTCGTGGCGGCCGCGGCCACGGTCGCCCCGGCGTTCGGCGGGCACGCCGTGTCGTCGTCGGTGCCGGTGCTCGCCTCGGCGATCCTCGCGGCGCACCTGCTGGCCGGAGCGGTGTGGCTGGGGGCGCTCGGGGTCCTGGCGTTGAGGTGGAGCGAGGACCGGGACCTGCTCGGCGAGTACTCGACGGTGGCGTTCGTGGCCGCGCCGGTGGTCGTGCTGAGTGGTCTGGCCGGCGCCTGGATCCAGCTCGGTGGGTTGGGTCCGCTCGGCAACTCGACCTACGGCCGTCTGCTGCTCCTCAAGCTGCTGCTGGCATCGGTCGTCCTCGTCCTCGGCTGGACCAATCGCCGGACCCTCGCCCGGGTGACCACGGCCGCGCTCGACCTGGCGGCGTCGGTGCGGGTGGAGGCGCTGCTCGGGTTGGTCGTCCTGGCCGTCTCCGCCGTCCTCGTGGTCACGCCGCCCCCGTCCGACGAACCGGTGCCGGTGGCGGTCGACGCCACCTCGGGTCAGCTCGTCGTCCGCGCGGTGGTCACCCCCGGCGTCGCCGGGCCGAACCGCGTCGAGCTCCGCTACCTCGACACCACCGGGACGCCCGTCGCGGTCGACGCCACCGACCTCCGGGTGTCGTCCGTCGGGGTGGAGCCGCGCCGGGTCGAGGTCCGCGCCGTCGAGCCGTCGGTGGCGGTGGCCGAGGAGGTCGTACTCACCCCGGGTCCGTGGCGCCTCGAGGTGACCGCCGTGACCCGGGGGGAACCGACGAGGTTCACCCTGGAGGTGCAGCTCCCGTGACGGTCCCGCCTCCGTCGTGCCACCCCCGCGCCCTCCGGTGGTCCGCGGTCCGGTCCGCCGTCCTCCTGATCGGCGCTGCGCTGCTCCTCGCCACGCTCCTGACGGGTCGGGCGGAGGCGCACGGCGGACCTGTCGAGCTCCAGGTGGTCACCGTCGATCCGGCACCGGGTGAGGTCCGGGTGGTGGTCCGACTCGTCTACACGACCGACGGGCACGGTGTGGCCGACGCTGCGGTCACGGTGGCCGGTGAGTCCGGTGGGGTCCGACTGACGCCGGCAGCGTTGGCACCGACGCCGGAGGAGGGGGTCTACGAGGGCGTGGTCGCCGTCCCGACGGCGGGGGTGTGGTCGATGCGGGCCACCTCGGCCGAGCCCACCGCCTCGCAGACGTTCACCGTCGAGGTGCCCGCCCCCGCAGCTGCCGCTCCACCCACCACCCCGTCGGCGGCGTCCGGGTCGTCGGCCACGTCGACCGCCCTGGCGGGGGAGGGGGGCGGGGCGGTGTCGGCCACGTCGACGCCCTCCGGGGCCCCGGGCTCCGAGGACGACCGGACCTGGGTGTGGGTGGCTGCAGCCGGACCGGTCGTGGCCGTCGTGGTCGCGGCTGCCGGCGTCCTCTACACGGTCCGGCGCAGGCGAGCCCGCAGCGGAGCCAGCGGGTGAGCACGGCGGCGGGAACACTCGGTTCGGGCCCGGCGTTGACCCCGCCGGAGGCCGGACGAGCGGCCCGCGGAGGAGGTGCCTGATGACCCGGAACGCCAAGGTCGCCCTGGGAGTCGTCGTGGCCGTGGTGGCCCTCGGGATCGGTGGTTTCGTGCTGCTGAACGTCCTCGGTGGCGGTGACGGGCCCGAGGAGCTCACCTTCTCGGACGCTCCCACCACCACGTCGGCGCCCGACGCGTCCTCGTCGGAACCGTCGGGTGCGTCGCTCGACGGCCCCTGGGTGGTCGCCGCGGGTTCGCAGGCCGGGTACCGGGTGCTCGAGGACCGCATCGGGGGGCTGCAGAACATCGAGGCGGTCGGCCGCACCGACCGGGTGACGGGTGGCTTCACGGTCGCCGGAACCCAGGTCAGCGACATCACCGCCGAGGTGCAGGTGGCGACCATGACCTCGGACTCGTCGTTCCGTGACAGTCGGTTCGCCGGATCCATCATGGACACGTCCACCTTCCCGACGGCGACGTTCACCGCGGCGTCGGCCACGCTCCCGTCGGTGCCGGCCGACGGCGCCACGGTGACGGTTCCGGTGAGCGGCGAGCTGACGCTGAAGGGTGTGACCCGGCCCGTCGAGGTGAACCTCGAGGTGAAGCGGTCCGGGTCGAGCGTCCAGATCCTCGGATCCATCCCGGTCGTCTTCGCCGACTACGGCATCGAGACCCCGCAGCCGCCCGGTCTGTCGGTGCGCGACGAGGGCGAGGTCGAGTTCCTGCTCGTCGCCGAGCCGGCCTGATCAGCGCCCCAGCCGGGCACGCACTGCTGCAGCGAACCGGTCGGCGGCGTCGGGGTCGACCTCCACGAAGAACGACGGTTCGCACAGCTCCAGCTCGAGCACGACCGGTCCACCCGAGTCGTCGTGGACCAGGTCGACCCGTGCGTAGAGGAGCGGGTCGCCTCCGGCCAGCTCCGCGACCACCCGGAGCGCGGCGTCGGCGACGGCCCGCTCGTCGGCGGTGGCCACGCACGGCGTGATCCGCTCCTCGGCGAAGGGGCCGTCGACCAGCCCCGCACCTCGCCGCAGGATCGCCCCCTTGGTGAACGCGTGACTGAAGGTCCCCCCGAAGTGCACGAGCCCGGTCTCGCCCCGGGCGTCGACGCTGGGCAGGTACGGCTGGACGAGCACGGCCCGACCCTCACCGAGCAACCTGGTCGCGAGCGCCAGTCCCTCGTCCAGGTCGTCCTCACCCACCCGGAGCGTGTCCTTGGAGCCGGCCGAGACGGTCGGTTTGACCACCACCTCGCCGTGACCCGCTGCCAGCTGCCGACCGAGCGCGTCCCCTGCACCGCCGCCGACGGTGGTTCCGGGCTCGAGGACCTCCCCGGGGACGGTGGGGACGCCGCGATCGGCGAGTTCGCCGAGGTAGCGCTTGTCGGTGGTCCAGCGGAGCACC
The DNA here is from genome assembly GCA_903873135.1 of uncultured Actinomycetes bacterium. Classification (GTDB taxonomy): domain Bacteria; phylum Actinomycetota; class Acidimicrobiia; order Acidimicrobiales; family Microtrichaceae; genus SXMI01. The sequence continues at coordinate 9,838 of CAIQNH010000135.1, forward strand.
TCGGCAGGGTTCGCGAGCGCCGTCGTCCGCTCCACGGAGCGGGCCCACGCGAGGAACTCGTCCAGTCGGTTCGTGTAGTCCCAGGTGGAGCGGACCACCACGAGCGGCACACCCCAGTCGACCGTCGGGTCGTCCCAGACCGCCGGCGCCGCGCGCACGCCCTGCCGGCCGCACGCATCCACGAGCGCGGCCGCGTCGCGGTCGAGGGCCCAGGAGCCGCTGGCCGTGGCGAGGAGGACCTCCGCGTCGCCCCGCGGCGGGTTCGCCACGTCGGGTTCAGGTCCCACCGGCCGGTCGTTCGTCGTCCACGAGCGCCAGGCCGGCGTAGCGCCCCTCCAGGTCGGGCTGCTCCCGGCACGGGTCGTCGACGTCGTCGAACTCGAGTCGCAGCGCCCGGCTCGTGACGGCGTGCATGTCGTAGGTGGTGACGATGTAGGTGAGCTCGAGGATCTCCTCGTCGCTCAGGTGGACGCGCAGCGCGTCGATCACCCCGTCCGGCGTCCGACCGCCCTGGAGGACGAGGCAGTCGGTGTAGGCCAGCACGGCGCGCTGCGCAGCGTCGAAGCACTCGGCGACCGACCAGTGGGGGAGGGCGTCGACCTGCTCGTCGGTGAGTCCGACGTCACGGCAGGCCTTGCAGTGCTGGGAGTAGACGAACGTCGACCCCCGGGCCCACCCCGTCCGGGCCTGCCCGAGCTCGCGCAGCACCGGGTCGAGCCGCCGGTCGGGTGATCGGTAGAACGTGAAGCCGCCGACGGCGTGCTGCAGGGCCTCGGGTACCAGCGCGAACACGGTCCACCAGTTCCCCGGTGTCCCGCTGGCGGTCCCCGGCTCGGCGACCGGGTCCCGGTCGCCGAACAGCATCTGGTAGAGGACCGCCGTCAGCGGATCCGCCTCGTCCCGTGGAACCTGTCGCAGTCTCGGCACGTCGTCCTCCCGGTCTCGGTGGTCCCGCACGGTAGCGTGAGCGCCGTGCGCAGCGTCCGCCGTCGTCGGATCGTGTTGGCCTGGGTCATCAGGTTGGTGGTGGTGCTGGCCGTGCTGGCCGTCTGGAAGCTGCAGCCGGTCTCGGTCCTCACCCGTCAGGCCGACGACGCCACGGTCGAGTCCTACGAGGCCGCCTACGAGCTCGCGTCCGACGGCACGCTCCTGGTGACGGAGGTGCTCGTCGTCGACCTGCCTCCGGGGAAGCGCGGCATCTTCCGCATCTTCGACACCGTCGACCCCCGCCGGCCGGACGTCAGCCACCCCGTCGAGGTGCTCTCGGTGACCAGGGACGGTGCTCGGGAACCGTGGACGTGGACCGGCTCCGCGGCCGGGACGGCCACGGCACGGATCGGCGACGAGGACGTCTACCTGGGGCCCGGCGAGTACACGTACCGCATCGTGTCCCGGACCACCGGCGCGCTCGAACCGGTGCGTGACGGCGACACCCCCACGGCGGCCTGGTGGTGGGACGTGGTCGGGTCCGGTTGGGCCATGCCGATGGAGTCGGTGCGGGTGAAGGCCTCGCTCCCGGCCCCGCCGCAGGGCGTGGAGTGCGTGGAGGG
>CAIQNH010000136.1 GCA_903873135.1 uncultured Actinomycetes bacterium
CTGCCGACCGTGGCCGGCCACGGCCAGACCTCCTCGACGTCGTGCCCGGGCCGCATCTCGGAGCAGCTCGTCACCATGCGGGAGCGCGCCCGGTTCTGGGCCGACCAGTCGACCGGCGGTGCCTCGCCCATCGGGGCGATCGAGTCGGCACAGCTGTCCGGGAAGGAGATCGTGGTCCGGGGCTGGACACGGGACGACGACACGTCGGCGCCGATCAAGGCGCTCGTCGCGTCCGGCCGGACGTGGTTGGTCGTCACCGCCGACCGGCCGGGCAACCGCTTCGAGGCCAGGATCCCGGCGCTGCCCGGGTCGAACAAGGTCTGCGCCTCCGGTCTCAACGTGTTCGCCGGGCAGCACACCGACCTGGGCTGCCGGACGGTCGTCAAGTAGCGGCGTCCCTGCTCGTCGACCGAGTGGCGGCCTGCGGGGGTTGGTACGGTTCGCACCCGTGAAGGGACTGATCCTCGCCGGGGGCTCCGGTACCCGGCTCCGGCCGATCACCCACACGAGCGCCAAGCAGCTCGTCCCGGTCGCCAACGTCCCGATCCTCTTCTACGGCATCCGGCACCTCGTCGCCGCCGGGATCACCGACGTGGGGATCATCATCGGCGAGACCGGTCCGGAGATCGTCGAGGCGGTCGGCGACGGCTCGGCGTTCGGCGCCAGGGTCACCTACGTCCGCCAGGACGAGCCGAGAGGACTGGCCGACTGCGTGCTCGTGGCCCGTTCCTTCCTCGGCGACGACCCGTTCGTGATGTACCTGGGCGACAACATGCTCCAGCACGGGGTCACCAGCTTCGTGGAGCGGTTCGAGCGGGCGGTGGCCGACCGGGAACAGCCGACCCTCGAGGGTTCGGAGCCGTTGCCGGCCGCGCAGATCCTCCTCAGCCCGGTACCCGACCCGCACCGCTTCGGAGTGGCGGAGCTCGCCGACGACGGCCGGGTGGTGGCGCTGGTCGAGAAGCCCGAGGACCCACCCTCCGACCTCGCGTTGGTCGGCGTCTACCTGTTCACGCCTGCCGTCCACGACGCCGTCCGGGCGATCCGACCGTCGGCGAGGGGTGAGCTCGAGATCACCGACGCCATCCAGTGGATGATCGAGCGGGGCGACCGGGTCGACGCCCAGCTGCTCGACGGCTGGTGGCTCGACACGGGCAAGAAGGACCCGTTGCTCGAGGCCAACCGGCTCGTGCTCGAGTCCGTGGAGCGTCGGATCGACGGCTCGGTCGACGGTGCCTCACGGATCGAGGGTCGGGTGGTGGTCGAAGCGGGCGCGAAGATCGTCGACTCCCACCTGCGCGGCCCCGTCGTCGTCGGTTCCGGCACCGAGGTGCGGCGGAGCTTCATCGGTCCCTCCACCGCCGTCGGCGACGGGTGCGTCGTCGAGGAGTCCGAGGTCGAGCACGCCGTGCTCCTCGACCGGGCCCACATCAGCGGGGTGCAGCGGCTCCGCGACTCGATCGTGGGTCGGAACGCCCGGGTGGAGCGATCCGAACAGCGTCCGCAGGCGCTGCGACTGATGGTCGGTGACGACAGCGTGGTCGAGCTCCCGTGAACGACCCGACCGTGATCGCCGACGACCTGGCCAGGGTCACGTCGACGTCGATCGACGGCGTGCTCCTCGTCACCCCTCGGGTGTTCACCGACGAGCGCGGGTGCTTCGTGGAGACCTACCGCAGGGAGTGGGTGCCCGGTGGCCGCGAGATGATCCAGTCCAACCGCGCCGATCGTGCTGCGGGCACGGTGGTGGGTCTCCACTACCACCTCCACCAGGCCGACTACTGGTACGTGCCGGCGGGTTGGGCGAGGGTGGTGCTCCACGACCTGCGCCTCGGCGGTGCCACCGACGGCGTCACCGAGACCTTCGACCTCGGCGAGGTCGACGGCGGACCGGCCAACCACCTGGCGCTCTACATCCCACCCGGCGTGGCCCACGGGTTCGCGGCGCTGAGCGACCTGACGATCACCTACCTCGTCGACGGCTACTACAACCCGGCCGACGAGCTGGGTCTCGCGTGGGACGACCCGGCCGTCGACGCCGACTGGGGCGTCGAGGACGCCGTCCTGTCCGACCGCGACCGCGCCAACCCGCGTCGCAGCGAGATCCCGCCCGCCGAGCACCCCCACGCCGGGCTGCGGACGGGCCGGTGATGCACGTCCTCGTCACCGGAGGCGCCGGGTTCATCGGGTCGACGTTCACCGAGCAGCTGCTCCGTTCCGGCGACGTCAGGGTGACCGTCCTCGACGCGCTCACCTACGCCGGCGTCCGGGCCAACCTGGCGCCGTTCGACGACGACCCGGCGTTCCGGTTCGTCCACGGCGACATCTGCGACCGCGACGCCGTCGCGGCGGCGATGGAGGGCTGCGACGCGGTGGTGCACTTCGCGGCGGAGAGCCACGTCGACCGGTCGCTGCTCGACCCGGACGTCTTCGTGCGGACGAACTGCCTGGGCACCAACGTGGTCTGCGACACCGCCGTCAGGGCGGGTGTGGAGCGGTTCGTGCACGTCTCGACCGACGAGGTCTACGGGTCGATCGACGTCGGATCGTTCACGGAGTCGGACGCGCTGCGCCCTCGGTCCCCCTACGCGGCGTCCAAGGCCGGATCAGACCAGATCGCGATCGCGTACCACGAGACCCACGGACTCCCCGTGGTGGTGACGCGCTCGTCCAACCAGTTCGGCCCGCGACAGTTCCCCGAGAAGGTCGTGCCCCTGTTCACCACGAACCTCCTCCGCGGCGAGCGGGTGCCGCTCTACGGCGACGGGCTGAACGTGCGTGACTGGATGTTCGTCGCCGACAACTGCGACGCGCTGCGGCTGGTGCTCGAACGTGGTCAGCCGGGCACCGTCTACAACGTGGCCGCCGGCAACGAGCTCACCAACCGGGAGCTGACCGACGCCCTGCTCGACCTCCTCGGTGCCGACGAGTCCTCCGTCGAGCCGGTCGCCGACCGACTGGGTCACGACCGTCGGTACTCGGTGACCACGGACCGGATCCGGGCGCTCGGTTGGTCGCCGGCCCACTCGTTCACGGACGCGCTGGCGATCACGGTCGCGTTCTACCGGGACCACCCGGAGTGGTGGGAGCCACTGCGGGGCCGGGTCCGCAACCGGTGAGGCTGCTGGTCACCGGCGGGGCCGGTCAGCTCGGGACCCACCTGCTGCGTCCCGAGGTGGCCGGTGGCGAGGTGCTCGGCGTGGACCTGCAGGCCCACGCAGGGGGAGTCGCCCTCGACCTGACCGACCTCGACGCGATCACCGAGCTCTGTCGGGAGTGGCGGCCCGACGTCGTGGTGCACGGGGCGGCGTGGACCGCGGTCGACGACTGCGAACTGGACCCGGACCGGGCGGAGCGACTCAACGTGGACGCCACGGCGTCGGTCGTCGCCGCAGCGGCCGAGGTCGGTGCGCACGTGGTGGCGGTCTCGACCGACTACGTCTTCGACGGGACGAAGTCGGCCCCGTACGTGGAGAGCGACCCGACGTCGCCGCAGTCCGTCTACGGACGGACGAAGCTGGCTGCCGAGGGCCTGGTCCTGGAGGCGGGCGGCACCGTGGCCAGGACGAGCTGGCTCTGCTCGGCGGTCGGACGGAACCTGCTCCGGACCGTGCTCGACCTGGCTGCAGCCGGGACGGAGCTGCGTTTCGTCGACGACCAGCGGGGGCACCCGACGTTCGCCGGCGACCTGGCGCCGATGCTGTGCCGTCTGGCGGCGGAGCGACCGGGTGGCGTGTTCCACACGACCAACCAACGGGCGGTGACCTGGTTCGGGTTCGTGCGGGAGGTCCTGACCGCCGGTGGGTTCAGCCCGGACCAGGTGGTGGCGATCCGGACCGAGGACCTGGACCCACCACGACCGGCGCCGCGGCCGGCCAACTCGGTGCTCGAGAACCGGGCGTGGGGTGAGGCGGGTTGGCCCTCGTCCCGTGACTTCGCCGAGCCGCTCGCCGAGGCCGTCGACGTGCTGCGGTCGGGACGCTGAGGGCGTCGGAGGTCGACCTCCGACACGGCGCGGGTAGTGTGCTGCTCCGTGGAGCGGCGAGTCCCCGGAGCGATGGAGCCACCGAGCGACGAGGACTTCGTCCGTCGGGCGTTCGAGGTGATCCTGCAGCGGGAGGTCGACCCGGGCGGGCTGGAGACCTGGACCGAGTACCTGGCGCAGGGGAACTGGCGCAAGCGGATGGTCCAGCTGATGGTGGAGGGCCTCGAGTTCGCCACGCTCGGCACCGAGCCGCTCCGCGAGCACCTGCACCGGAGCCGCATGGACTGGATCTCGACGCTGCCGGACGCCGACCGCCTGCTCGACATCGGCGGCAGCAGCCCGACCCAGCCCGAGGGGGCCCTGTTCGAGATGGGCTGGGAGCGCGAGGCCGGTCTGGTCACGATCGTCGACCGTCCGCCGGACGAGCAGTACCACGGACGGCCTCGGTACTCCCAGGACGAACCGTTCCGCACCGAGTGGGGTGGCGAGGTCCGCTACGTGCACTCGATGGCCGAGGACCTCGTCGGCGCCGACCTGTTCGACGGTGTCGAGTACGACGCGGTCTTCATGGGGCAGGTGGTGGAGCACCTCGAGCTCGAGGCCATCCCGGGTCTGTTCCGCTGGATCCGGGACCACCTGGCCCCGGGTGGTTGGTTCGCGCTCGACACCCCGAACCGGGCGGTGACGGTCCTCGAGCACCCCGACCGCTTCACCGATCCGGACCACACCTGGGAGTTCCGGGCGGGCGAGCTGGTGGCGCTGCTGCACGACGCCGGGTTCCGGGTCGAGCGGCAGTCGGGCATCATGCCCATGCCGGAGTCGGTCCGGGTGGGACGGTGGGACCCGGAGGAGACGTACTCGCTCCCGACGGTGACGTCCGACCCGACGACGGGCTACTGCTTCGGCCTGGTCTGTCGGGTCGCCGGCTGAGACCCCGGTCCGGTCAGGCCGGGCGCCGTCGCCCGGGGCCGATGAACACCGAGTAGTACGGCTGGAGTGCCTCCGCTGACACGCCGGGCGGGAGCGGCTCCGTGGACGGGTAGATCGCGTAGGGGGCACCGTCGCGCAGGTCGTCCTCGTCGCAGATCCGCTCGGGGGTGTACTTGACCGACCAACTCGACTCGACGAGGCAGAGGTCGATGCCCCGGTCGAGCGCGACGGACACGAGCGCAGGGGTGAACCAGTAGGTGGGGAGCGTCTCGCTCGAGACGTCGAGGACCAGGGTGCGGCTGCCGATCTCGGACTGGATCCGGTCGACGAGCCCGTAGACCTGTTCGAACCGCGCCGGGCTGTCGCGGACCTCGTGGAGTGTCGACGGCGCCGTCAGCACGACGGCGACCACCACGACCGAGGTCACGGCGGCCACGGCCACGCGACCAGCGGTGGAGTCGGGTGCGACGACGCGGTCACCCAGGGCGAGCGCGAGGGCCAGGCCGCCGACCAGCCCGGGCACCCCGACCATCCAGATGGCGACGTAGTAGGCGGCGACGTCGTCGAGGCCGGTGAGCACGTAGTTGGCCAGGCACAACTCGGCCAGGACGGCCGCCCCGAGCACGCACCAGCCGAGGCGGGACCGACGCCACCAGGCCGCACCGGCCAGGGCGGCGAACGAGGCAGCCGCCACGGCGAGCTGTGCCCTCGCACTGCCCCCCGGCCAGAAGTGGAGGACGAATCGGGCCGCCTCCGTGAGCGAGTGACCCCCTGATTCCGGTCGCCGCGACCACTCGAGGTACTCACCCAGCTCGCCGGGCCAGTCGAGGAGGGTGTAGGTGAGCACCGGCAGAGCGAAGGCCACGGCGAGCACGCCCGATGCGACCAGCGTGGGACGTTCGTGCTCGACCAGCCGTCGCAGGTCACCGGTCCGCCACGTCGTCACGGCCACCGCCACGCAGCCCACCGCAGCGAAGCTCACGAAGACGACGTGACCCTGGACGAGGAACCCGAGGGCGACGACGAAGGCGACCAGGGACGGCAGCCGACCGGCAGCGACGCTGGCACCGGCCACGAGGAGGAGGGTGAACGTGGTGAGGAACATCTCCGGCAGCCACGACCCGGCGACGATGAAGGGGACCAGACCGGCCGACAGCACGACCGCGGACACCACCACGGCGGCCCGGGGGACGGACCGGAGGTGGGACCTGAGGATGGCCACGACGGCACCGAGCTGCGCCGAGGTGAACGCCATGCTGCCGAGGAGCATGGCCGGGTGCTGCTCGACGGGTGAGCCGAGGACCTTGCGGACGGCGTCGACCGCGCCCCAGATCCAGAGGTAGCTCGGACCCGGGTGGTTGAAGCCGGTCCTCGATCCGTTGCCCCGCAGCTCCCGCAGCGACAGCGCGTCCCAGGCGGTGGCGAACTGGTGTGCCACGTCGCCTCCGACGAGCACCGGTCCCTCGAGGATCCAGCGGTTCCGGACGACGAGCAGGGCGAAGAGCACCAGCGCGGCGGCGGTGCCCACCACGAGGTCGCTCGGGCCCTCCGCCGGTCCGGTGGTGCGGGTGCGGCGGACCGTTCCGGCGCGTTCCCTCCCCGGCGTCGGCGTGGCGGTCATGGCGACCGCGAGGCTAGCGCCGCCGCTCGGGACGGACCCGGCTCCCGGCGCGACGAGTACGATGCGGACGTGTCGCTGCAGCTCGTGATCGTCGGTGGCGGCCCGGCCGGCGTCCAGGCAGCGACGACCGCGGCCCGTCTGGGGGCGCAGGTCACGCTCGTCGAGCGTGACGTGGTGGGCGGTGCCGCGCACCTCTGGGACTGCGTCCCGTCGAAGGCCATGATCGCGACGGGGGAGCGGCTGGGCGACGTGGCCGGGTCGTCGGTGCTCGGCCTCCGTTCGGAACCGGCGACGGTCGACCTCGAGGCGCTCCGGTCCCGGCTGCTGGAGCTGAGCGCCGGGCTGGAGCGACGGAACGTCGACCTCCTCACGAGTCAGGGGGTCCGTCTCGTGCGGGGGACCGGACGCCTGGTCGACGCCCACACCGTCGAGGCCGACCACCAGGGTCAACTCGAGCGCTTCACCGCCGACGCGATCGTGGTGTCCACGGGCAGTCGGCCGCGCGTCCCCGACTGGGCGGACCCGGACGGGATGCGGGTGCTGACCACGCGTGACGCCTACCCGCCACCCGAGCTCCCGGAGCACCTGGTGGTGGTCGGCTCCGGGGTCACCGGTGTCGAGTTCGTGCAGATGTTCTCCAGCCTGGGCTCCGCGGTGACCCTGATCGTGTCCCGGCAGCAGGTGCTGCCGGGGAAGGACCCGGAGGTGGCGGCGGTCCTCGAGGAGGACTTCCTCGGCCGGGGCGTGGCCCTGCTGAAGGGGGCCCGGGCGGTCGGGGTGACCGACACCGGGGACGGGGTCGTGGTCCAGTGCGAGGACGGCCGCCGCGTGGAGGGGTCCCACTGCCTCCTGGCGATCGGGTCGATCCCGAACGTCGAGGGCCTCGGACTCGAGGCCGCGGGGGTCGAGCTCGACGGTGGTCGCGTGGTCACCGTCGACCACCACATGCGGACGAACGTGCCGCACATCTACGTGGCGGGCGACGTCTCCGGGAAGCTCCCGCTCTCGTCCGTGGCCACCATGCAGGGCCGCAAGATCGCCGAGCACGTCATGGGGCTGCACCAGGTCGACCACCGACACCTCGACTACGACAAGGCGGCGTCGGCCATCTTCACCGACCCGGAGATCGCCGACGTGGGGCTGGCGGAGGCCGACGCCTTCGCCGTCGGCCGCAAGGTCCGCGTCACCAAGGTCCCGTTCGCCTCGACCGCACGGGCGCTCATCGACGGGGATCCCCGTGGTTTCGTCAAGATCATCTCCGACCCGGCCACGGGCGTGATCCTCGGCGGGTCGATCGTCGGGCGGAACGCGGCCGAGCTGATCTCGGTCCTGGCCGTGGCCGTGACGAACAGCCTGCGGGTCACCGACGTGGCCGAGAGCCTCTTCGTCCACCCGGCGCTGTCGGAGGCCCTCACCGACGCCGCCGAGTGACCTCGGCCGTCCACGGCACGACTGCTACCGTCGTCTCGGTCCACCGAGGACCACCCCCGCTCGTCCCCCGAGGTCTGCGTGTCCACACCAGCCCAGGTCTGGTCCTACCGACTGCTCATCGCCAACCTGGCGCAGCGTGACCTCAAGGCGCGGTACAAGAAGAGCTTCCTCGGCTGGCTGTGGTCGCTCATCAACCCGGCCACGACCCTCGCCATCTACACGGTCGTGTTCGGCCTCATCCTCGGCGCCCAGGCCCCGGTCGCCGGCAACGGTCGGCTCGAGAGCTTCGCGCTCTACCTCTTCTGCGGGCTGGTGGTGTGGAACTTCTTCTCGGGCACGATCAACGTCTCGATCGTCTCGTTCCAGACAGCGGGTGGTCTGCTGACCCGGACCTACTTCCCGCCCGAGTGTCCGATGATCGCGGGTCTCGTCACGGTCGTGATCCAGGCGGTGCTCGAGCTCGCGATCCTGTTCGGTTTCATGCTGTTCCTCGGGAACGTCTCGTGGACCTTCGTGATGGTCGTGCCGATCTTCGTCCTGCTCGCCTGCCTGGCGTTCGGCATCGGACTCGTCCTCGGCCTCGGCAACGTCCGCTACCGGGACGTGAGCTACCTCGTCGGGATCGGGCTCCAGGTGCTCTTCTACCTCACGCCGATCGTGTACACGATCGAACTCGCGTCCTCGAAGTCGGCGGTGCTGGGCCGGATCCTGCAGGCCAACCCGCTCACCTCGTTCGTCTACGGGGTCCGTCAGGCCGTGTACAGCCTGGACCTGCCGACGACCTCCAACTGGCTCGTCATGGGCGCGTCGGCCACGGTCAGTCTGGTGGTCGGGTGGTGGGTGTTCAGTCGGTACGCGCCCCGTGTGATCGAGGAGCTCTGAGGTGTCAGCGATCGCCGTCGACGGTGTCTCGAAGCGGTTCCGGCTCCAGTCGGACCGGGCCCACTCGATCAAGGAGCTCGTGACCCGTCGGGACCGGAGCCTGGACGCGGACGCCTTCTGGGCGCTGCGGGACGTCTCGCTCGAGATCCCCGAGGGTTCGATGTACGCCCTGGTGGGCCACAACGGCTCGGGCAAGTCGACGCTGCTGCGCTGCATCGCCGGCATCTACCGACCCACCTCGGGATCGGTCCGCGTCGAGGGTCGCATCTCCACGCTGCTCGAGCTGGGCGCCGGCTTCCACCCCGACCTGACCGGCCGCGAGAACGTGTACATGAACGCCACGATCCTCGGGATGTCGAAGCGGCAGATCGACGCGTCGTTCGACGACATCGTCGAGTTCGCAGGCGTCGAGGACTTCATCGACTCGCCGGTCAAGATCTACTCGAGCGGGATGTACGTCCGGCTGGGCTTCTCCGTCGCGGTGCACGTCGACCCGGAGATCCTGATCGTCGACGAGGTCATCGCCGTGGGCGACGCCGAGTTCCAGCGGAAGTGCTACGACTACCTCTACGACCTCCGCCGTCGGGGGGTGACGATCGTCGTGGTGACCCACAGCACGGGGACGGTCGAGTCCATGTGCGACGGCGCGGCCTGGCTCGACCACGGACGTCTCCAGATGGTCGGGACCGGTCCCGAGGTGGCGGCGGCCTACATGGAACAGGTGAACGAGGCCGAGCGGGAGGCCCGGGACCAGGCGCACGTGTCGGAGGGGTCCGCGACCGGCCGGGCCGACGCCGTCGACGCCGGGGTCGTCATCACCGGTGTCGACATCCTCGACCCGGAGGGCCGGTCCACGTCGACGGTCGTGCACCACGACGCCTGCACGATCCGGATCGGCTACCGGGCCGCCGTCCCCGTCGAGCGGCCGGTGTTCGGCATCGCCGTCCACTCGGTGAGCGGTGTCCACCTCACCGGGACCAACACCAGGATCGGTGGCGCCGAGACGGGCGTGATCGACGGTGACGGTCACGTCGACTTCACGATCGACGAGGTCCCGTTGACACCCGGGGACTACGAGCTGACCGTGGCGATCAACGACGAGTTCGTCCAGCACACCTTCGACCGCCGTGACCGGGCGTGGCGCCTCGCCGTCCGGGAGGGTGGGAGGATGGCCCCCGAGGGGCTGGTGGACCTCCGCGGTCGCTGGTCCACGAGCGACTGATCGCGAGTTCGTAACCTGAGCACCGAGACCAGCACAGGAGGCGCTGTCCGTGGAGTCAGCACAGTCCACCCCCCCGACCCGTGCCCAGGACGCCGCCGTCCTGCAGCGGTTGCTCGACGGCCAGTCGGTCGGTGAGCCCCTCGATCCGGTGCAGGCGGCCATCAGCGGCGACCCCGTCACGGACGTCGTCGAGCGGGTCCGCGCCGACCTGCTCCGACGTCGAGCCCGCGGCGAGCTCCCCGAGCTGCCGCCCGACGAGCTGCGCAGCCACTTCGACGGCGTGGTCGAGGCCGTCGACGCCGGCCTGGTCGAGCAGCCGCCGCTCGAGGTCGACGAGCTGGTGGCCGCAGCGGCGCTGCCCGCGTGGCGGCCGGTGCCGACGGGTGGTCCGCTGAAGCGGGTCGCCGTCGTCCTGCTCCAACTCCCCTCGCGCGTCCTCGGGCTGATCATCCGCCGCCAGGTGGGGCCGTACGCCGAGCGGTCGGCGCAGCTGAGCGCGCAGGTCGCCGACCGGCAGACCCGGATCTCCCGCTTCCTCGTCCGGGCGCACCTCGAGCGGATCCGTTCGCTCGAGTACCGGGTCGCCCGTCTCGAGGAGGAGCTCCGTCGGGTGCGTGACGGCGAGCCGGGCCCTCCGGCGGGCTGATGCTCGACCAGCTGGTGGTCGGCGCCGCACCCGGGGACGCCATCACGCGCAACGCCGTCCTGGTGCGTGACTCGCTCCGGGCGCTCGGACCCTCCGAGCTCTACGCCAACTTCATCGAACCGGGTGTCCCGGGCGGCGTGCGTCACCTGAGCGAGCTGGCGGATCGGCCCAACCGGTCCCGGCCGCTCGTGTTCCACGCCAGCATCGGCTGCTGGCCGGTCCTCCACGAGATCGAGGACCTGGAGCGTGACCTGATCCTCGTGTACCACAACATCTCACCGGCCGAGCCGTTCGCCAGGTTCGCCCCGGCGGTCGCCGACGACCTGCTCCGGGGACGGTGGGAGCTCGAGCGCCTTCGGGGCCGGGTCCGGACCGCGATCGCGGTCTCGGAGTTCAACGCCGCCGAGCTGCGGGAGCTGGGCTACGACTCGGTGCTGGTCGTCCCGCCGACCCCCGACGTCCACCGGCTGGAGCAGGTCGTCCCGTCGCCGGAGATGCTGGGCCGGATCTCGTCCTGGCACGCCGACCCGCTCGTGCTGACCGTCGCCCAGTGGCTGCCGCACAAGCGCCTGGAACGGACGCTGGCCGCGGTCGCCGTGCTGCAGCAGGAGTTCCTGCCGTCGGCCCGCCTCGCGCTCGTGGGAGTCGAGCGCTTCGCCGACTACGCCGGTGCGGTCCGCTCGTTCGGTCGGTCCGTCGGTCTCGCCGAGCCGCAGTTCCTCGGCCGGGTGACCGACGAGGAGCTCGCCGCGCTCTACCTCCGCGCCGAGGTGTTCTGCACCCTGAGCGAGCACGAGGGGTTCTGTGTGCCGCTCGTGGAGGCCATGGCGCTCGGCGTGCCGGTGGTGGCCTCCGCCCGTGCCGCCATCCCGGACACGGTGGGCGTCGCCGGTGTCCTGCTCGACGACCCCGACGACCCGGTCGTCGCCGCCGGGGTCCTGCACCAGGTCCTGACGGACCCCGAGCTGCGTCACCTCATGGTCGGCCGGGGGGTGAGCCGGGCGAAGGAGCTCTCCTCGGCGACGAGCCTGCCGCTCATGGTCGACGCGCTGCTCGGCGCACTCGGTCGGGGCCCGGTCGTCGACGAGGTCGCCCGCGGGAGCGTCGGGTGAGGCTCACGTTCGTCGTCCAGCGTTTCGGCGAGGGCGTCGTCGGCGGTGCCGAACGCTACGCCCAGCAGCTGGCCACGGGTCTGGCCGCCGAGGGGCACGAGGTCGCCGTCGTGACGAGCTGCGCCACCAGCTACGCCGACTGGGCCGACGAGTTCGATCCCGGCACCACCGAGCTCGACGGCGTGGTGGTCCACCGGTTCCCGACCCTGCGTCCCCGCCCGAACGAGCGGTTCCTGCCACTGCACGGGCGGGCGGTCGACTGGCGTCAGGAGCCGCTGTGGCCCTGGGCGCAGGACCGGTGGTCCCAGCTGATGGGGCCGGACCTGGTCGGCGTGGAGCCGACGCTGGAGGCGCTGGCAGCGGTGTCCGACGCCACGGTCCTCGTCGGGTACCACTACAGCCACGGTCAGCGGTTGACCCGGGTCGCCGCGGCGTACGGGCCGACCGTCGTCATCCCCACGGCGCACCCCGAGGGCGCCTTCTTCGTGGGGGCGGTGCGATCCATGTTCGACCACGCCGACCGGGTGGTGTGTCTCGCACGGGAGGAGGGGGACCTGATCGCCTCGGTGTACGGCTGCGGGGACCGGGTCCGCTACGTCCCCTGTCCCGTCGAGCCCCTCCCGGCGGTCGACCCCGACCGGATCGACGCCACGGTCCGATCCGCCGGCCTGGAACCCGGCCGGTACGCCGTCACCGTCGGTCGGGTCGACCCCGCCAAGGGCAGCGACGACGCCGTGCGCTTCTCGCAGACCTACCGCCGTTCCGTCGATCCGTCGTTCGAGCTCCTGATCGTCGGCCCCGGTGGCGAGCAGTACGACCGGGTCGACGGCGTGCGGGCGACCGGGTTCGTCGACGAGGCCGACAAGGACGCGCTCGTCGCCGGAGCCGGACTCCTCCTGCAGCCCTCCTACATGGAGAGCTTCTCGCTGGCGCTCGTCGAGGGGTGGTACCTGGGCCGACCGGCGCTCGTCCAGGAGCGGAGCCGTGTGCTGCGCGGCCACGTGGAGCGGTCCCGGGGCGGGCTCACCTACGGTGACTACCCGAGCTTCGAGGCCGGTGTGGCGACGCTGCTGGAGCACCCCGAGGTGGCGGGCCTGCTGGCTCGCAACGGTCGCGCGTACGCCACGGTCGAGTTCTCGTGGGACCGTGTCGTCGACGGGTTCGGCCGGGTGGTCGAGGAGGCCCGGCACGCGGCTGGACAGCGCCTCGGTGCCCCGGCGAAGGTAGAGCGGTGAACGAGCCGTCGAGTCGACGCGCCGCGTCGTTGGTCCTCCGGGTGCTCGGCCGACTGGCGCGGCCGATCCGGGACCTGCAGGCCGACGCCGAGCGGCTGCGGGGCGAACAGGCGGTGCTGGCGGCCCAGGTCGAGCAGCTGGTGCGGGCCAACGACCGGCTCGCCGCCTACCAGGACCGCTTCGTCGAGGAGCTGACCGTCCGCTACGAGGAGCTCGCCCGGGCTGCGGACTCCTTCCGGTCGGTGGCCCTGACGCTCGACGTCGAGGGCCAGCCGTCGGAGCTGGGTCCGGCCATCCTCGAGTCGCTGGAGCGAGCCGCGCAGCAGGCGGCGGCGGCGGCGCGGAGCGACGTCGTCGAACTCCGGCGCAGCGTCGCCGAGCTCCGGGTGGCCGACCGGCTCACCCAGGTCATGCTGGATCGACTCGTCGCCGGGTCCGACCCCGACGGCACCGGCGACCCCAGCGGGACGGGTGACCCCGTCGGGACGGTCGCCGTCGACGGGGTCCCCGTCCCGGCTGTGCCGTCGGGGCGTCGGTTCCGGCACGCCGCGCCCGACCTCGACCTCCTCTACCGGGCCTTCGAGGACCGCAACCGCGGCTCCACCGAGGAGATCCGGGCCCGGCAGCGGGAGGACTACCTCAAGCTCGTCCTGTCGACCCCGGCCGACCTCCCGGTCGTCGACCTGGGTTGCGGCCGGGGCGAGCTGGTGGAGTTGCTGACCGACGAGGGGGTCGACGCGATCGGGGTCGACGCCAACGGTGGACAGCTCCTCGACGGCGGTCGCGGCACCTACGTGGAGGCCGACCTCTTCGACTGGCTCGACGGCCGGGAGGACGCCTCCTGCCGTGCGGTGGTGTCGCTGCACGTCGTCGAGCACCTCCCGGTCGACCTGCAGGTGCGACTGGCCTTCGAGGCGCGGCGGGTCCTCGCCCCGGGCGGGGTGCTGATCCTCGAGACACCGAACACCCAGAGCGTCTCGGTCGGCGGCTCCCGGTTCTGGGTCGATCCGACCCACGAACGCCCCGTCCACCCGGTGTTCCTGGCGTTCCTGCTCACGGAGGCCGGCTTCGCCGAGACGGAGACCAGGTTCCTCCACCCCGTCCCGCTCCACTTCACCGGCCCCCCGGGCACCGAGGGGCTGGTCGACGACCTCAACACCCTGCTCCTCGGACCCGGCGACGTCGCGGTGGTCGGCCGTCGCTGATGGCCGAGCCGGCGACGATCGGCGGCGTCGAGTCGCAGCCCGACCCCGAGCTGGTCGGTGACCGGCCCGAGTCCGGGGCCGGGCCTCGCCCGAGCGGACACCCCGATCGGCCCCGCAAGCTCGTGATCCAGATCCCGTGCCTCGACGAGGCCGCGACCCTCCCCGCGACGTTGGCCGACCTGCCCCGGGAGGTGCCGGGGTTCGACGTGGTGGAGTGGCTCGTCGTCGACGACGGGTCCACCGACGACACCGCCCGGGTGGCGCTCGAGCACGGCGTCGACCACGTCGTGCGCCACCCCGCCAACCGCGGGCTCGCGGCTGCGTTCCTGAGCGGCCTCGACGAGGCGCTCCGGGTGGGGGCGGACGTCGTGGTCAACACCGACGCCGACAACCAGTACCCGGGGGCGTGCATCGCCGACCTGGTGACACCGATCATCTCGGGCGACGCCGACGTGGTGGTGGGCGAGCGCCCGATCGAGTCGATCGAGTCGTTCTCGTTCACGAAGAAGCGGCTCCAGCGACTGGGCAGCTCGGTGGTCCGGTGGGCGAGCGGGACCGACGTGCGGGACGCAGCCTCGGGGTTCCGGGCGTTCAGCAGGGAGGCGGCCCTCGGAGTGCAGGTCTTCGGTCGCTACAGCTACACGATGGAGACCCTGGTGCAGGCCGGTTGGCAGGGTGTGGTCGTCGTCGGGGTGCCCATCAGCGTGAACCCGCCGACCCGTGCGTCACGTCTGGTCCGGAGCACGCCGCAGTACCTGTGGCGCTCGGCCACCACCATCGTGCGGAGCTTCGTGCTCTACAAGCCGATGCGCTTCTTCGTCACGCTCGCAGGTGTGCCGGCTGCGGCGGCCGTGCTGCTCGCCCTGCGGTGGCTGTACCTGACCGGGTTCACCGAGGATCCGGCCGGTCGGGTCCCGAGCCTGGTGGCTGCGGCGGTCTGCGCGCTCGTCGGGGCGTTGCTGCTCGTGGTCGGTCTCCTCGCCGACCTCCTCTCGGCCAACCGTCGGAGCCTGGGTGAGGTCCGCACCATGCTCCGGCGATCCGAGTTCGACCCGAACCGTCGGGACTGAGCCCTCGTCCGACCGCCTCCGTCCTCGGTCCGGACGTCACGCTGTGACAACGTGGTGCCGTGCGAGTCCCTGCCGGATCGGTCACCCGTGCCGTGGTGCTCGGCGGCCTGCTCGCCGTCAGCCTCCTCGCCGGGGTGGGGTTCGTCGCGCACGTCTCCGCCGTCCTCGGCCGGTTCGCCCCGTGGGTGGCGCTGGTCGTCGGTGGGTCGCTCGGTGCCGGGGCGTGGTGGGCGGTCGCCCGCCTGCGTCCCGACCGGACGATCGCGGCGCTGCCCCGGGCCGACCTCGCCGCCGGCGTCGTGCTCGTCGTCGTGGTCCTCTGGACGGCGTTCGCCGCGTGGGCGCCGTCGCAGCACGTGGTGCTCGATCGCGACCCGGCCTCGTACCTGAACACGGCGGCGTGGCTCGCCGGAGGCGGTGACCTGCAGGCCGAGGTCGCCCGTGGCGGGCTCGAGGTCCTCGAGGGCGACGAGGTCACCTACCGGTCGATCGCGGTCTACGTCACGGGCCCCGGACGGGTGGAGTTCCAGTTCGTGCACCAGACGAGCGCGCTGCTCGCCGTCGCGACGACCGTGGGCGGGGCGCCGCTCGCGCTGCGCCTCCCGGCGCTCGCCGCGGGCCTGGGACTGCTCGCCGTCTGGGTGGTGGCCACGCTCGCCACCCGGCGTCCGCTGCTGGCCCTGTTCCCGGTGGGGCTGCTGGGGCTCGGACTCCCCTTGCTGTTCGCGGCGCGGGACACCTTCTCCGAGCCGTTCAGCCTGGCGCTCGTGTGGTGGGCGGCGGTCCTGCTGCTCGCGGTCCACGAGCGCCCGGCCGTCGCACCGGCCGCGCTCGGCGGGTTCGCCCTCGGTTGCGCCGTGGCGGTCCGTGCCGACGCGCTCCTGTTCGTCGCCGCCGCCGTCGGGCTCTCGGGCTGCTCGATCCTCGCGGCGCAGGACGACCTCCGTCGGCGACGACTCCGTGCCGGACTCGTCGCCCTGGCCGCGGGAGCGATCCCGGTCGTCCTCGCCGCGGTCGACCTGGTCGCCCTGTCCGGGCGCTACTTCGAGGAGCACGTGGGCACGGTGACCTCGGCTGCCGCGCTGGTGGTCCTGGCGTTGGCGGCCGTGACGGCCGCGCTGGTGGTGGCCCGGGTCCGTCCGGCGTGGGCCGGACGCGTCCGCCCCGTCCCGAGGGACTGGGCCATCGGGGTCGGCGTGCTGGTGGTGGCGGCGTTCGCGTTCGCGTGGTTCGTCCGGCCCCACGTGCAGGAGCTGCGCTTCGACGAGGGACCGCCGCGATTCGGTGGGCGCAGCTACTACGAGGACACGGCGGTCTGGCTGTCGTGGTACCTGGGGGTGGTCGGGTTCGCCCTGGCGATCGTCGGTGCCGGGTGGGCGACCATCCGGGCGCTGCGGGCCAGGGCTCCGAGCGCACTGGTCGCCGTGCTGGTGACCACCCTGGGTCTGTGCTCGATCTACCTGGTCAACGCCTCGGTCACGCCCGAACAGCTCTGGGCGAGCCGGCGGTTCCTCCCCGGCATCCTGCCCGGCCTGGCCGTCCTGGCCGCGTGCCCGATCCTGTGGTGGCTGCGACGGTCCTCGCCGTCGCCGAGGTGGCGCCTGGCCGTCGCGTCGGTCGTGGTGCTGGCCGCCCTCGTGCCGCTCGCCGTCACCACGTGGCCCCTGCGCAACCTGGCCCAGCAGCGCGGCTACCTCGACGTGGTGCTCGACGCGTGCGACCAGCTCGGCCCGGACGCCACGGTCCTGGTGGTCGACCCGTGGGGTGCCGACACGGTGGCCCAGACCCTCCGCAGCTGGTGCGGCGTGCCCGTCGGTGTGCCGGGACCAGGGTTCGACGACGCCGCCCGGGAGCGGCTGCTCGAGGCGGTGGAGTCGTCGGGTCGCCGGCTCGTGCTCGTGGCGGGTGACGGTCCGGGACTGGCAGCCCTCCCGTGGGCGTCCGGCGAGTCCGTCTCCACGAGGGTGGTCGAGAACCCGGTCGAGCCGGATCGCACCGAGACCAGCTACCCCTCCGGCTACCTGGATCCGAGTGAGGTCAACCCGCCCCCGTCGCCGGAGGGGTTCAGGCTGTGGATCCGTCCGGTTCGTCCGTGACGGGATCGCCGGCGGGCTGAGCCCTGCCGCGACGCGCCGAGCGCCACCGCACCGCTGCGGCGAGGAGTGCCTCCGCAGCGATGGTGACCATGCGGAGCATGACCGCAGCCACCAGCTTCGTGCCGGGCGGGCCCTGCACCAGGGCGGCGATCGCCGCCTCCCGCACGCCGAGCCCGGCCGGCACGGGGATCACCAGGAACCCGATCGCCCAGGCGACGACGAACCCGGCGGTGGCCTGCAGCAGGTCGGTGTCCGGGTCGACCGTCACGGCCAGGACGGCGAACGCGGCCCCGGTCAGTGCCAGTCCTCCGGCGCTCCACGCGACGGAGCTCCACACGGCCGACGGTGGAGGCAGGACCGAGTGGTCCGCACGCCGACGGACCATCCGGGCGGCCAGGTCGAGGCTGCGGCGCAGCACCGCCGGGTGCCCCACGGCGAGCGTGGCCGGGGTCAGGCACAGGAGGAGTCGCACCCAGGTCGGCAGCGAGGGGTTCGTGACGGCGAGCACCGGTCCGAAGCAGCCGGCTGCCACGACCATGGTCAGCTTGGACACCACCATGGCGGTCGTCGCCCGTCCGGCACCGACGTCGCCTCCGACGGCCATCCCGGCCTGGGCCCCGGCCTGTGCGAAGCCGCCGACGGGGGAGTACTTGACCAGCTGCGACGTGAAGAAGGCGTCGTCGGCGACGACCCGGTCGACGCTGTCCGGGAGCAGCACCGACCACGCACGTCCCTGCAGGAGGAGGCTGAGGATGCTCAGGATCGCGGCCGGGACGAGCGCCCACCAGAGGGACCGGTCGACCTCGCCGACGTCGCCGGCGGCGAACCAGGCGGCGACCAGCAGCGACGGGACGCCGACGACGAGCGTGGCGAGCCGGATCCACCAGCTGACCGGACGGCGACCGGTTCGGCTCACGTCGTCAACCTAGCGGCCGCCGATCGGCGGCCCGGGTCCACTCGACGGCGCGTCGGTCAGTCGGCCGGGGTGAGCACGACCACGACGTCGCCGGCAGCGACGGAGTCGCCCGTGCCGACCCGCACCTCGGCGACCGTGCCCGCCACGTCGGCGGCCACGTTGTTCTCCATCTTCATCGCCTCGAGCACCACGAGCGGGTCGCCGACGGCGACCTCGTCGCCCTCGGCCACGAGCACCTTCACGATGGTTCCCTGCATCGGCACGGTCACCTGCCCGGTGCCGGCGGCCGCCGCTGCGGACGATCCCGACCGACCCCGCTTGGGGCGGGGCTTCGCACCGGCGGTCGGTGCCGCCGCCCCCACCTGGGACTCGGGGACGAACACCTTGACGGCGAAGCGGCGACCGTTGACCTCGACGTCCACCGACCGTTCGACCGTCGGCTCGGCTCCGTCACCGCCGGCGGGGGTGCCGCCGCCGACGCCGGTCAGGTCGAGGACCTCCTCGACCCACTTGGTCGAGTGCTCGATCGCCTGGAAGTCGGTGTGGCGGAGGATCGCCAGGTCGGCGTCGATCACGGTGGCGATGCCCTCGACCCGCATCTCCTCGAGCGCCCGGATCATGCGGGCGATCGCCACGTCCCGGTCGCGGCCCCAGACGCAGAGCTTGCCCACCAGGTTGTCGTAGTACTGGCTGATCTCGTCGCCCGACTCGTAGCCGCCGTCCCACCGGGTTCCGAACCCGCTGGGGACGTGCAGCGAGCTGATGGGGCCCGGGGAGGGGAGGAACTGTCCACCGGCCGGGTCCTCGGCGTTGATGCGGCACTCGATGGCGTGGCCGTCGATCCGGACGTCGTCCTGGGTGAACGGCAGCGGCTCGCCGGCGGCGACCCGCAGCTGCAGCTCGACCAGGTCGGTGCCGGTGACGAGCTCGGTGACCGGGTGCTCGACCTGCAGGCGGGTGTTCATCTCGAGGTAGTAGAAGTCCCCGTCGGAGTAGAGGAACTCGACGGTCCCGGCGTTGACGTAGTCGCAGCCCCGGGCGACCTGCACGGCGGCCTCGCCCATCGCCGTCAGGATCTCCTGCGGGATGCCGGGGGCCGGTGCCTCCTCGATCAGCTTCTGGTGGCGCCGCTGCGCCGAGCAGTCACGGGTGCCGAGGTACACGCAGTTGCCGTGGGTGTCGGCGATGAGCTGGACCTCGACGTGCCGGGGCTTGGTGAGGTACCGCTCCATGTAGCACTCGTCCCGACCGAAGTAGGCGAGCGCCTCGCGCTGCGCCGACTCGAGCGCCGCTGCGGCCTCGTCGGCGGAGTGGACGACCTTCATGCCACGTCCGCCGCCGCCGTAGGCGGCCTTGATCGCGACGGGGTAGCCGAAGCGGTCCCCGAACTCGACCACCTGCTGGGGGTCGGTGAGGATGTCGGTGGTGCCGGGCACGCCGGACACGCCCACGCGCTCGGCGGCGTGTCGGGCGGAGATCTTGTCGCCCATCACGTCGATGGCCTCGGGACCGGGCCCGATGAAGGTCACGCCCATCTCGGTGATGGACTTCGCGAAGTCGGAGTTCTCCGAGAAGAACCCGTACCCGGGGTGCACGGCCTCGGCCCCGGAGCGGGCGATCACGTCGAGGAGCTTCGCGGCGTCGATGTAGCTCTCGGCGGCGGTCTGGCCGCCCAGTGCGTAGGCCTCGTCGGCGAGGCGCACGTGCAGCGCGTCCCGGTCGAGATCGGAGTAGACGGCCACGGTGGAGATGCCCATCTCCCGGCACGCCCGGATGACCCGGACGGCGATCTCCCCGCGGTTGGCGATCAGCACCTTGGTGAACACGACGCTAGTTTCGCCGGATGGATGTGGATCGCGCCAAAGCGGCGCTCGCAGGCTCCCGCTTCGAGGACCTGCGTGCCGTGACCGTGACGGGCTCGACCAACGCGGACGTGCCCGTCCTGCTCGCCGAGCGGGGTCCGACCGGCGGTGCGGTGCGCCCCCTGGTGCTGGTGGCCGACCACCAGACCGCTGGGCGGGGGCGACTCGACCGGACCTGGGAGGACGAGCCGGGAGCGTCCCTGCTGGTGAGCATCGCCGTCGGTCTGGCGGGGATCCCCGAGGACCGCTGGACCCTGGTGCCGGCCGCGGTCGGGGCCGCGGCGGTGGACGCCTGCGCCGGCACCCGGCTCAAGTGGCCCAACGACCTGGTGGCTCCCGGGTCCGGGACCGAGGGAGTGGACCTGAAGCTCGGCGGGATCCTCGCCGAGGTGGTCGACGTCCCCGATCAGGGGCTCGTCGCCGTGGTCGGCCTCGGCGTCAACCTCGACCGGTCCTCGGTCCCCGGTGAGCTCGAGGGGGTGGCCACCTCGCTCGACCGGGTCCTCGGCGGGTCCGTCGACCGCGAGGTCGTGCTGCTCGACCTGCTCGTCGGGCTCGACGAGCGGTGGCTCCCCCTGCTCGAGGTGTCGTCGACCCCGGTCGAGGAGTTCCTCGGCGCCTACCGGGCCCGGTCCGCCACGTTGGGCCGTCGCGTGCGGGTGGAGCTCCCTGCGGCCGAACTCGTCGGCACGGCGGTCGACATCGATGCGACCGGGGCGCTCGTGGTGGAGGACGACCAGCGGGTGCGGCGGACGGTCGCCGTGGGCGACGTCGTGCACCTGCGTCCGATCCCGGACTGAGCCCTCAGGGGTCGACGGCGCCGCCCGGTCCGAACGCGTCGGACCACACCTGCGCGCAGGTCACGGTCAGCGGTCCCGGGGTCGTCCAGTCCCGGACGGCGGTCGCGTGTGGGTCGCGCAGGTCGTGCAGTCGTGCGACGGGCTGCACGTCCCGCAGCGAGGAGGTGAGGAACACCTCGTCGGCGTCGAGGAGGTCCTGCACCGTCAGCACCGACTCCTCCACCGGCGACGGACCGCCGGCGGCCGCCTCCAGCAGCAGTTCCCTGGTGATCCCCGCCAGGCAGCCCGATCCCAGCGGGGGCGTCAGCACCCGGTCCCCGGTGACCACGAACACGTTGGACCCGGTGCCCTCGCAGAGCTCCGAGCGGGTGTTGGTGACGAGCGCCTCGTCCGCGCCCACCCGTGCTGCGGCTGCCAGCGCCACCACGTTCTCGCCGTAGGAGGTGGTCTTGAGGCCGGCGAGCGCGCCCTGCTCGTTGCGGGTCCAGCCGACCAGAGCGACCGTCGAGCTGCCGGTGACCGACCGGCCGGAGGTGGCGACCAGCAGCAGCGTCGGCGCAGCGCCTCCACGGTCCGAACCCATGGGCCCCTCGCCGCCGGTGAGGGTGATCCGGAGGCGACCCGCCCGGGCCCCCCAGGCGCCGGTCACCTCCTCCACGGCCGCCCGCAGGACGCCGTCGTCGGGCACGTCGAGCCCCATGCCTGCGGCGGACCGTCGGAGTCGGTCCAGGTGCCGCGTCAGGGCGAAGGGCGCTCCGTCGACGAGCTTCAGGGTCTCGAAGACCCCGTCGCCCACGGTCAGACCGTGGTCCGCCCAGCTCACCCGGGCCTCCGCCGGGTCGCGCAGCGCACCGTCGAGCCACACCGCTGCGTCCGGGTGGTCGCTCACGCGCGCGTCTCCGTCGCTGTGCCGGCGGCGACCCGGAGCAGCCGCCGGGCCTTGAGCTCGGTCTCCGCCCACTCGCCCTCCGGTGTGGAGTCCCAGGTGATGCCGCCCCCGGTCCCGAAGTGGATGCGGCCGTGCTCGATCCAGAACGTCCGGATGGCCACGTTCAGCTCACCCACCTGTCGATCGGCGTCGACCCAGCCCACCGCCCCACAGTAGAAGCGGCGCGACACGGGTTCGAGCTCGGCGATGACCTCGAGCGCGGCGAGCTTCGGGGCCCCGGTCACCGAGCCCGGCGGGAAGGTGGCACCGACGGTCTCGGCCCACCCCGCTCCCGGCCGCAGCCGACCCTCGACGGTGCTCACGAGGTGGTGCAGACCGGGGTGGGACTCGACCTCCAGGAGGCCGGGTACCTCGACCGAGCCCCACTCGCAGACCCGCCCGAGGTCGTTGCGCACCAGGTCCACGATCATCACGTTCTCGGCCCGGTCCTTGGGCAGGAAGGCGTCGGGGCTCGAGGCCGTCCCCTTGATGGGGGAGGACCGCACCACGTCGCCGTCCCGGGCCAGGAAGCGCTCGGGTGACGCGCTGGCGACCTGGACCCCGTGGTCGGGGAGCCGGACCACCGCCGAGAACGGCGCCGGGTTCCCCACGGCGAGGGCTGCCCCGAGCGCAGCCACGTCGTGGCTCCGACCAGCCGGCGCCGGCGGCAGCTCCGCAGCCAGCACCCGCGTGAGGTTCACCTGGTACACCTCGCCCGCGGCGATGTGCTCACGGATCCGCTCCACCCCCGTCCGGAACTCGGCCTCGCCGAGCGAGCTCTCCCAGCTCGCCACCGGTGGACCGTGCCAGGGGGCACCGGGCCAGGGCACCGCCGGTCGGACGGAGCCGAACCGGGCGCACACCGGGGTGCCGTCGTAGGGCACCACGACCGCCCAGAACCCCTCGGTGTCGAGCGCCGAGAGGTCCGAGGTCACGTCGAGGAGGTCCGTGCAGAGACGACCTCCCACCACGGCGAGGGCCTCGGGGCCCGCGGAGCGACCTCGTCCGACCACGCGGCCGGGATCCTACGGTCCGACCGCCGCCGGGGTGCCATCGGTCCGTCCGGGCACGCTGCTACCGTCGCGTGCTCGTGGCTCGGAGCGAGAGCGGGCGTGCCCCGCGGACGTGGCCCCAGCGCCTCCTGCTGGGGTTCAACATCCTGCTCGTGGTCGCCTGTCTCGGGCTCGCCTTCGCCCTGACGAAGGTCCGCACCACCCTCCAGGCGGTCCCGGTGGTCGACGTCGGGTCGTCCCTGAGCTCACCGCAGGCGGTCGACGAACCTCGGAACATCCTGATCATCGGCACCGACGCGTTCGAGGGTCTGGACGAGGACGACCCGGTCGCCAACGGGCGGGAGGCCGGTCAGAAGCTGGCCGACGTGATCATGGTCCTGCGCATCGACCCGCGAGCCGGGACCGCCCAGCTGCTGTCGATCCCCCGGGACACCAGGCTCGAGTTGCCCGACGGCTCCAACCAGCGGATCAACGCCGCCACGATGCTCTCCAACGGTCCGAGGTCGCTCATCCAGACGATCAAGCGGAACTTCGGGATCTCGATCGACAACTACGTGCAGGTGGACTTCGCGTCGTTCAAGGAGCTCATCGAGGTGCTCGGTTCGGTGCCGGTGTACTTCACGAGCCCGGTGCGGGACCGGACGACGGGACTCGACGTGCCCCAGGCCGGTTGCGTGCAACTGGGTCCGGACCAGGCGCTCGCCTACGCCAGGTCCCGTTCGCTCGAGGTGAACGCGTTCGGCGAGTGGGTCTACGACCCGCCGGGCGACCTCGGCCGGATC
>CAIQNH010000137.1 GCA_903873135.1 uncultured Actinomycetes bacterium
CCGACGACCACCAGGAGCGCGACGGCCCCGAGGGCCATCCCGGCGAGCGCCTGCGACCGCCTGCCGCGAGCGGAGGTGACAGCCAGGACGAGCAGGCCGGCGACGGTGGCGACGGCCACGATCCGGACCTGTGCGGCCACCAGGATCGTCGCCGCGGCCAGGTGGCCCGGTCGAGTCGGATGCGGCCCAGGGCCACGCCGAGGATTCCCGCGACGAACGCGAGCACGACGATCACGTCGAAGGCGGCGACACGGATCGACCCGGCGGTGACGGCTGCGTCCACCCCGAGCGCCGTCGAGACGGAGGCCGCGACGACCAGGGGAGCCAGGAGCTGGGGTCGGTCCACCAGCTCGACGGCCAGCCAGAGGCCGATGATGCTGGAGGTGACGAGCACGATGGGTAGCAGCACGGTGGAGATCCTCAGCACCCGACGACGCCGTCACCCTACCGGCACCGGTGGGTGGGTTCAGTTCCCGTCGGCGTCGCGGAGCAGGTCGTCGTAGTCGGACTGCGTCAGGGAGGGCCAGCGCCGGAGGCTGTTCCAGATGGCGGCCAGACGGGGTCGGGTGGCCAGGGTGCGGCTGCGCAGGGGGAGCCGTCGGCGGCTCAGCACGTGCAGGTTGACGTGCGAGGACAGGTGGACGCCCAGCGCGTCTGCGGTCCGCTGGAGTCCGCGCCGGCTCAGGAAGGTGATGTGCTGGCCGGTGTCCGGTGTGTAGTACCACCAGGTTCCGGGCGCCGGAGCGGGTTCGGGGACCAGGAAGGTCGAGAGGACGAGGACGTCGGTGAGGTCGAGCAGCTCCCTGATCGTCGCGACCGGGTCGGTCAGGTGCTCGACGACCTCGACGGCGGTGACGATCCCGAAGCGGCCCGCCGGCTCGGCCTCGCACCCCCGGGCGTACCGGTTGGTCGCCATCGGGTCGTACCAGCGGGCGTCGAGTCCCCGGTTGCGCAGCAGACGGACCAGCAGTCCCTCGCCGCCTCCGTAGTCCAGGTGCGGTCCGGGGATCCCTGCGGTCCGGGCCAGCGCTGCGACGCACTCGGCGGTGGCCACGGACCGCTGCACCAGCCCCACGTCGCTGTCGGCGATGGCCTCGCCGTAGGCCTCCTCCAGCCACGTCGGTCCGACCACGGCGACGGATCCGCAGCCGGTGCACACCACGTACTCTGCCGTGTGGACGCCCAGGACCTGCTGGGTGCCGAGCGGCTCGGTCGCTCCCCCGCAGACGGGACACCTCACGGCCGGGCCCCTCGGTCGTCGTCGATCCGGGCGTGCGGTGTCCGGAAGCGTTCCCGGACGGCGAGCGCCGACATCGGAATGCCGATCAGACCGTGGGCGACCGCCGTGGCCAGCGGGGCGCCGACCGCGCCGAGCCGGACGCAGAGCACCACGCCGAGTGCCAGGTTCACCAGCGCGCTCGCCACACCGAGCCGGAGCTGTTCGGCCACCAGCCCCAGACCGTTGAGGGCGACCGCCAGCGCGGCGGCGACGCCCAGGACCACCCCGGCGGGGACGGTGGCCCAGACGACGTCGCTCGGCACCTCGAACCCCGGTCCGGCGATGATCCGCACGAGCGGCCCGGCCAGGACGCCGGCGGTGACCGAGGCGGCGGCCGAGACGCCGCCCGCCCAGAGCACGGTCCGCAGGACCAGCGAGCGCACGTCCTCGGGTCGGTGCACCTCGGTCCGGGCGACGGTGCCCCACCTCGGCGTGAACCACGAGGTGACGACCATCGACGGGGTCAGGACCACCCGTGCGGCCAGGGCGACCAGGCCGGCCGCCGCCGGTCCGACGATCGCGCCGACCAGGATCGCGTCGGCGTTGAACCCGGCGAAGCCGGAGATCACGAGCACCTGGTAGCGGCGGCCGTCGCGCACCAGGGCCGGGTCGAGCGTGACGGTCGGGCCCGGCGGCGCGCTCCGCCGGACCACCAACGTGTCGAGGCCCCAGCCCACGAGCTGGCTCGTGAAGTTGGCGGCGACCAGCAGCCCGAGCGGGACCCGGGCCCGGACTCCCACCACGACCACGACCACCTGGACGACGCAACCCAGGATCCCCAGCCGGGAGCTCTGGGTGACCTGTCCCAGCCCGATCCTCGCCCGGGGAGCCATGTAGAGGAGCGCGAGCGCCGGACTGACCAGACCGAGGGCCAGGACCGTCGTCGAGAGGTCGATCGTGTCCAGGTCGCCCAGGGTGGCGCCCGTGGCCAGGACGACGGCCGCCGCCACCACGCCGATCACGGCCGTGGGTGCGCTGATCCGGAGGGCGGCGTACCGACGGGCCGCGGCCACCAGACCGGGGACCTCCTCGGCGCGTCCGGAGGCTGCGAGTCGTCCGCTGGTGCGGACGAGCACGTTCCCGAGTCCCAGGTCCAGGATGAGGAGGCCGCTCACGACCGCCACGGCCACGGTCCACGATCCGAACCGGTCCTCGCCCTGCGTCCGGGCGACCACCGCCACCGTGAGCAGGGCGGTCAGCAGCGTGGCGACCCGGAGCGCCGTGCTCCACGCCCCGGCACCCCGACCGGTGGTCGGTTCGGGTTCGGTCGTCCCGGTGACGGTCTCGGTCACCGTCGCTTCACGACCATGCCGCAGAAGAGGTTGCCCTGCCCCGGCAGCAGGGTGTCGTCCGTCCGCTTGAGCACGTCGAGGACGCGGACCGACCGTGTCCCACCGCCGAGCCGCCGACCGAGTCGGTCGAGGTGCAGGTTGTGGTGCCAGAACGACTCGCTGAGGTTGGTGAACGAGTCACGGCCCAGGTAGCTGCTGGCGACCTGTTCGACCATGCGGCTGTTCCAGCGGAACACGAAGTTCGTGGCGGAACCGTGCTCCTCCCACGCTCGGCCGAAGCGCCGACCGGCCACGGACTCGTGGGGCTCCAGGAAGAGCGCGGCCCGCCGGCTGATGCGGAGCATCTCGATGAACCCGCCGACCGGCGACTGCAGGTGGTGGAGGCCGTCCTGGATGACGACGATGTCGAAGCCCTCGTCGCGCACGCCGGTGGTGAGCGCGTTCAGGACGACGCCGCCCAGTCTCGGGTCCCGCTCCAGGGCGGCCCGGACGCCGAGCGGGGAGATGTCCGAGACGGTCACGTCTGTGAAGCCCAGGTCGGCGAGCTGCGTCCCCTCGAAGCCGTCCCCGGCGCACAGCACCAGGACGGAGCTGTCGGTGTCCAGGTCGGGGACGGCGGCCAGCAGGCGCTCGGCCGAGTGGTCCAGCCGCCACCGCACCAGGTACTGGACCAGCGGGTCGTCGTCGAGCAGGTAGCTCCGGGTTCCGTCCTCGAACAGCTCGTCGGCCCACCGTCGTTGTTCAGCGTCGTGGTCGGTGGTGGTCACGGTCGATCGCCTCGTCGCTCGGTGGTGGTCTCCCGGTGGCGACGCGTGTCGCGCGCCGGCGCGGGAGCGCAGCCCGATGCTACCGGCCGGTCGCCGTCACCTGATCGAGTGGTAGGCCTCCGCCAGCAGCTCGGCCGAGCGGGCCCAGGTGGCGGTGGCGGCGACCTCCCGTCCCCGGACGGCCAGGGATCCGGCGAGCCCGGGGTCGCCGAGCAGGTCCGACAGGGCGTCGCGCAGGGCGGCTGCGTCGCCAACGGGCACGAACCGGCCGACGCCGCCGGAGACCTCCCGGTGGACGGGGAGGTCGCTCACCACGACGGGGCACCCGGCGGCGATCGCCTCCAGCACGGGGAGCCCGAACCCCTCGCCGGCGGAGCACGACACGAGCAGCCGGGCCCGGCGGTACCAGCGGGCGAGTTCCCGGTCGTCGGACTCGACCTGTCGGACCGAGACGCCGGCCGGCAGCCCGTCGATGGCCGCCCGCTCCTCGTCGGTCCACGGTCCCCCACCGACGCACACCACCTCGACCGGGGTGACCCCCTCGAGTCGGAGCGCGGCGAGCAGGACGTCGAAGCGCTTGTAGCCGGCCCGGGCCCCGACGAACAGGACGATCGGCGGGTCGGCCGGCCGGTCCTCGATCGGCGGGACCGCCTCGTCGCCCGGTCGGACACCCAGGGGGCAGGTCACCACGGGGACGCCGGGGTCGCCTGCGACCTGCAGGAGCTCGGTCCGGACGGCCGCCGAGATGCACACCACCAGGTCGCTGGCGGCCACCAGCTCGAGCTTCGCCTCGTGCGAGTCGACACGGACCTGGTCGGGGAGCAGCTCCGGGATCATGTCGAGGACCGTCGTGACCATCGGCGTGCGGTCGGCGCGGCGCAGGTGCCGGGGGTCGTAGTAGGTGGGGTGGAACAGATCGGTGTCGCGGCCGCCGCGGCGTTCGAGCCACCGGTTCGCCGCCCGCAGGACACCCGGGTGGTCCCCGGGCCATCCCTCGCGGACGTGCCGGACCCCACGGATCCCGGTGGCGGCCAGGTAGTCGTTGCGGTGGAGCCAGGGCCCGACGACGGGTCGGACCCCGAGTTCGGGTCGGCGGGTGAACTCGTCGAGCAGCTCGGCGAACATGCGGGACGCTCCGCCGCGCCGCTGCCGGGCGAAGATCTCGCTCGTGTACCGGACCCGGATCGCGTCGCTCACCTGCTGGTCCCGTCGGTCAGCCGTCGACGTCGGCCCCGGCCGGTCGGCGCAGGTACGTCGCGTCGAACTGCAGCAGGCGCCCGGACCGGGGGTCGCGGAATCCGGGGGACAGGTCGACCAGCTCGAAGCCCGCGTCGAGGAGCCGACGGTGCATGGGCTCGAACGTGACGCTGCCGTCGTAGAGCTCGACGAGGGAGTGCTCCAGGTGGATCCCGACGAGCCGGTCCAGCGAGGCGCCGTCCAGCACCTCGGCCTCGGCGCCCTGCACGTCGAGCTTCAACAGCACCGCGTCGGTCGGTCGTGCGACCTCGTCGAGCAGGGCGTCGACGGTGGTGACGTCGACCTCGACCGATCCGACCGTCGCCGTGTGCGGCGCGGCCTCGGTGTGGGTGTCCAGCATCGGGAGCAGCGACGACGAGTCGGCGTTGCCGGCGACGTGGAGCGTCGCCCGGCCCGGCGTGGCGCCGACGGCGGTGCGACGGACCTCCCAGTCGGGGTCGGCGGCCGCAGCGACGCGCAGACGCTCGTAGGAGTCCGGCAGGGGCTCGCACGAGACGATCCGCCCGCGGTGGCCCCGGTCACGGACCGTGAGCGCGTAGCCGCCGCCGGCCGCTCCGACGTCGAGGACCAGGGTGACGCCGGCGTCCCGCAGCAGACGGACGTGGGCGGTGGCCGGGTCACGCGGGGACGGCCACCGCTGGACGTCGACGCCCGCTCGTCGGACGAGCCGCCGGAGTCGGTGCGCCAGCGAGGTCGGGTTGTCCACGGCCCCAGCTTGGCAGGGGTCGGCGGGGGAGCGGGCCACCGGGCCGAGCGGGTGGGGCTGCACGGTCGGCCCCCCGGGTGGCGGCGGCTCCCCGTCGGCCGGGCGGGGATCCCGAGCGGGAGTTGCGCCGCGCCGGGTGCGATGATCACGGGGTGACAGGTCGCAACGCAGTCCACCGCCGGGTCATGGGCAGCGACCCGTCCTCGCTCGCCCAACGGGCTCGCAGTCGGCGGCACGCCCGGCTGCTCGAGTCGTTCCCGGACTTCGCCGGGATGTCGGTCGTGGACCTGGGGGGCACCGTGGACTACTGGGAGCGGAGCGAGCTCCGCCCCGCCGAGGTCCTCGTGGTCAACCTGAGCCCCCGGGCGCTCGACGACGAGTCGACGCACGGGTGGATCAGCACGGTGCACGCCGACGCCTGCACGTTCGACGGCGGGGGCCGCCGCTTCGACCTGGTGTTCAGCAACAGCGTGATCGAGCACGTGGGTGGGTTCGCCCGACGGCAGCGGTTCGCCGACCGGGTGCACGAGCTCGCCCCCCGACACTGGGTGCAGACCCCGGATCGCTACTTCCCGCTCGAGCCCCACTGGGGTTTCCCGGGTCTGCAGTTCCTCCCGGTCCGCGCCCGGCTGTGGATCACGACCCGCTGGGCGTGGGGACCGCGGGGCCACGCCGAGCGGTCGCCGGAGCGGATCGCGGCCAACGAGCGGGAGTGTCTGTCGACCGACCTCGTGAGCGCTGCCGAGCTGCGACGTCTGTTCCCGTCGAGCGAGGTCTGGTCGGAGCGGGTCCTGGGACTGTCCAAGTCGCTGGTCGCGATCGGCGGCAGTGCCGGCCTCAGGCCAGCTTCATGAACATCTTCTGCACGTCGGCCACGTCGTAGCCGGCGGCTGCCGACTCCTCGGGGTGCTGGACGCACCACGTCAGTCCCGAGGCGACCAGGACGAAGCCGACCTGTTCGAGGGCGCGGTTGGCCGCGGCGATCTGGGTGGTGACGTCCCGACAGTCCCGGCCGTCGGCGACCATCTGCTGCAGGCCGCGGACCTGCCCCTCGATGCGTCGGAGTCGGTTCAACACGCCGTCGACCACGTCGGCCGGCAGCTCCATGGCGCCGATCGTCCGGGTCTCGCCGGGATCGGTGGCACCGTCCTGCGGCCGGGCCGAGGGCGTCACCGTCGGAACCAACCGCGCCGGGCGGGGGCCTCGTGGCCCTGGCACCGCTCGTCGGCGGGAACGTCGCCGAGCACCTGCTCGACGTGGCGTCCGCAGCCGGTGTACGTGGGTCGTCCGCAGGTGCGGCAGGTGGTTCTCGAGCACATGCCGACCATGGTAGCCAGTACCCCGGGGGGTATCCAGACACCCCGGGGTGACGGTCCTGCGGGCCTCCACGGCAGCGGACCGGTAGCGTCGCCACCGTGGACGAGGCCGCTGCGTGGGACGACTTCTGTGACCAGCTCCGACGGGCCGGTCACACGGCGCTGGACTCGGCGTCCGATCCGTTGGAGGCGGCGGAGGGACTCCGGTTCGTGACCCGGCTCCTGTCGGCGGCCGTCGACATGACGGTGGCCTACGCCGATCCGTCCCGTCCGGCGTTCGTCCGGCTCATGACGGACCGTCGGAAGTTCTACGGCGACAACCCCGACACCGACTACGACTACCTGAGCATCCGGGGCCACCACCGCTACCGCATCTCCGGGGTGCGCAACTCCAGCGCCTACCTGGCCTGCTGCGTCTACGGACGTGACGGATCCGGTGGCACGAGGATCGTGGCCAACGTCTCCGACCGGGAGCTCACCGTCGTCGACGGTCGCTTCGAGATCGTCCTCGCCGCCGAGCGACCGGACGACCTGGGCTCGGCGACGTGGGTCGAGCTCACGCCGGACGTGGACGTGGCGATCGTGCGGCAGTACTACCTGGACCGCTCCACCGAGGAGCCCGCCGAGCTCCACGTCGAGTGCCTCGACGACGTCGGTCGGCCCCCCGTGCTCACGGGCGACCGGGTCGCCCGCCGCCTGCGGGCCGCCGGCGCGTTCGTGTCCCTCGGCACCGAGTTCTCCGCGGCCATGGCCTCGCAGCTCGAGCAGGTGCCCAACCAGGTCGTCGTCGACTCCGAGGCCGGTGCCGTGGCCGGCTTCTACCCCACGCCCGACAACAAGTACGTCGGCGGGTGGTTCCAGCTCGGCGACGACGAGGCGCTCGTGGTCACCGGCCGGCCACCGGAGACCCGGTACTGGTCCCTGTTGTTGATGAGCCGGTGGATGGAGAGCCTCGACACCTCCTTCCACACGACGATCCTGAACTGCTCGCAGGTCGAGCTCGAGCCCGACGGCTCGTACCGCATCGTCGTGGCGCACCAGGACCCGGGCTGTGCGAACTGGCTCGACACCGCCGGCCACCGGCAGGGCTACGTGCTGTTCCGCTGGATGCAGGCCACCGGGATCACCCGACCCGAGTTCCGGGTCGTACCGCTCGCCGATGCCGGCTGAGCGGCCGCCCGGGAGGGGAGTCCGTCGCCCGTCACCGCGGCCCGGTCCCGCCCGAACAGGCGCGGTGCTGACGTGCCGGTGACCGACGAGGAGTGGGCCCGACTGCTCGGGTTGGTCCGTCGTTCGGCTGTCGGCGCGTCACCGATCGGGGTGCCCGGGACCGGCGACGATGCTCCGAGCGAACTCGGCCCGGAGCTGCGGTCGGCGATCGACCGGCACCGGATCGCCACCGTGCTCGCCCGTGACACCGCGGGCCTGTCCGAGCGGGACCGGGCGTGGCTCCGGGCCCGCACCGAGCTCAACCTCCGCCGGGCGGTGGCGGCGAGCGCCCGGGCGTACGAGGTGACGCAGACG
>CAIQNH010000138.1 GCA_903873135.1 uncultured Actinomycetes bacterium
CGTACACGGTGACGCTGACCGTCACGGACGACAGCGGTGACTCGGACCAGGCGACGGTGTCGATCTTCTCGGCGCCGAACGTGGTCCCGACCGCCGTCGCCAACTCCGACGTGGCCGCGGGCAACGCACCGCTGACGGTGGCGTTCTCCTCGGCTGGGTCGGTCGACCCCGACGGTTCGATCGCCTCGTACAGCTGGGACTTCGGTGACGGCTCGCCGGTGAGCACCGACGCCAACCCGACCCACACCTACACGGTCGACGGCTCGTACTCGGCCGTCCTCACCGTCACCGACGACGAGGGCGCGACGAACAGCGCGGCCGTGACCATCACGGTGGCGCCGAACCCGGCACCGATCGCCGTCCCGGCCATCACCTCGGTCACCCCGGTGACCGCCAAGGTGCCGGCCACGGTGGCCTTCAACTCCGACGCCTCCTCCGACGACGCCACGATCGTGGCGTACGAGTGGGACTTCGGTGACGGCTCGCCGGTGAGCACCGACGCCGACCCGACGCACGTCTACACAGCGGTCGGCAACTACACCGCCTCGCTGACGGTGACCGACAACGGTGGGCTCACCGGGACGGCCACGGTCGACGTCACGGTCATCCCGAACCTGGTCCCGGTCGCCCAGGCGGCTGCGACCCCCGAGAGCGGCAAGGAGCCGCTCGTGGTGGCCTTCAGCTCCGCTGGGTCGACCGACCCGGACGGCACCGTCGTCGGCTACAGCTGGGACTTCGGTGACGGCTCGCCGGTGAGCACCGACGAGAACCCGACCCACACCTACGACCCGGGGTCCTTCACCGCCACGTTGACGGTGACCGACGACGACGGCAACACCGACACGGCGACCGTGGCGATCTCGGTCACGGCCAACGTGGCGCCCGTCGTGGTGGCGAACGCCTCGCCGACGACCGGCAAGGCGCCGCTGTCGGTGTCGTTCTCCTCGGCCGGCACCGTCGACAACGACGGCACCATCACCGGCTACAGCTGGAACTTCGGTGACGGCTCGCCGGTGAGCACCGACGAGAACCCGACGCACACCTACACGGCCCAGGGCGTCTACACGGCCACCCTGAGCGTCACCGACGACAACGGCGACGTGGGCACCGGAACGGTCACGTTCAACGTGGCGGCTCCGAACGTCCCGGCCACGGTCGTCGCCTCGGGCACGCCGACCGAGAGCAGGGCGCCGTTCACGGTGAACTTCTCCTCGGCCGGCTCGAACGACGCCGACGGCACGATCGTGTCCTACCTGTGGGACTTCGGTGACGGCTCGCCCACGAGCTCGGACGCCAACCCGAGCCACCTCTACAGCACGGTCGGCACCTACACGGCGACGCTGACGCTGACCGACAGCGACGGGGCGACCAGCACGGGCACGGTGACGATCGTCTCCAACCCGAACTTCGCCCCGACGGCGGCGGCCACGGCCACCCCGTCGGTCGGCAGGGCCCCGCTGACGGTGGCCTTCGACTCGTCCGGCTCCACCGACCCCGACGACTCGGTGGCCTCGGTCAGCTGGGACTTCGGTGACGGCTCGCCCGTCAGCACCGAGGTGGCCCCGACGCACGTCTACACGGCGATCGGGACCTACACCGCGACGCTGACGGTGACCGACGAGTACGGCGCCACGGACGACACGACGGTCACCATCACGGCCAACGCCAACCAGGCGCCGGTGGCCGTGGCGGCCTCGGACGTGACGTCCGGTCTGGCTCCGCTCGCCGTGGCCTTCGACGGGACCGGGTCGACCGACCCCGACGACCTCGGCGGCGCCAACGCCGATCCGATCGTGTCCTACGAGTGGGACTTCGGTGACGGTTCGCCGGCGGTCTCGGGCGCCACGGCGTCGCACACCTACGCAGCAGCGGGTGACTACACCGCCACGCTGACGGTGACCGACGGCTCCGGAGCCACCGGCACCGACACGGTGACGGTCTCCGTCCTCGAGACGTCGGTCTACGTCCGCAGCGACGGGAGCGACTCGGCCCTCGGCACCGCAGCGGCCCCGAAGGCCACCATCGCCGGTGCCCTCGCAGCGGCCGCAGCCCGCGGCCAGGACGAGGTCCGGGTGGCCGGCGGCTCGTAAGCCGGGTTCACCGTGGTCGCCGGGATCGACGTGGTCGGCGGCTACGACCAGAACTTCGTCGCCGGCGGCGGCGACGGCGCCACCACCGTGACGGTGACGGGTGCGGCCGGTTCGCCGGGTGTGGTCGCCAACGGTGCGACGGTGGCGACGACCCTGTCGAAGCTGTCGATCGCCGGCGGTGGCGGCGCCAACGCCACGGGCGTGCTCGCCCAGGCGGGATCCGTGCTCACGCTCGACCAGGTGACGGTCACCAGTGGCACCGCTTCCGGGGCCGGGTCCAGCGCCTACGGCGTCCGCGCCGTCGGAGGGTCCGACGTGACCATCACCGCCAGTTCGGTGAGCGCCGGCGACGGTGTGGCCGGCGGCGTCGGCGCAGCCGGTTCGGCGGCGGCCAATGCCGGCAACGGCAACAACGCCTCGGGGACGTCCACCGGCGGTGGCGTGAGCGGATCGCCCGCGAACCGCAACGGCGGTGGCGGCGGCGCCGGTGGCGGCGGCAGCTTCGCCCTCACCACCTCCCAGCGGGCCGGTAGCGCCGGCAGCGCTGGTGGCGGGTCGCCGGCCGCAGCCGGCGGTTCGGGTGGTCCGGCGAGCACCTCGGGTGTCGGTGGCGGCGGTGGTGGTGGTGGTGCGGGCGGTGCGGCTGGTGCCGCAGGCGCCGGTGCGACCGCGGGGACCTTCGGTGACACCTTCGCCGGCGGCAGCGGTTCGGCCGGTGCAGCCGGTGGCGCCGGCAACGGCGGCGGTGGCGGCGGTGGTGGCGGTGGCTTCAACGCCTTCTCCGGCGCCCGTCAGGGCGGCGGTGGTGGTGGCGGCGGCCTCGGCGCCCTCGGCGGCGGCGGTGGTGCCGCAGGCCAGGCCGGCGGCGGGTCGTTCGCGGTGTACGCCAACGCCTCGACGGTCACCGTGACCGACTCCACGCTCGCCACCGGGTCCGGTGGCGCCGGCGGCGACGGCGGTGCCGGTGGCGCCGGCGGCAAGGGCGGCAATGGCGGCAACGGCGGCAACATCACGAACAACCCCGCCGGCGGCGGCGGTGGTGGTGGTGCCGGCGGTGGCGCCGGAGGCTCGGGCGGCGGCGGTGGCCTGGGTGGCCCGGCGATCGGCGCCTACGCCAAGGGCGGCACGCTCACCGTGACCAACTCGACCGTCACGCTGGGGACCGCAGGCGCCGGTGGCGCTGGTGGTGCCGGCGGTGCGGCCGGATCCGGTGGCTCGGGCGGAGCCCTGGGGACCAGCAACACGGCGGGTCGCAACGGGTTCGCCGGCAACGCCGGCAGCACGGCGGCAGCGGGCAGCACCGGCACGGCCGGTGCTGCCGGCACCGCCACCGAGACGGTGCAGGAGCCGTGACCGGAGGGCCCGGTCACGAGGACGTGGGACGAGCAGAGGGGCAGGGCAGGACAGTGCGACGTAGGGGAGTCCAGGACATGAACACGACAGCGGGAACTCGACGGGGTGTCCGGGCCAAGGTCGCAGCCTTCGTGGGGCTGATGACCGTGGCACTGGTCGGTCTGGCGTTGCCCACCGGTGGACCCAGCGTGGGTGCACAGAAGGTGGGGAACCCGGGGACCGTCACGTTCAAGGTGGTCGGTGGTGTCATCGGCTTCGGCACCCAGAACTTCGACCTGACGCCGCCACCGGACCCGTCGATCGTCGAGTGCAACGACGGCGACAACAACGACGGCGACCCGACCAACCCGTCGGCGGCGCAGGACCTGCTCGTCGACTTCCCCGCGGACCCGCAGTGCTCGGCGGCCAACGATGCCTCGGAGGTCCAGGCTGGCTTCCAGCCGCGGATCGAGGTGGGGATCACCGGCACGGTGGCGGCCAACGGTGCGGTGACCATCCCG
Source organism: uncultured Actinomycetes bacterium (assembly GCA_903873135.1). Lineage (GTDB taxonomy): Bacteria > Actinomycetota > Acidimicrobiia > Acidimicrobiales > Microtrichaceae > SXMI01. The sequence continues at coordinate 3,944 of CAIQNH010000138.1, forward strand.
CAGTCGGGAATCGTGTTCCCGACCGTGTACCAGTACGCCGAGGGCTCGGTGCTCACCATCTCGGTCACCCCGACGGGTCCGGGCTCGGGCAACATCAACCCGCTGACCGGCGCCGGGAACCTGAACATCTCGCTGCAGGTCAAGGTCGAGGGCACCCCTGCCGGCGTGTCCCTGGGCTCCAACTGCAAGGTCGGCCCGCTCAGCCTGCAGCTCACCACGGGCACCACGAGCCCGCCGGCGGGTGTGGCCCCGATCACGGGCGTGCCCTACAACGCCGACACGGGCATCGGGACGCTGGTGGACAACCGGTTCACCATTCCCGGTGCGTCCGGTTGCGGCCCGCTCGGTCTGGGCAACGGACCCCTCAACGACCAGCTCGGCCTGCCGGCGGCGGCCGGTGCCAGCTCGGCCAGCCTGATCGTCCAGGCGATCCCGATCATCACCAAGGGTGTCGACGCCAACGTGGTCGCCACGCCCAGCAGCGGTTTCGCACCGCTGAACGTGGCGTTCAACGGCACCAGCTCGGTGGCCGCCAAGCCCATTGCGTCCTACGTGTGGAACTACGGCGACGGCTCACCGGCCGACAGCTCGAGCGGTGCCACAGCGGCGCACACGTACTCGACCCCGGGCACGTACACGGCGAGCCTCACGATCACCGACACCGACGGCGACAGCGACACGCAGACCACGACCATCACGGTGAACGAGGTCCCGAACGTCCCACCGACGGCGAACATCGGCTCGTCCGGTTCGAGCGGGATCGTGCCGTTCGCAGTGACCTTCGACGGGTCGGCCTCGTCCGACAGCGACGGGTCGATCACCGGCTACAGCTGGGACTTCGGTGACGGCTCGCCCGTGGCCACCGGCGCGACCGCCTCGCACACCTACGCCACCCCGGGTACCTACACGGCCACCCTGACGGTGACCGACGACGACGGTGCGACGGGCACGGCCACGACCACCGTGACGGCCCTGCCGGTGCCCAACCAGCCGCCGGTCGCCAGCGCAGCGGTGCAGTCGATCGTGGGCAGCATCCCGCTGCTGGTCAACCTGAGCGCCGCCGGGTCGACCGATGCCGACGGCACGATCACGGACTACGCGTGGGACTTCGGCAACGGCACGACGGGGAACGGTGCCATCGTCCAGGCCACCTACACCGAGGCCGGCTCCTACGTGGCCACGGTGACCGTCACCGACGACGACGGGGCGACCGCCACGGCGTCGGTCAACATCGACGTCTCGGCCGATCCGAACATCGCGCCGTCCTCGGTGTTCTCCGCCGACGTCACGAGCGGCACGGCTCCGCTCGCCGTCAGCTTCGACGGCAGCGCCTCGTCCGATCTCGACGGAACGATCAGCGGGTACGCGTGGAACTTCGGCAACGGATCATTCGCCGCTGGTCCCACGGCGTCGACGACCTACCAGCTGCCGGGTGTGTACACCGCCCGCCTGACGGTCACCGACAACAAGGGGGCCACGGGCACCTCCACCAGGCTCATCGTGGTGAACGCCCCGGCGAACCAGGTGCCGACCGCTCAGGTGGCCGCCACGTCGCCGGGTGGTGACGCCCCCCGTCTGGTGAGCTTCAGCAGCGCCGGTTCGGTCGACCCCGACGGAGCGATCACGTCCTACGCGTGGAACTTCGGCAACGGCACGACCAGCACGCAGGCCAACCCGACGGCGAGCTTCACGTCGCCGGGAACCTTCGCCGTCACGCTGACCGTGACCGACAACTCGGGGGCCACGGCGGTGGCCAGCACGTCGGTGACGATCACGCCGGCGAACGTGCTGCCGAACGCCGTGTTCTCGGCGACGCCGCTCACGGGTCCGTCGCCGCTGGTCGTGACGCTCAACGCCGGGGCCTCGAACGACCCCGACGGGGCGATCACGTCCTACGCCTGGGACCTGGGCAACGGCAGCACGGCCACGGGGCCGACGACGTCGTTCACCTACACGACGCCCGGGAGCTACACGGTCAAGCTGACCGTGACCGACAACCGGGGTGGGGTCCGGACGGCCACGAGGACCGTGGTGGCCGGGCCGAGCAACATCGCCCCGGTGGCGTCGCTCCTGGCGCTGCCGACCTCGGGCCCGGCACCGTTGCTCGTGACGGGTGTGGGGACCAACTCCACCGACGCCGACGGCACGATCATCGGCTACTCGTGGGACTTCGGGAACGGCGTGACCGGCTCCGGCTCGGTGCGCAGCGCGCTGTACACCACCCCCGGCACCTACACGGTGAAGCTCACCGTCACGGACAACCGGGGTGTGAGCACCTCGGCGACCGAGACGATCGTGGTCGACCCGCCGGTCCCGCCGGCCGACCGGATCCGGGTCCAGCTCACGGGAGCGGCCAACTACAACGTGAACCGGGCCGTGACGAGCGGCAACCTGAGCATCAACCGGGACGCCTTCGGCATCGCCTCGGTGACCGGGACCGCCGGGTACGCCGGTTCGGGTGGCTCGACGGCGAGCATCACCGTCAACATGAGCCGGTTCCTGTTCTTCAACGCCTACACGGGCAACGTCACGATCAACGATCCGTCGAACGGCGTGTCGAACCTGTCGACGCCGATCGTCTTCCGGCCGTTGACCACGCCGTCGAGCTCGTCGGTGCGGACCGACGCCAACTGGATCACCGGTCCGGCGAACTCGCCGTACGTGCTCCGGTTGACCGTGGACGATCGGGCCTGACCGTTGGGACGTCCGACGCTGCGTCCGGGGAACCTGACCCGCCGAGCCGTCGTCGGCGCCCTGGTGGCGCTGTCGGCGGCCGGGCTGGTGGCCGCGTGCGCTCCGCCGGCACCGCCGGCACCGACGACGACCACCACCACGACGACGCTCCCGCCGGGTGGTGGGACGCCGGCGACGGTGACGGTCGGGTACCTGCACGCATGCTCGCTCCGACCGAACGCCACGGTCCGTTGCTGGGGCGACAACACCTACGGCCAGCTCGGTGACGGGACCACCACCCGTCGGTTGACCCCGGTGACCGTCCCCGGGCTGAGCGACGTGGTCGAGGTGACCGCCGGTGGGTTCCACACCTGCGCCCGGAGGACCGACGGCACGGTCACGTGCTGGGGCAGCAACCTCTCGGGCGAGCTGGGCGCCGGACTGCTCTCCACCGAGGAGACCAGCCCGCAGGACGTGTTCAACCTCTCCGACGCGGTCTCGGTCGACGCCGGTGGTGCGCACACCTGCGCGGTGCGGGCCGCAGGCAACGTGGTCTGCTGGGGTGACGGACTGTCCGGCCAGCTCGGCACCGGTTCGCTGTCCTCGGCGACCACACCGCGCAGCGTCGCCGGACTCTCCGGTGTGGCCCAGGTGGCCAGCGGCGACGGCCACACCTGCGCCCGCCGCACCGTCGGCACGCTCGCCTGCTGGGGCGACAACACGAACGGACAGCTCGGTCGGGGCGACCTCGTCCCGTCGCCGATCGCCGTGAACGTTCCGGGAGTCACCGACGCCACCAGCATCGTGTCGGGGTCCGCGTTCTCGTGCGCGCTGCGGGCCGGGGGCACCGGTTCCTGCTGGGGGGAGAACCTCTACGGTCAGATCGGCAACGCCGTGGTGCTCCCGCCGCCGCCGCAGGAGGGTGATCCGCCGCCGCCGCCGCTCCGTGAGCAGCTGCCGCAGTCCGTCGCCGGGCTCTCCGGGGCGGTGTCGATCTCGGCCGGGAGCGACCACGCCTGCGCGGTGCTGGGTGACGGGACGGCGCTCTGCTGGGGCAACAACCAGTCGAACCAGCTGGGTGACGGTGTGACCGTCGACCCGGAGACCACCTCGATCCCGGTGGCCGTGGCCGGACTCACCGGTGCGGTCCGGATCTCGGCCGGTGAGACCAGCACCTGTGCCGTCAGGGCCAACGCCACGGCGGCGTGCTGGGGCAACAACGCCTTCGGCCAGCTCGGCACGAACAACACCAACACGGCTCCGGCCCCCGTCGCCGTCGTCGGTCTCTGACGCGGGCGTCGCCCCGCGGGCCGGGTCGACGCAGCGTTCCACCGGCACGGCCGGCACCCCTGCGTCGGGACGAGGGTCCCTGTCCCGGGCGGCGCCGGCCGTGGTCGACTCCGTGGGATGACCCCGGGACCGGTCGGTCTCACCGAGGTCCGTGCGGCGCGACGACTCGCTGTCGACGGGCCGAACGCGCTGCCCCGGGTTCGTCGACGACCCCAGTGGCGGGTGCTGCTGTCGCAGTTCGTGCACTTCTTCGCCGTGATGCTGTGGGTCGCGGCCGGGTTGGCGGTGCTGGCGGGGATGCCCGAGCTGGGTGTGGCGATCGTCGTCGTGGTGTTGGTCAACGGGGTGTTCGCGTTCGCCCAGGAGCACCGGGCCGAGCGCGCTGCGGAGCGACTCGGAGCCCTCCTGCCGTCCGCGGTGACGGTCGTCCGGGACGGGGTGTCCCGTCCGGTCCCGGCCGAGCAGGTGGTGGTGGGCGACCTGGTGGTGCTCGCTGCGGGCGACCGGGTGGCCGCCGACCTCCGGGTCGTCGAGTCGCACGACGTGACGGTGGACGCGTCGACCCTGACCGGCGAGAGCGAGCCGGTGCCCGCCGCTCCCGACGGGGAGGTGTGCGCCGGGACGTTCGTCCTGACCGGCCACGGGCTGGCGGAGGCCGTCCGCACCGGTTCGTCGACCCGGTTGGCGGCCATCGCCGGCATGACCTCGGCGGCGCAGCGTCCGCCCGGCCCCCTGGAACTGGAGCTGCGACGGGTGGTCCGCGTGGTCGCGTCGATCACGGTCGTGGCCGGCGTCGCCTGCTTCGGCCTCACGCGGCTCACCGGGATGTCTCTCCGGGACGGCTTTCTGTTCGCCGTCGGGGTGACGGTCGCCCTCGTCCCGGAGGGGCTCCTCCCCACGCTGACGCTGTCGTTGTCCATGGGGGCGCAGCGCATGGCCGACCGGTCTGCGCTGGTGCGGCACCTCCAGGCGGTCGAGACGCTCGGTTCGACCACGTTCATCTGCACCGACAAGACCGGCACGCTGACCCAGAACCGCATGTCGGTCGTGGAGGTCTGGACCCCGACCGGATCGGTGGCGGTGGTGGGCGCGGGCTACGACCCGGAGGGCGTGGTGGACGGCGAGCCGGTGGCGGTTCGCTCGGCCCGGGCGGTGGCGGACGGTGCGCTCGCGTCGTGCCGCGGTCGGACGGAGCGGCGCGGCGGGGCCTGGTCGCCCGTCGGCGACCCCATGGAGGCGGCGGTCGACACGCTGTCACGCCGGCTCGGGTCGGGGGAGGCCCCGCGACCAGC
>CAIQNH010000139.1 GCA_903873135.1 uncultured Actinomycetes bacterium
CGGGGGATCACGAACACGGGGACGATCCCGTTGAACACGGCGGTCACCAGCGACCTGGGGGTGTCGAACGCCGGGGGGACCATCCACCTGATCGTCGACGTCCAGGGCTACTTCGTACCTTCCGGCGGGGCGTCGTACGTGCCGCTGGCGTCGCCGTGTCGTGTGGTCGACACCCGGTCCGGTGGCGGCGTGATCGCCGCGGGTGGGTCACGGGCGCTGCAGGTCGCCGGCTCGGGCAGCAACTTCGCGGCCCAGGGTGGGACCGCAGGCGGGTGTGGTGTCCCCGACGGGGTGTCAGGTGTCGAGGTATCCCTCACGGTGATCGGCCCGGTGGGCACGGGGTTCGTGCGGGTCGCGCCGAACGACGGGTCGAGTCCGAACGCAGCGTTCGTCAACTACACGGATGCGACCGGGATCACGAACACCGGCAGCATCACCCTGTCGAACACCGAGGCGCGGGACGTGATCGTCCGGAACTTCGGCGGCACGATCCAGGTCGCCCTGGACGTGCAGGGCTTCTACACGACAACCGCCGGGCAGGGTTCGCGCTACCAGACGATCACCCCGTGTCGGACCGTCGACACCCGCAACGCCGGCGGCCCCCTCGCCGCAGGTCAGACCCGCACCTTCCAGACCGCCGGTGAGCGCGTCGAGTTCCCTGCCCAGGGGACCACCAACCCCACCGGCTGCGGGGTGCCGCAACGGGCCGCTGCGGTCGAGGTGTCCCTCACCGCGGTCACGCCGACCGGCTCGGGGTTCACCCGACCCGGTCCCGCCGGGAGCATCGCCACAGCGACGTTCCTCAACTACACACCGGTCGGCGGGATCACCAACACCGGGACCATCCCGTTGTCGCTCGGTGGCGCGACCGACCTGGGAATCACGAACCTCGGTGGCAGCGCCGGCTACATCGTCGACGTCCTCGGCTACTACGAACCACCCGTCGCGTTCCCCCGCTCCGCCGAGACCATCGCCACCGGCGGCACGCACACCTGCATGATCGTCGGCGGCGGACAGGTCCGCTGCTCGGGGAAGAACGGCGACGGTCAGCTCGGTAACGGCACCACCATCGGTCGGGGAGCGCCCACCCTCGTTCCGGGCGTCAGCGGGGCCGTCCAGGTCGCCGCCGGCCTCATTCACACGTGCGCGCTCATCGCAGACGGCACAGTGAGCTGCTGGGGATTCAACGGCGACGGCCAACTCGGTGACGGCACCACCATTCAGCGCAACACTCCCACGGCGGTGACCGGACTGACCAGCGCCGTCCAGATCGCCACGAATGGCGCCCATACCTGTGCGCTCCTCGCAGGTGGCACCGCCCGCTGCTGGGGATTCAACGGGTCTGGCCAACTCGGCGACAACACCGTCACCAAGCGGTCCACCCCCACCGACGTGTCCGGCCTCTCGGGCGCCGTCCAGATCACCACCGGCAACAACCACACCTGCGCCCTCCTGGCCAATGGCGCGGTTCGCTGCTGGGGGCGCAACAACGTCGGACAGCTCGGTGACGACACCATCAACCAGCGCAACACCCCCACCGCCGTGACCGGACTGACGGCCGCCATCCAGATCACCAGCCGCGGCGATCACACCTGCGCGGTGCTCGCCGACGGGACCGCCCGCTGCTGGGGCTCCAACGGCAACGGTCGACTGGGCGACGGCACATTCACCCAACGCAACACCCCCACGGCGGTGACCGGACTGACCGGCGCCGTCCACATCGCCGCCGGCGACATCCACACCTGCGCGGTGCTCGCCGACGGCACCGCCCGCTGCTGGGGTTCCGACGACGGGCGGATCGGCCAGGGCACCATCTTCTCCACCAACCGGCCCACGCCCACCGTCGTCTCGGGCTTCTCTGGCGTCGTACAGTCGACGACCGGAAGCGACCACACGTGCGCGGTGCTCGCCGACGGAACCGCCCGCTGCTGGGGCTCCAACGGCAACGGTCGACTCGGCGACGGCACCACCTCCCAACGCAACACCCCCACGGCGGTGACCGGACTGATCGGCGCCGTCCAGATCGCCGCCGGGAAGTTCCACTCCTGCGCTGTCCTGATCGACGGGACCGTCCGTTGCTGGGGGTTCAACAACAACGGCCAACTCGGAGACGGCGGCTTTCTCCAGCAAACCACCCCCACTGCCGTGACGGGACTCGCCGACGCCGTCCAGGTGGCCGTCGGCGACCAACACACCTGCGCCGTCCTGGTCAACGGCACCGTTCGCTGCTGGGGATTCAACGGGACCGGTCAACTCGGCGACGGCACCACCACCTTCCGACCCATTCCCACCCTTGTGTCGAGCCTCGGCGGAGTCACGCAGATCACCGCCGGGAACAACCACACCTGCGCCGTCCTGATCAATGGAACCGCCAGCTGCTGGGGCGACAACACCGACGGCCAACTCAGTGGCGTCGTCGCTCAGCGCCTCACCCCTACCGCTGTGAGCGGACTGGCCGACGTCGCCCAGATCGCGGCCGGTGGCACCCACACCTGCGCGGTGCTCGCCAACGGGGGCGCTCGCTGCTGGGGCTCCAACGGCAACGGTCGACTCGGCGACGGCACCACTACCCAACGCACCACCCCCACCGCCGTCTCAGGCCTCACCAGCGCCTTCCAGATCACCGCTGGCGAATCCCACACCTGCGCGGTGCTCGCCATCGGCTCCGTCCAGTGCTGGGGTGACGGTACGAACGGCAAGATCGGCGATGGTTCCACCACCCAACGGGAGAGCCCGACCGACGTCCCAGGTCTCTCCGGTGTCGCACAGGTCGACGCAGGAAGTGGCCACACCTGCGCGGTCCCAGCCAACGGCACCACCCAGTGCTGGGGACTCAACTTCAACGGTCAGGTCGGTGACGGCACCACCTCCCAACGCAACACCCCCACCGCCGTGTTCGGTCTGCCGTAGGCGACCAACCTGCCCACTCGGCTCCTCCGAGCCCAGCTCTGTGATGCGCCCACAGGCCATGGTGGTGGCGCCCGCATCACAGAGCGGGGCGGGGGGTCAGGCGGGGGCGCGGGTCGCCCGCAGCACCGGGTCGGCCAGGGCCAGCAGACGGTCCGCCGCCCGCATGGTCGCCCCGCCCACGCCGGGCGTGGAGGAGTCGACCAGGTTGCCCATCACCTGCAGGGTCACGTTCGCGATCCCCTGCGTCCCGACGGCGAACCGCAGACCCGTGCGCAGCAGGGTCGGGTGGCCGATCAGGAACGAGAAGCGTCGGCCGGTCCGCAGGAACGCGTCGAACCGCTCGCCGATGATCCGGTCGTAGCGCACCGGGACCGTCACCGGGTCCTCCAGGAACAGTCGGGCCGCCAGCATCCCGGACTCGAGGCCGTAGTCGATGCCCTCGCCGTTCATCGGGTTGACCAGTCCGGCGGCGTCACCGATCGCCACCCACCCGGGACCGTGCCGACGCACCGTGCTCATGGGGAGCCGCCACGCACGGGGCCGCTCCAGGTCCGGGCCCAGCCCCCAGGACTCCTGGACGAGCGACCGGTAGCTGTCCTGCAGTCGGTTGAGGTTGAGCTGCTTGAAGCCCCGCATGGTCGACAGGGCGCCCACGCCGATGTTCACCGTGCCGTCACCCGCCGGGAAGATCCAGCCGTACCCGGGAACCGCAGTGCCCGATTCGTCGCGCAGCGTCAGACACGCCTCCAGGTACCGTTCGGCGTGTCGGGGTGACTCGGCGTAGGTGCGGATCGCCAGGCCGAACGGCTCACGCTGGTCCCGCTCGGCGCCCAGCATCCGCGCCACCGCCCCCGGCGCGCCGGCGGCCACGACGACCAGGTCGCTGCGCCACTCCTGCCCGTTGGCCTGCACGCCGACCACACGCCGGCCCTCCAGCACCGGGGTGGCCTCGTGCTCCCACCGCAGCTCGGCGCCGGCCTTGTCGGCGAGCTCCATGAGCCGCAGGTCCAGCCGGCGACGCGGCCACACCGCACCGTGGGCGGGGAACGGCGGGATGCCCGGCCAGTCGAGCTGGCGGACGGTCCGGTTGGCGACCATGCGCAGGCCGTCGATCCGGTGGGCGTCACCCAGGTCGACGCCCAGCTCGTCGAGCGCTGCCACCGCCCGGGGCGTCAGGCCGTCACCGCAGATCTTGTCCCGTCCGGGCAGGCCCTTCTCGAACACCGTCACCCGGGCACCGGCCTCGGCCGCCACGATCGCCGCGGCCGCACCGGCGGGGCCACCGCCGATCACCAGGACGTCCCGCTGGATGGTGCTCACCCGCACAGTCTGCGGCCTCGGGACCCGGGTCCGGTAGTCCGGGGCACGGACCGCCGTCCGCACGTGCTTGGATGCATGGATGGAACACCGATATCTCGGCGACAGCGGCCTGCTCGTGAGCGCCATCAGCTACGGCAACTGGATCACCCACGGCAGCCAGGTCGAGGACGAACGGGCGACCGCCTGCGTCCACGCTGCGCTCGATCTTGGCATCACCACGTTCGACACCGCAGACGTGTACGCCGAGACGCGGGCCGAGGACGTGCTCGGTCGTGCGCTCGAGGGCGTGCGCCGGGAGAGCCTCGAGATCTTCACCAAGGTGTACTTCCCGACCGGGTCCGGCCGGAACGACCGGGGCCTGTCGCGCAAGCACATCATGGAGAGCTGCCACGCGTCGCTGCGTCGGCTGCGCACCGACCACATCGACCTGTACCAGGCGCACCGGTTCGACA
>CAIQNH010000140.1 GCA_903873135.1 uncultured Actinomycetes bacterium
CCGACTCGGACCTGCCTGGTGGACCCCCACCGACGTGGAGTGGTGAGCCACGGGCCCGCCGACCACGGCGGGGGCCGGAGTCGACCGAACGGGTCTCAGTCCGAGCCGAGGTGGTGACCGGCGTCGGCCGGCGTCACACGCCGATCCGGAGGACCGAGGTGGTGTAGGTCCCTCCCGGACCAGGAGAGAACACCGTGACGCTGCCGCCGAAGAAGTTGGACAGCAGGACCCGACCATCGGTCAGGACCACGACGTTGTCGGCCACACCCCCCGGGGAACGCCCCACCAGTCGGGCGACACCGGTGGCGGGATCCACCGCGTAGACCGCAGCGTTGAGTCCCTGCGCCACGAACACGGTGCCGTCCGCGGCCACGTCGGCGCCCACGGCGAACTGCAGGCCGAGCTTGCCGGGTTCACCGGGGAAGGTGAGCGGGATGTCCGTGAACTCGCCGGTGGAGGTGTCGATGCGGCCGAGGCCACCGGTGCCGAGGACTCCGGGCACCCCACCGGTGGGCACGTAGAGCAGCCCGTCGGGCCCGAAGCCGAATCCGTTCACCGGAGGCAGCCCGTCGGCCACGGTGGTCACCGGCCCGCCGTCGAGCGGAACGCGCAGCAGCCGGCGATCCTCGGAGATGCCGAAGCCGACCAGCACCGAGGTTCCCGACGGGTCCAGCGCGACGGGGTTCACGCCGCGGCCCACGTTGGCGAGCGTCTCGACCGGACCGCCGCCGCGGGGGATCCGGACCACGAGTCCCTCGGTCGGGCACGTGGCCACCAGGTCGCCGCCCGGCACGACCACCGGGTCGTCGGCGGTGCAGACGCCGACGTCCATGCCGTAGCGCTCCTCGATCACACCGGAGTCCGGGTCGAAGCGCACGACCTGCTTGCCGAACAGGTCGGACACCCACACCGAGGAGCCCTCCTGGACCATGCCGTTGACGCCCAGCGGCGCCGCCTGGCTCAGCGCTGCCGGCGGGGACGACGGCGGGCTGCACGCCGCCGCCACCAGCACCACACCAACCAGCGCAGCCAGGGCCGTCATCCGTCGTCGTGCTCGCATCACCCAGCTCCTCGTCACCCTGTGCCGCCCGGTCGGGGCAGGTTGGTCGGGAGCATGATCCCACCGATGCCCGATCGACGACAGACCGGTCCTGAGGGTGCACTCCGGGAGTCGAGCGGCTCCAGAGCACTCCACGAACCCGGCTACGGTGGCCGCCGCCGGGGGTGTAGCTCAGCTGGCTAGAGCACCTGCTTTGCAAGCAGGGGGTCGTGGGTTCGAGTCCCATCACCTCCACCGGGACCATCGAGGACCACCGTGCCGTCGTGCGGACGTCGACCCCTGCGGGGCCCTCCCCGCCTCGGGGCCCGACGGGGCGTCGATCCGCACACGGGCAACACCGGTCGACTGCTGGGTGGAACCCCTCAGCGGCCCATCGGAGTCACGCCTCGTGGCGTGACCCGGAGTGGCGCACCACCCTGCGGTCGGGACCGGCGGGTCGGTTGGGGCACCTCGCTGCCGACGGGCTCCAGGCGGAGACGCTGAGCGAAGCGAGCGAGGATCAGCGAGAGCTCGATCTGCGCCAGGGCGAAGCCGAGACAGTTCCGGGATCCACCGCCGTAGGGAATCCACGCCATCCGGGCGTGCGCAGCCTGCTCGGGAGTGGGGTCCAGGTGCCGGTCGGGATCGAAGCGGAGCGGATCGGGCCAGTACTGCGGATCGCGGCCGGCCAGGTGCGTCGACCAGGCCACCAACGTGTGCCGGGGGATCCGGTAGCCGCCGACGCGGACGTCGACGACGGTCTCACGAGCACCGAACGCACCCGGTGGGTGGAGCCGCAACGACTCACGGACGGTCCTGTCGACCAGGTCGAGCGAACCCGACGTCGCCGGAGGTGTCCCGTCACCGACCGGACCGAACGCCGCGTCGGCCTCCTCGGCGAGTCGGTCCCAGAGCCCCGGCGTCGCCGCCGCCCGCAACAGGATCCAGGCCAGGCTGGCCGAGGACGGGTCGTAGCCAGCACCGATCAACGTGATCACCTGGTCCCGGATCTCCGCGTCGGTGAGCTCTCCCGCCGTCACGAGCGACTCCAGGACGTTGCGCTCGTCGCCGTCGGGGTTGATTCGGATCCTGGCCATCTCGTCGTCGACGATCCGGTCGAGTGTCCGTCGCGCCTCCTGCACCCGAGCCCGCGGCCCACCGGGGATCGGGAGCGGGAGCTGCCTGAGGGCCGGGAGTTCGATGAAGTCCTGCAGCATCTGCAACTGGGCGTCGACCTCTGGAGCCCGTTGCGCCAGCCGGGGTCCGCCGAGCACCTGGAGCACGACCTCGAGCACCAGGCTGCGACCCACCGGGTAGAGGTCGACGATCGTGCCGGGACCGTCGAGCGACTCGACGAGCCGGTCGATGCTCGCATCGACCTCGCTGAGGATCACGGGGATCCACCCGAGGATCCTCCGCCGTGAGAAACCTGCCTGCACGGCCCGCCGACGACGCCGGTGGTCGTCACCATCGGAGATGAGGAGCGAGTCCTCGCCGACCCACTGCGCCAACGTGTTGAAGCGGTGGTTCCAACGGAACGACTCAGTGGGTTCGGCGAAGAGATCGGCGATCACGGCTGGATCCCCCAGGATCGCGAGCCTCGCCGGTCCGGCGCCCAACAGCACGACCGGACCGTGACGATCGTGGATCTCCTGGATCACCCGGTGCGGCTGGGTGAAGAGTCGGCGGAGGAAGCCGATCTGGGCCACCGGACCTGGTCGAGGGAGGGACTGGGAGGAGGGAGGCACGGCGGTGGCGGCGGTCGGCTCAGTTGGAACGATCGAGCGGTCGCACCCTGCTCCGCACGCTGCGGTTGAACCACATGTGCATCCGGAGCGCTCCGGGGTGCCGCCGGAAGAACTCGTAGAAGGACCCTTCGACGTACCGGCGCACGTACGCCCGCCTCGGCATGGGGATGTCCCGGTGCTCCAGATCCAGCGACAACACGATCCGATCACGGTCGGAGTGGTTCCACGTGCTGTGGACCCGCGAGTCGTCGAATCCCAGCCACTCCCCCTCGACCCACCGCCGGGTGACTCCCTCGACCTCCAGGGCGCAGTCCTCTGGCACCGACAGTCCGAGGTGGAAGCGCCCGACACCCATGGCCTGACCCCGGTGCGGCGCCACGTCCGCCCCGGGTGCGAGCCGGAGGTACTGCGCCGTCATCACCCGACCGTCCCGGGCGACGAGCTCACCGAGCAGCGGGGCGGCGGCGATCGCTCCGGGATTGTCGATCCCGAAGAACCGGACCGGGGACAGGTACCACCCGGCGGGTGCGTGGTAGTTGTTCGGATGCTCCATCCAGTCGTCCCCCAGCTGCGCCGCCTCGGCGGCCAGGTCGCGCCACCGCTCCCGGAACGGATCGAGGACGTCCCGACAACACTCCACGTCCAGGAAGCCGTCACCGACCTCGGGCCGGGACCGGCGGGCCACACGATCTGAGGGAGTGGGAGACGACATGCGAGGACAGCCCCTGGGAGTCGACCGGGAGGCCGAGGATACCCTCGGAGCCCGCTCCGGACCCCGGGGAGTCCCGCTCGGTGGGTGCGGACGATCCGAGCCACTCGAGCGCGGCGTCGACGGCGACTCGACACCACCCGGTCTCCATCGCCGACGGCACCTACCCTGACCGACCATGGCGGCGACGCAGTGGACCTCCGACGAGGAACTGAGCGACCTGGTGGCGATCGTCACCGGTGCGAACTCGGGGATCGGCAGGGCGACCGCCGTCGCGCTCGCATCGCAGGGGGCGACGGTGGTGCTCGCCTGTCGATCGCCCGAACGGGCCCGACCCGTCGTCGACGAGCTCGTCGCGACGACCGGCAACCGGCGAGTCGAGTTCCTGCCGCTGGACCTCGGCGACCTCGACTCCGTCCGGACCGCCGCACAGACGTTCCTGGCATCAGGTCGGCCGCTGCACCTCCTGGTCAACAACGCCGGCGTCGCCGGTCGACGCGGGCTGACGGCGAGCGGCTTCGAGCTGGCGTTCGGCACCAACCACGTCGGTCACTTCCTCCTCACCAGGCTGCTGCTCGACCAGCTCGAAGCGTCCGCGCCGACCCGAGTCGTGAACGTCTCGAGCAGCGACCACCTCCGGGTGCGGGGGATCGACTGGTCGCGTGTGCGGGAACCCACCAGGACGCTCGTCGGTCGACCCGAGTACAGCACGTCCAAGCTCGCGAACGTGTGCTTCACCCAGGAGCTGGCCCGACGTCACGGCGACCGCGGCGTCACCGCCTTCGCCGTCGATCCCGGTCCGGTCGTGACCGACATCTGGCGTCCCATTCCTCGACCGATCTACTGGGCCCTGCGGGTGCTCATCCGGATGAAGCCCGCCGAGGCGGGAGCGGCCCCGACGCTCCGTGCGGCGCTCGACGGGAGCCTCGTGGAGAACAACGGTGCGTACATCGGCGAGGACTGCTCGATCACCCCGCCGAGCCGACACGCCACGCCGGAGCTCGCAGCCGAACTGTGGCGTCGCAGCGACGAGTGGGTGGGCACCTCGTCGACGTGACCCGTGCGCCGGCGACCGAACCAGCCGGAGGTGGGAGGACCGGGTGCCCCGATCCGGCGGACGAGCTACCAGTCGACCCGGCGACCGCGAGCGGTGAGGCGCAGGAGCAACGCCGTCGGCACCGCGGCGAGCGCCACCAGCACGAGCGCCGGTGGACCGGCCTCGACCCACCGTGAGTCGCTCGAGGCCTCCCACACCCACACCGGGAGGGTGTCGACCCCGAACGGTCGCAGCAGCAACGTGGCCGGCAGCTCCTTGATCACGTCCAGCGCCACGAGCGCACCAGCCACGGCCAGACCCTGCAACGCCAGCGGCAGCTGCACCCGACCCACCACCCCTGCCGGTCCGGCCCCGAGCGCCCGGGCGGCGTCCTCGGTGGACTGGCCCACCCGGCCGACCGCCTGCTCCGCCGGCTTCACCGCGAGGGCCAGGTAGCGAACCACCAGGGCGACCACGAGGCCGACGAGCGATCCCACGAGCAGCGTGCCCCGCGGCAACCAACCGGTGCGGTCGATCGCTGCGAGCACGACGAGCACGCCGAGGGCGATCACCGGGCCGGGGAGTCCGTACCCGAGGGTCGTCGCACCGGCGAGTGCCCGGTGCTGCCGACCCCGACCCCACCGAGCTGCGACCGCCACCGCGACACCGATCACCACGCACGCCAGCACGGTCCACCCGGTGACCACGAGCGACGACCGGAGGTGGTGGTCGATCCCGCCGGCGGCCGAGGCGGTGGTCCCTCGCTGCACGGCCTCCACGGTCCAGCCGACGAGCCGACCCACCGGGAACACGAGCGCCACCAGGACCACGATCCAGGCGCCGACCACGGCCAGCACCCCGCGCCCTCCGACCGGCTCGAGCTCGAGCCGGGTCGCCTCCCGCCCACCGGTCGCCTCGTGCTGTCGGGCCGCCGCCCGACGTTCGGCGAGCAGGACGGCGACAGCGGCGAGCAGCAACAGACCGGCGAGCTCGGTGGCGGCCTCCCGGTCAGCCAGACCGAACCACACCCGGAACACCCCGTCGGCCACGGTCTGGACGTTGAAGAGCCGGACGGTCCCCACGTCGGTCAGCACCTCCAGCGCCACGAGCACCGAGCCGGCGATCACCGCACCCCGAGCAGCAGGGAGCGCCACGTCCCGGAACGCCCGCCAGCGCGAACCGCTGAGGATCCGGGCGGTCTCCCACCGACCGGCCGGGAGGTCACGGAACGCCGCCAGCGCGAGCAGGTAGACGTAGGGGTAGAGGCAGAGCGTGAGGACGAGCGCCGCCCACGGCAAACTGCGTACCGTCGGGTACCAGGCGTCGAGTCCTGCCACGCCGCTCCACCACCGGCCGATCGGACCGGGGCGGTCGAAGGTGTCGAGCCAGACGAACCCGCTGACGTACGCCGGGACGGCGAGCGGCATGGCGAGGAGCCAGACGAGCAACCCACGACCGGGGAAGCGGTGCGCCGCCACCAACCAGGCGAGCGCCGTGCCGAGCACCGCAGCGCCGGCGGTCACCACCCCGACCAGCACGGTCGTCGACACGAGCATCCCGGGGAGTCGGGTCTCCCACAGGTGCGACCAGATCTCGGTGCTCGGTCGCAGGAGCGAGGACAGCAGGGCGACGAGCGGGACCAGGACGACGAGCGCCGTGACTCCGAGGACGGCGGCAACGGCAGGCGAGCGCCGCGGCCGACCTGCGCCACGCCGGGCGACGGCCGTCGGCGCGGTGGTCGAGCTCACGACCGGGTGACCTCCGGCCCCCTCGACGCAGGCGTCACTGGTACCCGGCGGCGTCCAGCAGGCGGACCGCCTGCGCCTGCAACGGACCGAACTCACGCACCGCGACCGGGTCGACCGTGTAGGGGCCGAAGGCGAGGAGCTCCTCGCGGGGCTGCACCGTGGGGTTGGCAGGGAACTCGTAGTTCACGTCGGCGAAGCTCCGCTGGCCGTCGGTGGCGAGCCACTCGAGCAGCTTCCTGGCGCCCTCCGGGTTGGCCGCGTTGGCCGTCACGCCGGCGCCCGACACGTTCTGGTGCACGCCGGGCGGCTCGGTGGGCCAGGTGAGCCGGACCGGGATGGGCCCGTCCTCGGCGACGGTGCGCGGCACGTAGTAGTGGTTGATGACCGCCACGTCGCACTGCCCGGCGGACACCGCCTCGATCATGTCCTCGTCGGAGTCGATGTAGGTCGGCTCGTTCGCCACCCAGCTGTCGACGACCTCCCGTGCACCGTCCTCGCCCCGGGAGGCGATGAGCGACGAGACCAGCGACTGGGTGTACGCGCTGGTGGAGGGGCGCAGGCACAGCCGGCCCTTCCAGCGGGGATCACCGAGCGCCTCGTAGCTGGTGGGGACGTCGGCCTCGGGCACCCGATCGGTCGAGGTGATGATCGTCCGGTTGCGGAGCGACAGCGCGTACCAGGACCCGTCGGCGGCACGGACCCGCTCGGGCACGGCCTCGGCGAGGACCGGGGAGTCGACGGGCGCGAGCAGGCCCTCGTCGGCGGCGAGCTGGAGGTTGCCGGCATCGGCCGCCAGGTAGACGTCGGCCTGGGTGTTGGCTCCCTCGACCTCGATCCGTTCCCGGAGCTCGGCATCCTTGCCGGTGGTGAACACCACGGGGATCCCGGTCGCTGCGGTGAACTCCTCGAAGACCGGCTCGATCCCGTAGTGGCGGCCGATGTAGACGCTCACCGGCTGGACGCCGTCCTCTGCTGCGGTCCCCGACTCCGGGTCGCCGCCGCCGCAGGCGGTCGCGAGCGTGGCCGTCGCCAGTGCGACCAGCACCGCCCCACGCCACCAGCCCGTCCCGATCCGACGATCCTCACCCATGACAGAACTCCTGTTGTCGAGTGTTAGGTAAACCTAATAGTCCCTACATGGTGCCCCCACCAGCGTCCCAGAGGCAAGCCCCGCCCCGATCTTGTACGGCTGGTTGGGCGTCAACGAACGAGCCGTACAAGTTCGGGCGGGGAGGGGGGGGGACGGGGGTGGGGGGACGGGGGTGGGTGACGGGGGAGGGACGGGGGCGTGTGGGACGATCGAACCGTGCCGCCCACCCGACGAGAGCTGCTCGCCGGGGCGGGCGGGACCCTCGCCGCCGGGTTCCTGGCTGCCTGCGGAGGCGAGCAGGCCGCCGACGCCCCCCGGGTGACGCTCACCGTCCCCGACGGCACCGCACCCCCCACGACGGCCCCGTCCACCAACCCGGCCCAGTGGCTCGTCGACGAGAACGCCCTCCCCGGCGCGGGCGACTGGACGGTCCCCGACGATCCGTCGGTCTGGGAACGGATCCGGGGTTACGCCAACCTCACCAGCGTCGACCAGGGCGGGACGGTCGACCTGCGCGTCTCGACCGGAGCGCCCGAGTGGCGGCTCCAGGCGTTCCGCACCGGCTGGTACGGGGGCGGCGGCGCCCGGCTGGTCTGGGAGTCACCCACGCTGCCCGGCGAGCGACAGGACGACCCGGTCCTCGACGCCGCCGTCGGCACCTGGCGAGCACCGTGGCGCACCAACCTGGAGGTCCCCACCGACAGCTCCTGGCCACCCGGCATGTACCTGCTCAAGCTCTCGTCGTCCGACGGAGGTGCGAGCTTCGTGCCGCTCGTCGTCCGCGACGACCGGAGCGACGCCGCGATCGTCATCCAGAGCTCGGTGACCACCTGGCAGGCCTACAACGAGTGGGGCGGCAAGAGCCTCTACGCCGACAGCGCCACCGGCAACAGCGGACGGGCCGACGTGGTCACGTTCGACCGGCCCTACTACCGCAACGGGTCCGGCGAGTTCTTCGGACACGAGTTCGAGATGGTGATGTTCGCCGAACGCAACGGCTACGACGTCACCTACTGGACCGACGTCGACCTCCACGCCACCCCCGAACGACTCGCCCAGCACCGGGCGCTGATCTCGCTCGGCCACGACGAGTACTACTCGACCCGCATGCGCCGCGGGCTGGAGGCGGCCCGGGACGCCGGGGTCAACCTGGTCTTCATGGGCGCGAACGCGATCTTCCGGAAGATCCGACTCGAGGACAGCGACGTCGGGGCGTTCCGGAACGAGGTCAACTACCGCGACGCCGGCGCCGACCCGATCACGGCGACCGACCCGTCGGAGGCCACGGTCAGCTGGCGGCAGGCGCCCAGCAACGAACCCGAGAGCTCGCTCATCGGCAACCTCTACGAGTCGAACCCCGTCGAGGCCGACATGGTGGTGGTCAACACCGACAACTGGCTGTTCGAGGGCTCGGGGCTGCGGAACGGCGACGTGCTCCCCGGCCTGGTCGCCAACGAGTACGACCGGGTCACCCCGGAGCAGCCCACACCGGAGAACATCGAGGTGTTCTGCCACTCCCCCGTGGTCTGTCGAGGGAAGAACAGCTTCGCCGACGTCACCTGGTACTCCCACCCGTCGGGTGCGGGCGTGTTCGCCGTGGGCACGTTCGAGTGGATCAAGCGGCTGATCGAGGACACCGACGGCCGCACGCCGTCGGCGGCCGACCCCCCGGCGGCCGTCCAGGCCGTCACCCGCAACCTGTTCGACGCCGTGGCCGCCGGACCGGCCGGTGCCGCCCACCCGAGCCGCGACAACCTGGCGCAGTTCGGGATCCGGCCGGGCTACGTGACCGATCCGCCGCCGACCTGAGCCTCGTCCGGAACGGGTCGAGGGGAGGTCACGTCGCGCTGCCGATCCGGCCGACGCGACGACCGGACGACGACCGACCTCACCCCTCGAACGGACCCAGACCCATCTGCTCGCGCACCGGGACGACCGTCGGGTTGGTCAGCGACCGCCGGTGCCAGTTCGCACCGTCGACCACCAGCGTGTGCCCGGAGATGAACCGGCCGTAGGGCGACGCGAGGAACGTCGCGGCCCACCCGAGCTCCTGGCGCTCCCCCACCCGGAGCGCGGGCTGACAGGCGTCCTTGTCGTGGGTGCGGTCGAGGTTGGAGCGGATGTCACCCGTCATGTCCTCGTGCGGCATGAGTCCCGGCACGAGGCAGTTGACCTGGATCCCGTACGGACCCCACTCCACGGCGAGGGTCTGGGTCAGGTTGACCACACCCGCCTTGGCCGCCGCCGAGTGGGCGAACCCGGGACCTCCGGTCCACGCGTAGCTGGCGCCCACGTTGACGATCGACCCCGGGGTCCCCGCCGCCAGGTGGCGCCGACCGAACTCACGGGCGCAGAGGAACGTCCCCGTCAAGGTGATGTCGACCACGGTCCGCCAGGCGTTCGGCGACATGTCCTCTGCGGGTACCGGGAAGTTCGCCGCGGCGTTGTTGACCAGCACCCCCGGCATGCCGAAGGCCTCGCTGGCCTGATCGAACAGGGCGGCCACGGAGTCGGCCTCTCGGATGTCGCAGGCGACGGCGAGGGCCCGGGCCCCGAGTTCCTCGATGGCCCGGCGGCCGGCGTCGAGGTGCTCCTCCTTGCGGGAGGCGACCACCACGTCGGCGCCCAGACGGGCGAACTCCAGCGCGATCGCCTTGCCGAGGCCGGTGCCACCGCCGGTCACCACCACGCAGGTGCCGTCGAAGGTGCCCGCACGCAGGGCCGACTCCCCGGGGGGAGGGGGCGACGGGATCCCGGGCAGGTCGGGGGTCGCGGCCATCAGCTCCCCCGGTACTCCGGCTCGCGACCCTCGTCACGAGCGGCGCGCATCTCAGCGAAGTCGTCGCTGCGGTTCAGGAAGGTCTGGTAGATCAACTCGTCCTCCATCGACGCCCGCACGGCGGGTCGTGACAGGTGCGACAGCACCCGTCGGGCGAGCTTGACGGTGACCGCCGGTGCCGCGGCGATGCGTTCGGCCATCTCGTAGGC
>CAIQNH010000141.1 GCA_903873135.1 uncultured Actinomycetes bacterium
ACCGCCACGATGCCCGCCACGATCCCGGGACCGGACCGGTCGTCCTCGTCGTGGCCGAGTGGGTCGAGCTCCCGGCGGCCCCGCCCCCGGACGTGGGCCACTGGGCGATCGTGGCCGACAACCTGGACGAGGGCGTGGCGCTGCTCGACGCCACCGGTCGCATCACGAGCGTCAACGCCGCCTTCTGTCGGCTCGTCGGTCGGACCGAGCAGCAGTTGCTCGACCGGACGGTGCACGACCCGCCGTGGGACCTGGTCCTCGAGGACGGGTCGCACCCCGACCCCCGCACGACCGCACCCGTGGCGGCGCTGCGCACCGCCCGGAGCTCCACCGGCGGCGCGCTCTCCCCGCGTCACGTCCGCGGCGAGCGCCCCTGGTTCACCATGACCGCACACCCGCTGCCCTCCGACGAGGTCGGCACTCCGGCGGGCGCGGTCGTCGTGCTGCGCGACGAGACCCCGGACCGGCGCGCCGCCGCTGCGATCGACCGGCTCGCCGGCACCGACGACCTCACCGGGCTGGCGTCACGGTCCCGGATGGTGCGACTGGTCGGCTCGCTGGTCCAGGACGTGACCACCGCGAGCAACGGCGTCCGCGTCGGCGTGCTCCACGTCGACGTCGACGGGTTCCGGACGATCAACGAGTCGTTCGGTACCGGAGTCGGGGACACGATCCTCGTCCAGGTCGCCGGGAGGCTCCGCGACCTCGGCGAGCGGGGCGTCGAGGTCGGCCGGATCGGCGTCGACGAGTTCCTCGTGGTCCTCCGCGCCGACGGGGCGAGCCTCGCGTTCGACGCCCGGTTGCGGAGGTTGGCCGAGGAGGTCCAGCGTCGGCTGAGCGAGCCGTTCCGGGTGGACGACCTGAGCGTGCGGCTCACGGTCTCCGTCGGCGTCGCCCGGGCACCCGGTGACGCCCAGACCCCGGACGAGCTGCTCCTCGCCGCCGGACGGGCCGTGGCTGCCAGCAGGGTGGACCTGCGTCACCCGGTGGAGTTCCACAGCGCAGCCGGTGCCCGCCACACCCACCACGGCATGGCCGTCGAGCCCGAGCTCCGCAGCGCCGTGGCGCAGCGCGACGTCGACGTCCACTACCAGCCGCTCCTGAACCTGCGCACCGGCGAGCTGGCTGCGGCCGAGGCGCTGCTGCGGTGGCACCACCCCGTGCGGGGCCCGATCCCGCCGTCGGTGTTCATCCCCGCCGCCGAGGCGAGCGGCTCGATCGTGGCGATCGGCGACCTGGTGCTCTCGACCGTGGCGCGGGACGTGCGCCGGTGGATGGACCTGGACCTCATGGCGAGCGACGTACGCATCGCCGTCAACGTGTCGGCGACCGAGTTCGAGCACCCCCAGTACGTCGAGCGACTCTCCCGGGTGCTGGCCGAGGTCGGCGTCCCGGCGCAGCGCATCGAGCTCGAGATCACCGAGAGCCTGCTCGTCCAGGACCTCGGCGCCGCCGCCCGGCGACTCGCCGAGCTCGACCAGTTGGGCTTCCTGATCGCGCTCGACGACTTCGGGACCGGCTACTCGTCGTTGTCGTACCTCCACTCGCTCCCGCTGCACGCGCTCAAGATCGACCGGCAGTTCGTCAACGACCTGCGGGACGGACGGAGCGGCACCATCACGCGCACGATCGTCTCCATGGCCCACAACCTCGGGATCCTCGCCGTCGCCGAGGGCGTCGAGACCGAGGCCCAGCGGGACTTCCTGCTCGACGCCGGGTGCGATCTGGTGCAGGGATTCCTCCACGCACCGCCGCTGCCCCGAGCGGCGTTCGAGCGACGACTGCGCGACGAGCGCAGCGAACGGGCTCAGCCCGGCGTGGTCGCCGGGGCGTCCTGAGCCTGCGGGAACTGCGGTTCGTCGACGTCGACCCGGTCGTCCGGCTCGGCACCGGGCTGCCAGTCCACCGACGGGAGGCTCACCACGAAGCACGCCCCGCCGAGCGGGTCGTCCTCGACGGTGATGCGGCCCCCGTGCTGCTCGACGATGCGCCGGGTGAGCGCGAGCCCCAGTCCCGTCCCGCCCTGGTCGCGGGCCCGGCCGTCCTGCAGCCGGGCGAAGCGCTCGAACACCGCGTCACGCTCAGCCACGGGGATGCCGGGGCCGTCGTCGCCGACGCGCAGCACCACCCACGGACCGATGGTCTGGAGCGAGACCGACACCCGTGACTCGGCGTGGCGGGCGGCGTTGTCGAGCAGGTTCCGCACCACGCTCGTCAGCTCGCCCTGGTTGCCCCAGACCCGACCGGCGAGCACGCCGCTCAGGTCGAGCGACACCGAGGTGAACCGCGGCCGCTGGGCGAGCACGATCTCGTCCACGTCGACCTCGGCCCGGGGCGACACCCGACCTTCCTCGATCCTGGCGAGGTCGAGGAGGTTGGCGACCAGGTGGTCGAGTCGAGCGTCCTCGGCGAGCACCAGTTCCGCCACCGCCGGCCAGTCCGGGGTCGGACTGCGCAGCGCGGACTCGAGCTGGGTCCGGATCGACGCCACGGGCGACCGGAGCTCGTGGCTGGCGTCGGAGATGAACTGTCGCTGCCGGTTCGAGGCGGCCTCGACCCGGTCGAGCATGGCGTTGAGGGTCTCGCCGAGGTCGGTGACCTCGTCGCCGACCGGCGACACCGGCACCCGGGACTCGAGTCCACCCACCGCCGTGATCTCCCGGACGCGACGGGTCATGGCGCCGACCGGGGCGAGCGCCACACCCGTCATCTTCCAGGTCAGGTAACCCGCAGCGAACGTGAGCATCAGGAAGAGCGGCACCAGCACGTTGCGGAACGCCGCCACGGAACGGTCCACGTCGCCGACCGAGGACACCGCGTGGATCGTGAGCTCACCCCAGCGGGTCGGGACCGTGCGCGTGACCTCGAAGGCCTCGTCGGCCGCCGGCATCATCGGGGCGTCACGCCCGAACAGCACCAGACGCCCCTGGGCGTCGACCCCGCGCACCTTCAGCTGCGAGAAGGCCGGGCCGTCCAGGTAGAAGTAGGTCGAGGCGATCACGTCGTCGAACTCCTCGATGGAGGCCATCGGACCGGCGTCCGGCGACGCGGCGATCCGCTGCTGGAACTCCGCCGGCGAGGAGAACAGCTCGGCGGGGACCTGCCCCTGGACGAGGGCGTCGGCCATGGACTCCACCACGCGGCTGCTGCGGTTGGCCAGGTCGTTGCGCAGCGCGACGCTCAACCACTGGTCGATCACGAACAACCCCACCGCCAGCGAGGCACCGACCATCACCACCACGATCGCGGTGGACCGGAACCGGACCGAGTTGCGCCAGCGCTCCCCCAGCGTGACGCGGCGACGTCGGGTGTCGTCAGCCACGGTCCTCGGCGCCGATGCGGTACCCCACCCCGCGCACCGTCCGGATGTCGTTGCGACCGAATGGCCGGTCGAGCTTCTTGCGGAGGTAGCCGATGTAGACCTCGACCACGTTCGGATCGCCCTCGAAGTCCTCTCCCCAGACCTTGTCGAGCAGGTCCTGCTTGTCGAGGACCTGACCGGGGCGGCGCATCAGCGCCTCGAGCAGCTCGTACTCGCGGGTGGTGAGCTCGACCTTGGTCTCACCACGCCAGCAGGTCCGGGACAACGGGTCGAGCTTGAGGTCACCGATGACGAGGGGCTGGCCCCGGCCGTCGGCGGACCGCCGCAGCAACGCCCGGATCCGGGCGACGAGGACCACGTAGCTGAACGGCTTGGAGAGGAAGTCGTCCGCTCCGGTGTCGAGCGCCTCCGCCTCGTCGTACTCGCCGTCCTTGGCCGTGAGCATGAGGATCGGCGTCCCGACGCCCTCGTCCCGCAGGGTCTGGCACACCCGGTAGCCGTTCATCCCCGGCAGCATGATGTCGAGCACCACGACGTCGACGTCGTCCTGCCGCGCCCGCTCCAGGCCGGCCAGCCCGTCGTGGACCACGACGACCTCGAAGCCGTCGTCGGTCAGGCCCCGGGCGACGCCTGCGGCGAGCGCCTCCTCGTCCTCGACGATCAGGACCAGAGCCTCGGGGGCATCGGACATGCGCGGTCGCTCCTGTGGTCGGCGCCGGGGCGGACGGTCCCCCCGGCACGGTGCGACCATTCTCGCAGTTCGCGGCTCCCCACCGGCACCCGGGCTGAGGATGGGGCCAGTTCGAGCCGGCACCCGCTCAGTCGTAGGTCGCCTCGAGCCACCACGACCCCGCCTCCAGCGCCAGCAGGTGGGCGACGTCGCCCACCCCGGCGGCCAGGACGACCTGCAGCCTGGCCCGGCGACGGTGGCCGGCGGCGTCCCACCAGCGCTCGTCGCTGCACCACGGCCCGGCCCAGGACCGCAGCTCCACCCAGTCGGCACCGTCGAGGCGGCACCGCTGCGGCGCCCCGCTCAGCTCACCCCGGCCGCTGACCCGCAGCGTGGCACCGGCGGCGTCGACCAGTTCGACCGGGCGGGGCGAGGACCAGACCCGGGCCGGGGACGGTGGCGGGATGGCACCCGGCCACGGCGCGGTCGGACGCTCGGCCCGGGCTGCCGGGTCGACGCCGTCGAGCGGGACCAGGTGCACCTGCTCGGCCGGGGCCCGGCCACCCCGCCACTCCGGGACGAGCACCGCCTCGGCGCCCAGCTGACCCTGGATCCGGGCCAACGCCCGCAGCGCGGCGACGTCCGCGTCGGCCGAGCCACCCCAGAACCCGAGTTGGCGGCCGGTGTCGGGGACGACCTGGTCCGGTACCAGTTCGATCCGACACACCCCGTCCTGCTCGGCCGCTCCGGGGCGGCGGGTCCGGCACCACCCGTCGAGCTGCCACCGGACCCGCTGGGCCACCGCCGGAGCGGTCAGCACACCCTCGTGGCGCCAGAGCCGTTCGAAGCGTTCGCCGCCGACCGTCTCCACTGCGACCAGGACCCGGGTGCAGGCCAGCCCCCGGCCACCCAGACGGTCCGCCAGCTCGTCGGCGAGCGCCTTGGCCACGAACGCCACGCGGTCGACCCGGTCGACCGGCGGGTCCACCTCGGCGGCGGTGACCAGGTCGACCGGCGGGTCGACCACGTCGGCGGGGACGGTCTCCGTCCCGGTGGCGACCTGGTGGGCCAACCGGCCGACGGGGCCGAACCGGGCCGAGACGTCGGGCGCCGGGAGCGCGGCGAGGTGCCCGAGGGTCCGCACCCCCAGCCGGCCGAGCAGGCCCGGCAGGTCACCGTCGGTCCCGGGGGGCGTGTCGAGCACCGTGCCGAGGACCGCCACGGGGAGGGGGGCCAGGTGCACGGCGGTCGCTCCGGGAGCCACGACGGTCGGTGCCCCACGACGGAGCGACTCGACGGCGACCACCTGTGCAGCCCGGGGCCCGTCGGCCACACCGACCCCCACCGCCGCCGCTGGCCCGAGGGCGGACCGGACGCGCCCCAGGACCAGGTTGGCCAGGGCACGGTCGCCTCCGTGGTAGCGGGACGGCCCCAGGGTCGGCACCACGCACCGTCCGGGTCGGACGACCTCGACCCGGGGAGCGAGCTCCTCGATGGACTGCAGGGCCGGCTCGAACGCCCGGGCGTCCCGGGTCTCCTCCGCAGGGTGGAGCTCGAGGGTCGGGCAGCGCGACTGGGCCTCACGACGACGGAGTCCGGGGACCACTCCAGCCGCGCGGGCGGCCGGCGAGGACGCCACCACCCGGTTGGCGTGGAGGACCGCCACCGGGACCTCCACCGGTCGGCCGACACCCACCGCCGGGAAGTCCGCGACCTCGACCGCCAGGGAGCGCAGTCGGGGGGAACGGCCGGCGTCCACGGCGCTCAGGCCGGTGCCGACGGGAACCGCAGGACCCTGGCCGTACCGGACGGTGCTGTGTCCGGAGCTGCTCCCGGGTTCTCCGCCGGCCCGCCGTCCGGGACGGACACGACGCCGTCGGGACCCGGCGACCAGAGGTCGACCGACCGCGGGCGGTCCACGCCGTGACGACCGGAGACCGTCACCCGCAGGCGACGCCCGGTGAGGTGCCCCCAGCCCCGACCCGTCCCGTACCAACGAGCGGGGTGGGCGGACTCCACGTGCAGCCGCAGGTGCACCCCGGGCCAGGCCCGCTCCTGGCGGACACCACCGAAGGCCACCACCACCGCTCCCCGCTCCCGGGCCCGGGCGGCGAGCCGGAGGACGTCACGACGGGCGGGACGGTGGTCCGGGCCGCACAGGACCACGTCGAAGGCGTCGACGAGGGCAGCGGCGGCGACCGGCCAGTCCGCTCCACCGGCCCGGACGACGGCGACGCGACGGAGGTCCACCCCGAGCTCGGCCGCAGCGGGCCACCCGAGCGAGTCCACCGACAGCGCGCCCACCCAGGAACCGTGTCGGGTGGGACCGGCCACCAGACCGAGCGCCAGCGTGGTGGCACCGCTCGCCCCACCGACCCAGAGCACCGTCCCCCGACGCAGGCCGCCGGCGGGCAGGAGCTGCTCGAAGGCCGGGTCCACCGGGAGCACCCGCTCGTGCGCCGGGACGACCGGCTCGACGGATGCGACCAGCTCACGCAGGTCGTCGAGGCGTTGCGGTCGGGCTCCCGTCACGCCCAGCAGTATCGAACACGTGTTCGATACTGCGCAAGGGGCTCAGTCGGCCGGTGCCGGCGAGGCGAACGACTCCGGGGTGGGGACCTCCACGCCGGGGCGGTAGTAGGTGTAGAGGTCGGTGATGATCTCGGCGATGCCGGCGGTGTCGTCGGAGCCCTTGGACAGGTCGACGGTGACGACGTTGGAGTTGACGTGGATCCGGTCGATCCCGCCCCGCTCGAACAACCGTCGGGCCAGCACGTCCGGCGGACGGTCCCCCAGGATCGGCTCGCCGGCGGCGTAGCGCTCGTGACCGGTGCCGGTCAGCACCCGGTTGATCTCGAACCGCACCACGCCGGGACGACTCGACCGCTTCTCGATGACTGACACCGGTTGACCCACGGCACGAGATGCTACTCCGGTGACGCCCGGGGCACCCCAGTCCGCCCGGCCGGGTCGGCTGGCCGTCGGAGGTGGGTGCGGACCAGCATGTCCCCGTGGGCGACGAGCCGGAGCAGGGACCGACCGAGGGGACGAGCTCCGGGGGGACCGCGCCCGTCGGACCGGGACTGCGGATCCCGGTCGGCGCGCCCGGACGGCGACCACCCGCACCGGGCGGTGACGACGGAGCGGCCGACGAGCGGGACCGACCGTCCGTGGCGAGCCTGTACGAGACGGTCGGTGGCCAACCGTTCTTCGACGAACTGGCCCGACGCTTCTACGAGGAGGTCCGCAGCGACGAGGTCCTCCTCGCGCTCTACCCGGACCCCGAGGACCTGGGACCCGCCGCCGAACGACTCGCGCTGTTCCTGGCGCAGTACTGGGGTGGACCCACGACCTACTCCGACCGCCGGGGGCACCCGCGCCTGCGCATGCGCCACGCGCCGTACCGGATCGGCGGCGACGAACGGGACCGCTGGCTGCGAGCCGTGACGACCGCGCTCGCAGCGACCGTGGATCCGACAGCCGGCCACCTCGGCGAACTGGACGCAGCCGAGCGGTCGCAGGTGGAGCGACAGCTCCTGGACTACCTCACCATGGCGGCGGACCACCTGGTGAACGATCCGTCCTGAGCGACGGCGCCGAGGACGAGTCGTCCGGACGGCGGCACGGGAGGTGGGTGGGGGCTACTCCTCACCGGACCCCATCAAGCCGGTGAGGAGTGTCCCCCGGTTACGTCGCCCATGGGAGAGGAAGGGTGGATGGGAGGACGACGTATCCGTGGCCGGAGCCACGGGGTCATCATGCCTCAGATCGACCCGGCCAACGAGTCTCATCGGGTGGCATCTGCCACTGGCCCGTCGACGCCCGACGAGGACGTCCGACCCACCCCCGACCGGGCCGAGCGGACCGCCACCCAACCCAGCCCGATCGACACCACGGCCAGGGCGACGTGGACGGCCACGAAGCCGGGGTCGCGGTCCCCGGACAGGGCGATGTCCCCGGCCCGGACGACCCAGACCAGCGTGGTCCACACCGCCAGCACGACGAACCCGACGCCGACCGTCCGGGACGGTCGCCCCCGTCGGCGCTCGACGACGACCCCGACGACCAGGGCCAGCACCGGCAGCAGGAACGACAGCGCGAGCAGCACCGGTCCGAGCCGACCAGCGGCGTCGAGGGCGTCGTCGGCCAGCGCGTTGCGGATCCGACCCGACCAGACGAACGCCGTCCAGCCCAGGAACGCGGCGCGCCACCCGAGCGGCACGCCGGCCGTCGCGCTCAGGCGGGGACCTGCGGGATCCGGCTGAGCGCCGCCTCGACCTGCTCCACGGGGTAGTCGTAGTCGACCATCTCACCCTCGAAGTAGCGGTCGTAGGCCGCCATGTCGAGCATGCCGTGGCCGCACAGCGCCGTCAGGATGACCTTCTCCTCCCCGGTCTCCCGGCAGGCGAGCGCCTCGGCGATGGTCGCCGCCAGCGCGTGCGTCGGCTCGGGCGCCGGGACGATGCCCTCGGTGCGGGCGAACTGCACGCCGGCGGCGAAGCAGTCGGTCTGGTTGATCGCCTCGGCCTCGATGAGGCCGAGCTCGTAGACGTGGCTGATCAGCGGGCTCATCCCGTGGTAGCGCAGACCACCGGCGTGGATCGGGTCGGGGATGAAGTCGTGCCCGAGCGTGTGCATCTTCATGAGCGGCGTCGTGCCGGCGGTGTCGCCGAAGTCGTAGGCGTACACGCCCCGGGTCAGGGACGGACACGCTGCGGGTTCCACGGCCCGGACGACGGGAGCCATGTTCCCGGCCAGCTTCTCCCGGAGGAACGGGAAGCTCAGCCCGGCGAAGTTGGAGCCGCCGCCGGTGCAGCCGATGATCAGGTCCGGGGTGTCCCCCGCCTTGGCCATCTGCAGGAGCGCCTCCTCGCCGATGATCGTCTGGTGCATCAGCACGTGGTTGAGCACCGAGCCGAGGGCGTAGCGGATCTCGGGGTCCTGGGCCGCGACCTCCACCGCCTCGGAGATGGCGATGCCGAGCGAGCCGGGGTTGTCCGGGTCGGCGGCCAGCAGCGACCGCCCGTACTCGGTCGCATCCGACGGCGACGGGTGCACCTCGGCGCCGAAGGCCTGCATCATCGCCCTGCGGTACGGCTTCTGGTCGTAGCTCGCCCGCACCTGCCAGACCTCGCACTCCAGACCGAACATCTGGCACGCGAACGCGAGCGCGGTCCCCCACTGACCGGCACCGGTCTCGGTCGTCAGCTTCCTGACGCCGGCCGCGGCGTTGTAGTACGCCTGCGGCACAGCGGTGTTGGGCTTGTGGGACCCGGCGGGGCTGGTGCCCTCGTACTTGTAGTAGATCCGCGCCGGGGTGCCGAGAGCGGCCTCGAGTCGACGGGCGCGGTGCAGCGGGGTGGCCCGCCACAACCGGTAGACGTCCATCACCTCGCCGGGGATGTCGACGTACCGGTCGGTCGTGACCTCCTGCATGATGAGCTCCATCGGGAACAACGGAGCGAAGTCGTCGGGCCCGGCGGGCTGGAGGGTCCCCGGGTGGAGCGCCGGCGGCGGCGGGGCCGGCAGGTCCGCGACCAGGTTGTACCAAGCGGTGGGCACCTCGTCGTCGTTCAGCAGGTAGCGCAGCGGTTCACTCATGTCGACCCCCTCGGCTCGCACGCTCGGAGCACCCCGTCCGGGGCACCAGCGGGCATGGTAGGTCCACCGGACTGCCGCCGCACCCGACCGGCTGCCCGGGTCGCAGTCCCCCGGCCCGCCAGCGGCCCCGACCGGTGTCCGCCCCCGGTTCCGACCGGAGGTGACGGCGGGAACCGGGGGCGAGCGGGACCCCGGGGGATCAGTCGAGTGCGACCACCGGGCGGGGCGAGTCGATCCTCGTGCCGTTGCCGAGCTGACCGCTGGTGTTCAGACCCCAGCACTCGACCCGACCGTCGGCGACCACGCAGGTGTGCGACGTCCCGGTCTCGACACCCCGGAGGCTGCGGGCACCGTTGGCCACGACGACCGGCGACCACCGGTCCGTGGTGGTGCCGTCCCCGACCGCTCCCGTGGAGTTCTCACCCCAGCACGCCACCCGGGAGTCGTAGCCACCGGGCACCGGGACGAAGCCCTCGACACAGGTCCGGGCCGAACCGGCGCTCACGCCCGTCACCATGGAGAACCCGGGGACGGTGACGGGGACCGGAGCACCGCCGACCACCCGACCACCCTGACCGAGCTGGCCGTGGTCGTTGCGGCCCCAGCAGCGGAGCGTGGTCCCCGACAGGACTGCTGCGCAGGCGTGGTCGTCGCCCACGCTGACGTCGACCGCATCGGTGATCCCGGGCACCTCGACGGCCACCGAGCTCTGCCCGAAGGCGGCGTCGCCCAGCACGCCGAGCCCCCAGCAGCGGACCCGACCGCTGTCGAGCACGGCGCAGGACCCGGAACCACCGACGGCGATCCGGCTGACGCCGGTCAGCGGGGTCGGCCCGAGCCCGGAGGAGTCGAGGCACGAGATGAAGCTGCAGTACCAGGGACGCTCCGGAGCGGGCGGTGCCGGCACCTCGACCTCGACCGGGGCCTGACCCCGGTCGTTGGCACCCACGCAGCGCACCCGCCGATCGGCGCCCACCACCGCACAGGTGTGCGAGGGACCGGCGGCCACGTCGACCGCTCCGGTCAGGGTCGACGCCCGCAGCTGGTACTCCCGGCCCCACGCCGTGGGGTCACCCAGCTGACCGGACTCGTTCGCTCCGCTGCACCACACGTTGCCCGCAGTGGCCCCCTCGGCGCCGAGGACGGCGCAGGTGTGGTCGTCGCCGGTGGCGATCCGCAGCGGCGCCGAGCCCATCGCCACCGTCGACGGCGAGGGGAGGCTCACGGCAGTCGGGCCGTAGGCGAGCTGACCCGAGAGGTTGCCACCCCAGCAGCGCATCTGGGTGGTGACACCCTGGGACCGCACGCAGGTGTGCTGGTCGCCGACCTGGACCTCGAGGACCCGGGGTGCTGCGTAGTGGCCGAGCACGTCCACGAGCACGTGCGGACAGCCACCGCCGAACGCCCGGACGTCGATCGAACCGTCGGCGCCCGGCTCCACCGTCAGGCCGTGGGCGATCCGCTCACCCGGCACGAACTGGGCCGAGGCGACCCCCGGCGGGGTGGCCCCACCCGAGTGGACCGTCAACCAGCCCTTGGCGGTGGCGTCGAGGACGGTGACGTTGAGGGCCACCGAGACCGACACCGGTGAGGGCGACGAGCACGGCGAGCACGGTCTGGACGAGCCGGACGGCGATCGGTCGGCGCACGGGGGTGGCGGGGTTGGTGGTCACTGGACTCCCTCCAGGTTCAGCGGGACCCGTCG
>CAIQNH010000142.1 GCA_903873135.1 uncultured Actinomycetes bacterium
CGATGCCGGCATGGTCGTAGATCATCTTGCGGACGTCCTCGAAGTCCTTGCGCGAAAAGATGAACTCCCGGTGGGGCGCGTCGGCCACGCTCAGAACTCCTGCCACTCGTCGTCAGGCCCGGACAGGGGATGGGGCGAGAGCCTGCGCACGGCGCGCTCGGGGCCGGTCAGCGCGGGCTGCCGCTCCGGGCGGTCCAGGCGCCCCGGGCGGTGGGCGGGCAGCGCTTGGGCCAGCCGGCCGCCACCGCCCTCGAGCTCCTCTCACGCGTCATCGCCGCCGCGGGCGGCGGCGTGCAGGCCGTCGTCTACGACGGCGCCTTCCGCGGCGCGCACCACCACCAGCTGATGCACCACCACGGCGTCTACGTCATCAACAAGGTCCACCCCGCCGCCCGCACCGACACTGGACGCACCTACCGCACGGTCCCCCTCGGCACATGGACCCACACCACCCCCCGGGGCCGGGACTGCCACCACCACCTCGCCGCCCACCACGGCGACCTCCATGACACCGTCACCACTGACGACGGCACCCTCACCCTCGGCCCCGCCCTTCACCGCCCCCAGCTGCGCCGCCACCGACGCGCCGATGGCACGTGGCGGTTCAACATCGCCGCGGTCGTCCCCTGCCGTCACGGCGACTTCATCGCCTGGGTCAACCCGCACCCCGATGCCGGGGACCGCAACGCGGGACGCACCGACCAGCTCCGCCTCCTCCCTGAGTCCTCGCCCCGGTTCCCCGGCATCTACGGGCTCCGCAACGACTCCGAGGCCATCAACGCCGAGTTCAAACGCACCTTCGTCGCCGACCGCGCCCCCGCCCTCGGCTGGCGACGCCAACTCCTCGCCGCGCTTGCCTGGGCCATCACCAACAACGCCCGCGCCCACCACCTCCACCACGCCACCCACAGCCGCCGGAGCGTGGCATGACTACGGCCCGGGCCTCCGAGCCAACGGCGGCCGAACTCGCACCCAACACCTGCGGCAGGCCTACACGGCCAGGTAGCGGCCCCGACCCTGTCGCAGCACCCGCTTCTGGCCGAGCAGATGGTTGAGCGTCGCGGTCACGGACCTCAGCTCGTCGTCGCGGCCACCGTCGCGGAGTGCGGTGACGATCTCCTTCGGGGACATCGCGCTCCCGCTCCGGCGGAGCACGGCGAGGATGGCGTCGGTTCGCGCTGGGGGCAGCCCGCCACGCTTCACGGCGGCGATGGATTCCCGAAGGCGAGCCACCTCCTCCCGCTTGCCGGCAGCGCGTGCGGCCAGCCGTGCCAGCTGCTGCTCGAGCTCCTCGAGCTCGCGCACAGCGCGGTCCAGGTCCTCAGCAAGTCCGCCCACGCCCTCAGCATAACAAACAAAGTGACAAACGAGTCTTTGTCACTACTGATAGCTGGCGTAGACCGCGGGCCGCGGCGTCGCCGGCCGCCCTCTGCGCTGCTTGTGCGAGGATCGGGACCCGGAGTTCCGCTGAGCCTTCAGCGGACCTCCCGGGCCTCTAGCTCAACTGGCAGAGCAGCGGACTTTTAATCCGTCGGTTCAGGGTTCGAGCCCCTGGGGGCCCACGGGATCGCCGGTCGGGGACCGGCCCCCCTCCGCCCGACCCGGTCGCTAGGCTGGCATCGGCGCGTGCCGGTTCCCCGACCCCGGCCCCGTCACGGTGGCCTGCAGCCGCCGCTCACGTCGATCCAGGGGGTAGGAACGTGACGACCACGAGCCCGACCGACCACGACCCGATCGCCGAGGACCCGGTCCTCGTGGACGCCGGCGGCTCGCCCACCCGGCGGTCCCGGCGGTCCCGCAGGTTCGGCCTCCTCGCCGCGCTCGCCGCGGGCGTCCTGTTCCTCGCCGCCTGCGAGAAGCCCCCGTACCAGATGGTCTTCCCGGTGGCTGGGTCGCCCCGGTTCAGCAACACCTTCGGTGCGCCGCGCGGCCCGAACTTCAGCCACCAGGGCGAGGACATCTTCGCCCCGAAGGGCACCCCGTTGATCGCCGTGACCGACGGGACCATCACGCACATGCGCTGGGGCACGGGGACCCGGTCAGGCAACCTCGTCCAGCTGACCGACGACGGCGGCTGGTTCTACTACTACATCCACCTCAACAACGACTCGCCGGGCACCGACGACGGCGTGAACCGCTACGACCAGGCCTTCGCCGACGGCATCACGATCGGCCAGCGTGTGAAGGCCGGCGAGGTGATCGGTTACCTGGGCGACGCCGGTGACGCCGAGAACACCGCACCGCACCTGCACTTCGAGGTCCACAAGCCCGGCACGGGTGCCATCGACCCGAACCCGGCGCTCGTCGAGGCCCGACGGTTCGTGCGCAGCGACGCCGAGCGGATCGCCGACAGCCCGACCGGTACCGCCGAGGTGTTCGCGTTCAACGCGGACGGCACCGTGCTGGTCACCGGCTTCGCCTTCGACGCCTACCGCAACGACCCGATCCGGGTCAGCGCCTACGTGGCGGGCAACCTGATCGCCACCGTCACCGCCAACGGCGACCGGGGCGACCTGGCCTCCCGCGGCCGGGGTACCCGCCACGGGTTCGTGTTCCCGTCGGTCGGCGCCCGTGGCGGCGGACCGGTCCCCAAGGGCGCCGAGATCTGCGTCGTCGCGCACAGCATCGGCGGCGGCGGGTCGTCGCGGATCGGCTGCTCGACGGCCCCGAAGTGACCCCGTCCCCTCCGGGGACCTGGTGAGCGGCGGGGTCGACCCCCGCACGCCCGTCCTGGTCGGCGTCGGGCTGGGTCAGCGTCCGCCCGACGGCTCGGGGGACGTCACACCCCTGGAGTTGATGGTCGAGGCGGCCCGGGCAGCCGCCGCCGACGCCGGAGTCCCCGGCCTGCTCCGTCGGGTCGACACCGTCGCCGTCACGGTGGGCAACTGGGACCTGCCGGACCCCGGCCGGGAGCTGGCCGCCCGGATCGGGGCCGACCCGTCCACGACCATCCGGGCCGACGTCGGGGTGCTCCAGCAGACCCCGGTGAGCGAGGCGCTCGCCCGGGTCAGGTCCGGCGCCGCCGACGTCGTGCTGGTCGCCGGCGGCGAGGCGATGGCGAGCAACCGGGCCGCGGCCCGTGCGGGTGCGGAGCCGAGGGTGGACGTGGCGAGCGATCCGGCGTGGTTGCCGGACGAGCACTGGCAGCACGACGGTTCGACGTCGGGGGAGCTGGTGGCGGAGGCAGAGATCGACGCCGGCTTCTGGGCGCCGGTCGAGCACTACGCGTGCATCGAGCTGGCCCGGTCGTCCGCGCTCGGCTGGACCCGGGAGGAGCACCTCGACGACGTGGGTCGGTTGTGGTCGGCGTTCGATCGGATCGCAGCGACCAACCCGCACGCCGACTTCGCCGGCGGACGGTCCGCCGAGTTCCTCACGACCCCGTCGGCGGAGAACCGACCGATGGCGTCGCCGTACACCAGGTGGCTCGTCTCGCAGTGGAGCGTCGACCAGGCGGCGGCGCTCGTGGTCTGCTCGGCGGGGACCGCTGCGGCGCTCGGCGTCCCGCGCGACCGCTGGCTGTTCTGCCGCGTGGCGCTGCAGTCGTCGGGGGCGGTGCCGGTCTCGCAGCGGGTTGCGCTCGACCGCTGGCCGGCGATGGCTGTGCTCGGCCGGGCGGCGGAGCAGCACCTCGGTCACCCGCTCGCCGACGTGGAGCACGTCGAGTGCTACAGCTGCTTCCCGGTGGCCGTCCGGGTGCAGCAGCGGGAGCTGGGTCTCGACCCGGCGGGGGTGCCGACGTTGACGGGCGGGATGACGTTCGCCGGGGGACCGTTCAACAACTCCACCTACCAGTTCACCCGTCCCCTCGCCGACCGCCTCCGCGCCGACCCGGGGTCGTCGGGCCTGCTCACCACCGTCTCCGGTCTGCTCACCAAGCCGGGGCTCGTCGTGTGGAGCGCCCGGCCCGGACCCCCCGAGCTCGTCGCGGACCTGTCGGACGAGGCCCGACGGGCCACCGCCACCGTCCCCTCGGTCGCCTCGGCGGACGGCCCGGCGACGGTCGCCACGGCGACGGCGACCTACGAGGGACTGGACCCCGTGCGGGCGTTCGTCGTGGCCGACCTGCCGGGCGGGAGCCGCTGGATCGGGACGACCGAGGACGCGGACCTGGTGGCGGCGACCGTCGCCGGGACCGTCGTCGGGACGCCGGTGCGGGTGGACGGCACCAGCTGCCGGGCCTGACCGACCGGTGGTCAGGTCCGGGGCGTCTCGTCCAGGCCGTCGTTGAACTCCCGGTACATCCGGTAGATCTCGAGGCACTTCTCGCAGACCGGCAGTCGGGCCGGGTCCCGGGAGGGGACCCACACGTGCCCGCACAGGGCCTCCACCGGGGTGCCGTTGATCCGGGCCTCGAGGATCTTGGCGGCGGCGTCCTCGCCCGGCCGGGTGCGGACGATGTGGGCGACCGGACCGTCCTCGGTGGAACGGTCCTCCTCCTGCTCACGCTCGATGGTGGTCACGCCGCTCGGCGACGGCGCGAGCGGTGCGGCCGGTTCGTCCGTGGTCATCGGCGTCATGTTCCCACGCGGTCGCGACGGTCGCTCCATCACGAGGGGGTCGCCGACCCCGGTGCCGGGTCGGCCGGCTCGAGTCGGATCGTCGTCGAGTCGGCCCCGCGTCGGCGAGCGACCTCCCGCAGTCCGGACCGGACGAGGGCGTCCCGGACGAGCACCTCGGCGAACGCCCCCTCGACCGGTTGGCCGTCGACGGTGCACGAGTCGGGGACCTCGACCTCGCCACCCCGTCCGGCGAGTTCGGCGATCGCCGTGACCACCCGCTCGAGGCCCCGGGGATCGACCGGCGGCGGCGTCGGGTCGGTGCCGGTTCCGGTCAGCCCCGCGGCGGCCCGGGCCGCTCGGACCCGGCTCAGCTTGAACCAGCCGTAGGGCAGGACGATCACGACGGCGACGAGCAGCGACCGGATCAGCGTGCCGGCTTCGATGTCGGCGATCAGCTGGACGGGAGGCATGGCGGCCACGGAGCGTACCGGCCGCTACCCTCCGCTCCCGTGTCGACCGACGAGACCGTCCCGAGCCAGCAGACCGAGAGCGCACCGCCCGTGCACGAGCCGGCCGGGCCGTCGGCCGCCACCCCGGCTGCTGCACCGGAGACCACCCCGTCGTCCCAGGATCCCGGCGACCTGACGGTGCTCGGCCGGCTCGAGTCGGAGCTCGCCGCCGTCGAGGCCGCCATGGACTCGCTGGTCGCCATCGCCGCAGCCCCCGAACGGGGGGACGGCGCGGCTGCCCAGATCCGGGCCGTGGTCAACGCCGAGCGGTTCCCGCTCCCGGACGAGGACCGGCCCGCACCGGAGCCGTCGCCCGCCCAGCAGGACCGGCCCACCTGGGGTGGACCGACCTCGTCGGACTGAGTGGACCTCCGCCCGGTCGGACCCGACACCGTCGGTCCGCAGGGACCTCAGAGGCTGTCGGGCACCGTCTCGTCGGCGAGCAGGTGGACCCGGTCGCCCAACTGCCACCCCGAGTCACCGCGCACGAACCAGCGACCGCCGAGGTTGCCGATGCGCTCGCGGGGCGCGCCGAGCGCCGCCTCGGCGGCGAAGATCACCCCGGCGTGCGCGACGGCGAGCACGTAGCCGGCCGGGTGGTCGCGGTGGACGGCCTCGAACGCTGCGAGCACCCGGTCCTGCACCTGCTCGTCGGGCTCCCAACCCTGGGGTCGGCGACCCTCGGCGAGCGCACCCGGATCGAGTTCCTCGATCTCGGACCGGGTCAGGCCCTGCCACGCCCCGGCGTGCCGCTCGAGGAGGCCGGGGACGACGACCACCGGTCCGATGCCGAGTTCCTCGGCGATGATCGACGCCGTGGTGTGCGCCCGGTCGAGCGGCGAGCAGACGATCGCGTCGAGGGCCCCGACGGCCTTGGCGGCCTGCAGTGCCTGGGCCCGGCCCCGATCGGTGAGCGGGGGATCCTCCTGACCCTGCCAACGACCGGTGGCGTTCCACTCGGACTCGCCGTGTCGGGCCAGCAGCAGGTGGGTCACGTCGCCGAAGGTACCTGACGACGGCCCGGACGTCGGCCGGGGGCCGGAACGCCGGTGGGCGCTACCCTCTGCACATGGCGGTGTTGCGGCTCTTCGCGCAGGCGCGCGTGGCTGCGGGGACCTCGGCGGTCGACTGCCCGTCGACCTCGGTGGGCGAGGTGCTCGACTGGGCCCGGACGACCCTGGGTCCCGGCTTCGCCGAGGTGCTCGACCACAGCGCCGTGTGGTTGAACGGCCAGCCCGCCGACCCGGACACGGCCGTCGGGGACGGCGACGAGGTCGCGGTCCTCCCACCGGTCTCTGGGGGCACGTGAGCACCGCCGAGATCCCCAAGGTCACGCCGGTCCGTCGGAACCGTCGGTCGGCTCCGGCCGCTGCCCCTGCGCGAACCCGACGGCCTGCGGGGCCGTCGTGGCTCGGTCGGGCCCCGGTCGCCGGACCACGGATCCGACTCGGGGTGCTGTGGTTCCTGGTGACCGTGGCCGCCGCCACCGCCGGACGCTGGTCGTCGGCCGTGGTCTGGGCGGTGACGGCCGCGGTGGCCGCGGCGGACCTCGTCGGTGTCTGGCGGACGTGGGGTGGTGTCTCGGACCGAGCCGGACCGCAGCGGGCCGTGGCGGCGTCGCTCGCCGGTCTGGCCACGGCTGCTGCCGGTGTCGGCGTCGGAGCGGCAGGCGCTGCGCTGGCGTTGGTCGGCGTGGTGTCGCTCGCCTGCACCGTGCTGCTCGCCCGTCGGGGCCAGCCCTCGCCGGAGCTGTCGCTGGCCGCGGTCCTGCCGGTCATCGCCTGCGCCCCGGTGGTGCTCGTCGTGCTCGAGGGTCCGCTGGCCGCGCTGTTCCTGATCGGCGCGGTCTCCATGTACGACGCGGGGAACTTCTTCTTCGGTGCGCAGGCCCAGCGGTCGTGGGAGGGTCCGGTCGTGGGCGGGATCGGCGTGCTCGCGGTCACCTTCACCATGGCGGCCCTGCAGGTCCAACCGTTCGACACGGCCACGGCGTGGATGGCCGGCATCGTGGTGGCGTTGGCCTGCCCGCTCGGCCAGGTCGTCCTCACGGCCTTCCTGCCGGAGCGAACCACGCTGGCGGTTCGGGCGCGCCGGATCGACACCTACCTGGTGGCGGCGCCGCTGTTCCTGGCGGCCACGTGGGCGGTCGGCTGAGGCTCGGACCCGCGACGTTCCCGTCCGGTCGGCGGTAGCGTGTCGGCGTGGATCTGGACGCACTGATCGACGTCGACACCCCGGACGACCTGGCCGCTGCGTCGATGGACGAGCTCCGGCGGGCCCGCAACGAACTGCAGGAGGTCGAGAACGGCCTCTCCTACGCCCGGCGCATCGTCCAGGGGCGGCTCGACACGGTCGCTGCCGAGTCCGAGCGCCGGTCGGCCGGGAGCACCGCCGACTCGACGATCGTCGACCGTCTCCCGTCGGCGCTGGCCGCCGGCACTCGCGCTGCCGGCCTGCCTCGTCCGCCGCAGGATCTCGAGCCCCCGGAGTGGGTCGACGCCCTCGTCGCCGAGCTCGACACGATCGTGGGGCCGGCCGAGCTCGGCCGGCTCGGTGAGCTCGACGCCGACCGTCTCCGGGGCGTCACCGACGGGCTCGCCGGCGTCGAGCAGGCGGTCTCGGCGGCCCGACGTGAGGTCCACGCCCGGATCGACGTGGTCCAGGGTGAGCTCGTGGAGCGCTACCGAGCCGGCGCCTCGGTCGACGACCTGCTCCCCTGAGCGACCCTCCCGAACCCGCGTCCCAGCAGTCCGGGAGCCCGCCGATCGGGTCCCGGGGGCGGCCCGCAGTAGCCTCCCCCACGTGAAGGACGACCTGGACCGCCGGTGGCAGGAGCTCGGCGAGTTCATCCGCGAGCAGCGCAACGTCGGGCAGATGTCGCTCCGGCGCCTCGCCGACCTCGCCGGGGTGTCCAACCCCTACCTCTCCCAGATCGAGCGAGGGCTCCGGCGCCCGTCAGCGGAGATCCTCCAGCAGATCGCCCGGGCGCTCGAGATCTCCTCGGAGTCGCTCTACATCCGGGCCGGGATCCTCGACGCACCCAGCTCGACCGTCGACCCGATCGCCGAGATCCGGCGCGACCAGTCGCTCACGGAGGAGCAGCGCAAGTCGCTCATCCGCATCTACGAGTCGTTCCGCCGGGAGAACGAGCTCACGGGTCTGGTCGCCGCGTCGGTCGTCGAGGTGGACGACGACGAGGTCGTCCGCCCACCGGCCGTCTGAGGCAACCGTGACCTCGGTCGCCGTCCTCTCGCTCCACACCTCACCCCTGGCCCTGCCCGGGGTGGGCGACTCGGGCGGGATGAACGTGTACGTGCGCGAGCTCGCCGGTGGGCTCGGCCGTGCCGGTGTGGACGTCCGGGTCTACACGCGTCGTTGGGCCGACGACCTCCCGGACCGCGTGGTCGTGGAGCCCGGTGTGGAGGTCGTCCACGTCGCCGCCGGCGAGGCCGAGCTCGCCAAGGAGGACCTGCCACCGGTCGTCGACGCGTTCGCGGACGGTGTGGCCGCCGACCTGGGGCAGCGGCCGGTGGACGTGCTCCACGCCAACTACTGGCTCTCCGCCGTCGCCGGCCACGCGCTCAAGCACCGGCTCGACCTGCCGCTCGTCTCGACCTTCCACACGCTCGCCAGGGTCAAGGCCGACTCGGGCGACCCGGAGCCCGCGGCCCGGGTCGCCGCCGAGACCGAGGTCATCGGCTGCTGCGACACCATCTGCGCGTCCAACACCGTCGAGGCCGCCCAGCTCGTGGAGCTCTACGGGGCCGACCCGACCCGCATCGAGATCGTGCCGCCCGGGGTGGACCGGGCGTTCTTCTCGCCCGGCGACCGGACCGGCGCCCGCCGGGCGCTCGGTCTCGAGGATCGGCCGACGGTCCTCTTCGTCGGTCGGATCCAGCCACTGAAGGGACCGGTGATCGCCGTCGAGGCGCTCGCCGCCATGCGGGAACGGGACACGCAGCTGATCGTCGTCGGCGGGCCGAGTGGCGCGGATGGAGCGCAGGAGTGGCGTCGGTTGCAGGCCGCGGTCGACCGGCACGGGCTGCGTGACCGGGTGCGGTTCGTGGACGCCCAGCCCCACCACGTCCTGTCGACCTACTACCGGTCCGCCGACGTCGTGCTGGTGCCCTCCCGCTCGGAGTCCTTCGGGTTGGTGGCACTCGAGGCGGCTGCGTGCGGCCGTCCGGTCGTCGGCGCCGCCGTCGGCGGGCTGCGGACCCTGGTCGAGCACGGCCACACCGGGTACCTCGTGGAGGGTCGGGAGCCGGCAGCGTTCGCCGCCCGGCTCGACGACCTGGTCGCGCACCCGGCCCGGGCGGAGCACATGGGTCGGGCGGCGGCCGAGCTGGCCGCCGGGTTCTCCTGGTCCACCACCTCGGCCCGGCTCCGTCGTCTGTACGCCGACCTGGCCCTGCGGACGCCGACGAGGTGTGCGTGAGCGACGACCGGCGTCCGCCCGACCCCGAGGTCCGACGGAGGTCGCTCGGCGTGGTGGAGGACTGGCTCGATCGGCTGGTGGTCGAGAACCCGGTCGTCCAGGCGGTCGAGCGTGACGAGGACCCGGACGTCGACCGGTGGTTCGTGCGGGTGACCGGCGAGGAGAAGTCGGTGTTCTCCGTCTGGTTCCACATGCAGCAGCGTGCGTTGCACGTCGAGACCTACGTGATGCCCGCTCCCGAGGAGCGACACGCGGAGTGCTACGAGTACCTGCTCCGACGAAACGTCGCCCTGCGGGGTCTGGCGTTCGCGATCGGCGACGAGGACGCCGTGTACCTGGTCGGGTCCGTCCGGTTGGAGGACCTCGACGAGTCCGAGCTCGACCGCCTCCTCGGGAGTGTCTACGCCTACGTCGAGCAGCACTTCCGCCCGGCCATGCGGATCGGCTACGGCAGTCGGTTCCAGGGCTGAGCCGCGGGTGCGTCGACCCGTCGACGGTCCCGCCCCGGGTCCCTAGGGTCGGACCACCGGGTCGGTCGTGGGGAAGCGCGGCCGACCCGGCCGGTACCATCTCCCGCAGTGTCCGACTCCGGGTCCGGGACCGACGTTCCCGTCGAGCTGCTCTTCCTCGGCGGTGGCCGCATGGGCGGGGCGCTGATCGGCGGACTGCTCGGTCAGGGTCACCCGGTCGAGTCCATCGCCGTCGTCGAGCGGGAGACGGACCGACGCGCCGAGCTCACCTCGACGTTCCCCGGACTGCGGGTGGAGTCGACCCCCGTGCCCGCACGGACGGTGGTCGTGTGCACCAAGCCCGGGGACGTCCTCGCAGCCCTCGGCGAGGCGGCCACGGTCGGACTGGAACGCGTGGTGTCGATCGCCGCGGGGGTGAGCACGGCCGCCATCGAGGCGGTGGTCGGGAGCGTGCCGGTGGTCCGGGCCATGCCCAACACCCCGGCGCTGCTCGGCGAGGCCGCCACGGCCGTCGCCGCCGGTTCGCAGGCCGGGCCGGCCGACCTGGAGCGGGCCGAGGCGCTCCTCGCCGGGGTGGGGACGGTCGTTCGGGTCGACGAGTCGGCGATGGACGCGGTGACGGCCGTCTCGGGTTCCGGGCCGGCCTACGTCTACCTCCTGGCCGAGCACCTGGCGGCTGCCGGTGAGGCCCTCGGGTTGCCCGACGAGCTGGCCGACGCGCTCGTCCGGCAGACGATCCTCGGTGCCGCCCGCATGCTGGTCGAGACCGGCGACGCCGCAGCGTCCCTCCGGGCTGCCGTCACGTCGCCGGGGGGCACGACCGCAGCTGCGGTGGCCGCGTTCGAGGATGCCGAGTTCGACGTGATGGTCCGGCGGGCGGTCGAGGCCGCTGCCCGCCGCTCCGCCGAGCTGGGCGCCGAGTTCGGCGGGGACGCCGCGGCCGGTCCGATGCCCGACGGGCGGTAGGTTCCCCCACGTGACCGGCCGGGCAGCAGGCGACGACCTCCGCTACGACACCGTCTCGTTCCTGTCCGACTACGGCCGGACCGACGAGTTCGTCGGCGTCGTCCACTCGGTCCTGCACCAGCTCTGCCCGGGGGTCCGCGTCGTCGACGTCACGCACGACGTGCCGGCCTTCGACGTCCGGGCCGGCGGGCTCGCACTGGCGCGGAGCGTCCAGTACCTCGCCCCCGGAGTGGTCCTCGCCGTGGTCGACCCGGGGGTCGGCACGGCCCGACGTCGGATCGCCGTGGAGGTGGGTGACGGGGCGTCGGTCCTGGTGGGGCCCGACAACGGCCTGCTCGCACCGGCCGTCGCCATGGTCGGCGGAGCGAGCCGGGCGGTCGTGCTCACCGACACCTCGCACCACCTGGAGGCGGCCGGTCCGCTCTTCGACGGGCGTGACGTGTTCGCTCCGGTCGCCGCCCGCCTCTGCGCTGGTGTGCCGCTCGAGGAGTTCGGCGAGCCGATCGACCCGGCTGCACTGGTGCCCGGTCTGATGGGCGTGTCGAGGCTCGAGGACGACGGGACCATCGCCGCCGAGGTCCTCTGGGTGGACCGGTTCGGCAACGTGCAGCTCAACCTCGGCCCGGACGACCTGCCACCCGGCACCGAGTCGGTGGAGCTGCGACTCGGCGGGTCGCGCCACACCGCCCGTCGGGTGCGAGCCTTCTCCGAGGTGACCCCGGGTGGGCTCGGACTCGCCGTCGACAGCTACGGCATGCTCGCAGTGGTGGCCGATCGCTCCTCGGCCGCCGAGGAGCTCCGCGCCGCCGCCGGCGACGAGGTCGTCGTCTCGGTGCTCGGCGAGGTCGGTGACCCGGCCGTCACCACGGCGGTGCAGATCGGCAGGGCACCGGCACCGGCGTCGGCACCGGCGTCAGCGGGGGACCCGACGTCCCGAGGGGAGGTCTTCTGAGATGCGTCGCAACACCACGATCGCTCTGGTCGTCCTGCTGCTGGTCATCGTCGGAGCGACCTTCCTGCAGCTCGTCGTCCTGGCCCGCTGAGCGGCCGGCGGTCCGGCCGGA
>CAIQNH010000143.1 GCA_903873135.1 uncultured Actinomycetes bacterium
ACACCCGGGCCATGGCCTGGTAGGCCTCGACCCGCTGCGCCTCGGCGACCGAGGCCAGATGCAGGTTGTAGAGGGACTGGGCCAGGTCGGCGCCGAGCGCGACCTCGTCGGTCATGAGCGGAGCGCACTTCGGCCACTGTCCCTCGAGCTCGGCAAGCAACGTGGACAGGTTGCCCATGGCCCACTGCGCCGCGAGGTTGGGGAGCCGGAGGTCGACCTCGACGACCTCCATGCCGGTGAGGGTGGCCAGGTCGCCAGCCGCCTGGCGCAGCTGCGCCTCCACCCCGGCCTCGAGCCGGACCCCGGCGATGCTCGGCAGGACCGCCACCCGCTTGCCCCGGAGGTCCACCGAACCGAGACCGTCCTCCCAGCCACCCGGGTTGGGGAGGCTCGTCGGGTCGTACGGGTCGACCCCGGCGACCACGTCGTAGTGGCGGGCCGCGTCGCGCACCGAGCGGGCCAGCACGCCGGAGACGATGGTCCCGGGGCGGAAGTGGGCCGAGGGTCCGCGGGAGATGCGGCCGTAGGTCCCCTTCATCCCGAACAGCCCCGCGTAGCCGGCGGGGATGCGGATCGACCCGCCGCCGTCGCCACCGGTGGCGATGCTGACGAGTCCGCCGACCACGGCCGAGGCGCTGCCACCGGAGCTGCCACCGCACGTGCGGCCGTGCTGCCACGGGTTGTGGGTCACGCCGTTGAGCTTGGTGACGCTCACGTTGAGGCCGCCGAACTCCGACGCGGTCGTCAGTCCGACCGGCACCGCGCCCCCGTCCTCGATGAACCGGCGGGGGGCCTCGCCGGTGTACCGGGCGATCCGGTCGGCGAACACGAGGGAGGCGCCGGTGTCGGGCCAGCCCTCCACCTGGTCGAGCTCCTTGACGCCGATCGGCACGCCGCCGAACGGCTTGGAGACGTCGGCGTCGCGAGCTGCGGCGAGGGCCCGCTCCGGGTCGAGGAACGAGAAGGCGTTCAGGTCGCTCCCCTCGATCGCGGCGATCGAGGCCTCGACCTCCTCGACCGGGGAACGCTCACCGGAACGGAAGGCGTCCACCAGGGAGCATGCGTCGTCGAGCCACGGGGTGTCGGTCATGGGGAGATGTTGTCCCACCCGCACCCTGCGGCGCCACCGGGCGGCTACAACATGCCCATGCCACGACAGACCACACTGCTCGAGGAGTTCGCCCGGGAGATCGTCGAGGTGCCCGTCACCACCGAGCTCGGCGAGTCGTTCCTGTCCTACTCCCTCTCGGTCATCACCGCCCGGGCCATCCCGGACGTCCGTGACGGACTGAAGCCTGTGCAGCGC
Source organism: uncultured Actinomycetes bacterium (assembly GCA_903873135.1). Classification (GTDB taxonomy): domain Bacteria; phylum Actinomycetota; class Acidimicrobiia; order Acidimicrobiales; family Microtrichaceae; genus SXMI01. Next base: position 1,307 of record CAIQNH010000143.1, read on the forward strand.
CGGATCCTCTACGCCATGGCCGACATGGGTCTCCGGCCGGACCGCCCGCACCGGAAGTCGGCGGGCGTGGTCGGGGAGACCATGGGCAAGTACCACCCGCACGGCGACGGTGCCATCTACGAGGCGCTCGTGCGGATGGGTCAGGACTTCGGCCGGAACGTCACGCTCGTCGACCCCCACGGCAACTTCGGCAGCCTGGACGACCCCCCGGCGGCCTACCGCTACACCGAGTGCCGACTGTCCGACGCCGCGGTCGAGATGCTCGGGGAGATCGACGAGGAGACCGTCGACTTCCGTCCGACCTTCGACGGCGAGCGCGTCGAGCCGATCGTGCTGCCGGCCGTCCTGCCCAACCTGCTCGTCAACGGCACCACCGGCATCGCCGTGGGCATGGCCACGAACATGGCGCCGCACAACCTCGGCGAGGTGGCCGCCGCGATCGAGCTGGTCATGACCAAGCGGCGACCCAAGCCGACGGTCGCGCAGCTCATGGCGGTGCTGCCTGGGCCCGACTTCCCCTCGGGCGGGGTCGTGATCGACGACGGCCTCACCGACGCCTACGCCACGGGGCGCGGCAGCGTCAGGGTCCGCGCCACCGCCGAGGTCGTGGACCTGACCCGGGCCCGTCAGGGCATCGTGGTGACCGAGCTCCCCTACCTGGTGGGGCCGGAGCGGGTCGTGGCGCGCATCCAGGAACTGGTCCGCTCCAACAAGCTCCCCGAGGTCTCCGACGTCAAGAACACCTCGGACCGCCACACCGGACTCCGCATCGAGATCGAGCTGCGCCCCGGGGCCAACGGCCGGGCGGTCCTGACCGAGCTGTACCGGCAGACACCGCTCGAGGAGACGTTCAGCATCAACAACGTGGTCCTCGTCGACGGGGTCCCCACCACCGTGAGCCTGTGGGACCTCTGCCACCACTACGTCGAGCACCGGCTCGAGGTCGTCACCCGCCGCACCCAGTTCCGTCTGGACAAGGCCGAGCGGCGCCTCCACCTGGTCGAGGGCCTGCTGGTCGCCCTCGACGCGATCGACCTGGTGGTGTCGATCATCCGGTCGTCCCAGGACGCCGGCGAGGCCCGGGACCGGCTGGTCGCCGAGCTCTCGCTCACCGAGGTCCAGGCCGTGCACATCCTCGACATGCAGCTGCGCCGGCTCACCGCGCTCGCCGTGCTCGAGCTCGAGGCCGAGGCCGACGAGCTCCGCGGCCGGATCACCGACTACCGGCGCATCCTGGGCTCCGACAAGCGGCGTCGCACGATCGTGCTGTCCGAGCTCCAGGAGCTCGCCGGTGCGTTCGGACGCGAGCGACGCAGCCGGATCATCCGGCCCGACGACCTCGACGACGTGACGTTGGCCGAGGTGCGGGAGGAGGAACGCGCCGCCCGAACCGACGAGCCGTGCTCCGTGACCCGTTCGGTGTCCGGAGTGGTCGGCGTCGAGCCGGCCGAGGGTTCCCGCCCCGCCACGCCGGGGCGCCACGACGTGGTGCGGGAGCGGATCGCCACGTCCACCCTGGCGACGCTCACCGCCGTCACCAGCACCGGACGGGCGCTGCCGCTGGCCGTGGACGCCATCGGGGAGGTCACCGGCCGGAGCCGGGGCACCCCGGTCGGTGACCTGCTCGCGCTCACCAAGGGCGAGGAGGTCGTCCTGCTCGCCGACACCTCCGACCAGGACGGTCCTCCGGTGCTGCTCGTCACGGCGCTCGGCGTCGTGAAGCGTCTCACCCCGGCGGAACTGGCCGGCACACCCGCCGGCAGGCCCGTCGTGAAGCTGAAGCCGGGCGACGCCGTGGTGGCGGCGTGGCCGGCCCCGGAGGGATCCGACGCCGTCCTCGTCGCCTCCGACGCCCAGGTGCTCCGGTGCTCGTCGGACTCCGTGCCGGTGCAGGGGCGGGGTGCGGGCGGCGTGGCGGGCATGAAGCTGGCCGAGGGCGCCCGGATCGTGGGGGCCGGTCCGGTCACCGACGACGCCGCCGTCGTCCTCACGGTCACCGACGGACAGTCCGCCAAGGTGACCGACGTCGACGAGTTCCCGCAGCGCAACCGGGCGACCGCAGGGATCCGGGCCACCAAGCTGCGCAGCGGGGAACGGCGCATCGAGTGGGCCTACGTCGGGCCCGAGTCCGGCCTCCTGCTGGTGGTCGGGACGGCGGACGCCCCGACCCGACCAGACGCCTCCCCCGAGCCCCTGACGATCCCCCACACCGCCCGGGACCTGGCGAGCAAGCGGACCAGACGGCGCCTGCTCGGCTACGGCACGGCGCGCTGGTGAACGCTCAGTCGCCGCCCACGATCGGGATGTCGGCGGGCTCGGGCAGCGCCGCCGCCGAGGAGCGTCGGACGTAGAGGGCGAGCGCGACGAGCACGACGACCATGCCGAGCACCTGCGCCGGGACGAGCGACTGGCCGAAGACCAGGACGGCACCGAGCGAGCTCAGCACCACGACGTCGAGCGTGATCGTGGCCGTGGTCGACACGTCCAGGTGGGCCTGCGCCCAGCTCATCATCAGGTGGCCGGTCCCGGGCACCACGGTGAGGAGGAGCGCCCACCACAGGTCCCCGGCGTCGGGACGGACGAGGCCCGGTCCCGTCACGAGCGCGCCGACCAGCGCCACGGACGCACCCACGGTCAGCGCCGCGGCCTGGTACTCGATCGACCCGAGCGAGGCGCGTGCCCGCTTGGTGCCGACGAAGTAGGCGCACCCCACCAGGGTCCCGGCGAGCGCCAGCACGTCCCCGAGGACCGAGTGCGTACCGGAGGAGGCGCCGGCGAGGACGGCCAGGACGGTCCCCACGATCGCCAGGGCCATCAGCAGCACCCGGGCGCCATCCACCCGTTCGCCGAGCCGCCGCACCGCGTACGGCAGGAGCAGCACCGGCTGCAGGGCCAGGATGATCGTCACCGAGGCCACCGACGTGGTCTGCAACGCCGTGAAGAACAGGACCGAACTGAGTCCGAACGCCAGACCCCCGGTGGAGGCCGTCCGGAGGGTGGCGATCCGCATGCGGCCACCCCGGAGCCGGAACACCGCCTGGTAGAGGACGGCCCCGAAGGTGATCCGCCAGAACGCGAGCTGCGGCCCCGGCAGGTCGGAGGCTGCGGCCATGAGGTTGCCGAGCGACCACAGGACCGTGGCGCCCACGGCCACGACGACGGGCGCCAGTCGGTGCTCCAGGGAGACCACCGACGACCGACGGCCCGGTGGTTCGGAGGTCACCACGGGAAGCTAGTCGCCCGGTCGGTCCCGACGCCGTGCTTGACTGACGCCGATGTCGACCTACGACGAGAAGAGCATCCAGCTGCTCGAGGGCCTCGACGCCGTCCGCAAACGGCCGGGCATGTACATCGGCGGGACGGGGCCCGAGGGGCTCCACCACCTGGTGTGGGAGCTGATCGACAACGCCGTCGACGAGGCCGCAGCGGGCCACGCGACCCTGGTGGTGGTGACCCTCCACAAGGACGGATCGGTCGAGGTGGCCGACAACGGCCGGGGGATCCCCACCGGCCGGAAGGACGGTGCCCGCACGGCCCTCGAGATCGTGTTCACGGAGTTGCACGCCGGGGGCAAGTTCGGCGGCGGGGCCTACTCGTCCTCGGGCGGGCTGCACGGCGTGGGCGCGTCGGTCGTCAACGCACTCTCCTCGAAGCTCGTCGCCGAGGTCGACCGCGACGGCACCACCCAGCGGCTCACGTTCGTGCACCGGGTACCCGGTCGGGTCGACGCCAAGGGCAGGTTCGTCGCCGGGTCGAAGCTCGAGCAGGTGGGCAAGGTGCCCGCCAAGCGCACCGGGACGCGGGTCCGGTTCTGGCCGGACCTCGAGATCTTCGACCCGGGACTCACGATCGACGCCGAGGAGGTCCGGGCCCACTGCGCCCAGGTCTGCTACCTGGTGCCCGGCCTGGTGGTCCGGCTGGTCGACCGTCGGGGATCCAAGGCGACCGAGGAGGACTTCAGCGCCTCCGGGGGCCTGTCCGACCTGGTCGCGGCACTGTCCTCGGGCGCAGCGGTCACCGACATCGTCACCCTGCAGGGCACGGCGACCTTCGAGGAGAAGGTGCCCGTCGAGGGGAAGATGACGCTCGTCGAGCGTCCGTGCACCGTCGACGTGGCCCTGCGCTGGACCGCCGGGTACGACACCGTGGTCCGCAGCTTCGTGAACACCATCCCGACCACGGAGGGCGGGACGCACGTGGCCGGGTTCGACCGGGCGCTCACCAAGGTCACCAACGACGTCCTGCTCGCCGGGACGAAGAAGCTCGCCAAACTGGCGAAGTCGGGACAGGACCGGGCCGAGAAGTCCGACGTGCAGGAGGGTCTGGTCGCTGCGGTCAAGGTGACCTTCCCCGAACCGCAGTTCAAGGGTCAGACCAAGCAGGAGCTCGGGACGCCTCCGGTGCAGTCCATCGTCTACGAGGTCGTGCGCGACGGACTGACCAACTGGATCGACAGCGGCGGCAAGCGGGCCCACGTCACGGCGCTGCGCGACAAGGTCGCGCAGGCCGTCGTGAACCGGGTGACCGCCAAGGCCTCGCTCGACGCCCGGCGCAAGGCGTCGGCGCTCTCGTCCGCGGGGATGCCGGACAAGCTCGCCGACTGCCGGCGCCACGGTGAGGACTCCGAGCTGCTGATCGTGGAGGGCGACTCGGCGGCCGGACCGGCCAAGGCCGGCAGGAACGCCGAGTACATGGCGGTGCTGCCGCTCCGCGGCAAGGTCGTCAACGCCGGCAAGTCCACGCTCAAGCAGGTCGTCGAGAACGCCGAGGCCCAGGCGTTGTTCGCTGCGATCGGCGCCGGGTCCGGGGCGGACTTCAAGCTCGCCGACGCCCGCTACGGGCGCATCATCATCCTGTGCGACGCCGACGTGGACGGCAGCCACATCCGCTGCCTCCTGCTCACCCTCATCTACACCTACATGCGGCCGCTGCTCGAGGACGGCCGGGTCTTCGCCGCCCAGCCACCGCTCTACACCGTCAAGGTCGGCGACCGGACGGTCCACGCCTTCTCCGAGGAGGAGAAGCTGCGACTGACCGACGAGCTCACCACGGGCAACCGCAAGGCCGAGAACCTCCAGTGGGTGCGCTTCAAGGGACTCGGCGAGATGGACGTCGAGGAGCTCGCCGTGACGTGCCTCGACCCGGCCACCCGCATCCTGAAGCGGATGACCATGGACGACGCTGCGGCCGCTGCGCAGGCCGCCGAGCTGTTCGAGACCCTCATGGGGTCCGACGTCGCCCGACGCCGGGCCTACCTGCTCGAGCACTCACCCCAGTTCGACGCCGCCAGCCTGGACGTCTGAAACCGGTCGACCCGGTGCTACCGTCCACCTCGGGAGAGGGTCTGGGGACGGGGACCGAACGGCCAGGGGGAGTCGGACCAGCGTGGCAGGGATCCGGTCAGAGACGCCGATCACCGTCGCCCCGCGGCTCCGCAACGTCCCGTCCTTCGACGGGGTGCGTGGCGTCGGCGTCCTCATGGTCATCGCCGTGCACGCGGCGCCGCTCAAGCTGGAGTCGTTCTCCTCGATCCTCGACGTGTTCCTGGCCCTCAGCGCGTTCCTGGTCACCACGCTGCTGCTGGAGGAGGGCCAGCGGTCCGGCACGGTCTCG
>CAIQNH010000144.1 GCA_903873135.1 uncultured Actinomycetes bacterium
ACCGCCGGTCGACTGGTCGGCCCAGAACCGGGCGCGCTCCCGCATGGTGACGAGCTGCTCCGAGATGCGGCCCGGGCACGACGTCGAGGAGGTCTGGCCGTGGCCGGCCACGGTCGGCAGGTCGGCGACGGAGCCCGCCCGGAACTTGTCGGTGCCGGAGATCGTGGTGAACTTGGTGCGTCCGGTCGGGTCGACCCCGCTGCCGGCGAGCTTCCAGCCGAAGACCTTGGCGGCACCCTCGATCGCGACCGCCGGCGCCTGACTGGCGATGTAGTCGCCCAGGATCGCGACGCCGACCGACCCGGTGTTGAACCCGCCGGCGTGCGCGCCGATGGCGTTGGCGTCCATGCTCGTGGCCCGCATCTCCCAGATGGTGCCGAACTTGTCGACGGCGAAGTTGTACCCGGCGTCGGTCCAGCCGCGACCGTCGATGTGGTACGCCTGGATCCCACGGAGGATCCCGGGCACCTGCGACGGTGAGTAGTTGTTGGTCCCGGCGGTGTGGTGGATGACGCCGAGGGTCAACTTGGAGGCGGCGGACACTCCGCTGACCTGTCGGGCACCCCACTCCGAGCGGCGCTTGACCTGGAACGGCGGCGGCGACGGCGCCGCGAACGCCGTCGCCTCCACGGTGACCCGCTGCAGCCGGTCGTGGACGGTCACCGCCTCGGCGCCGACACCTGCCGGGAGGCTCACCTCGTAGCCGACGGCCGAGCCGACGTAGACGGGGTCGGTCGTCACCCGGGCCGCGGCGGCCTCGGCCGTGCCGCCGTCGGGACCCTCGTCGGAGACCGCGACCTCGTTCCACTCGCCGAGCGAGCCGTCGGTCGACCGGACCCTGACGAACACCGGACCCGCTGGCACCTCGTCGAGTCGGAATCCGATCGTGGTGAACGGCTCGACGGACGGATCACCCCCGGCCACCTGGGCCGACGACGGTCGGCGTCCGGACTCCGCGGCGATCTCGTCGAGCTGGGCGGACGACACGGGCCGGAGGGACGGCACCTCCTCGACGGCCCCGGCGGAGCGCATCTCGAAGGCCATCCCGGGCAACGGCAGGAAGGCCAGGCACAGGCCGGCAGCGGCCGCGACGACGAGGCCGCGGAACCAGCGCACGGCCGGTCGGGGCCGACGCACACCCGAAGGCGCGCCAGCGAGGCGATGGCGGGGGGAGGCCACGACGTGAGTCTAAGCCCGACCCTCTCCGTTTGCACCCCCTCCCGGGGCTGGGCCGCTCGATCCCAGCCCCCGCAGGGCCACGACGATCTGGGCCGCGGTCTCGGAGAAGTTCGGAACGACAGCGGCCCGGGCCGCCCGCACCGCTCGGGCGTGGTGCTCGTCGTCGACCGCGTGGCGACGCCAGGCCGCCGCCCAGGCCGCCGGATCCAACGGGTCGAGCAGCTCGACGGCGACCGGGCATCGACGACCCAGCTCCTCGAGCGCCCCGCCGTCGGAACTCAACACCGGGACCCCGGCGCGGAGTGCCTCGACGACGGGGAGTCCGTACCCCTCGGTGATCGAGGGGACCAGGACCAGATCGGCGGCGGCGTACCAGGACCTCAGCGCCAGGTCGTCGGCGTCCTCGATCCACGTCAGTGACGCACCGTGCCGCCGACGGAGCTCCTCGACGACCTCGTCGGCGACCCACCCCGCGCGACCGACCACGACGAGCTGCACCCCCGTCGGCGGGTCGTCACGTTCGATCGACCGGAGCGCGTCGAGGACCACACGGTGGTTCTTGCGCGGTTCGACGGTCCCCACGACCAGCGTCGTGAACCCCGACGGGGCCACGGGGACGCCGACGAGGTCCCGTTCCTCCTCGGGCCGGTCGGCTCCCAGGACCACGGGTGCCACGTCCAGTCGGGGACGACCGAGCGACGCAGCCAACGACCGGACCGAGCGCGCCGTCGCCTCGGAGTTGGTCAGGACCAGGTCGGCGACCTCCACCTGCAACCGGACCGTGTGGTCGAACACCTCGACCAGCGAGTCGACGAACCACTCCGGGTGCTCCAACGGCAGGAGGTCGTGCACGAACGGGACGACCGACACTCCCCCACGGTGCAGTCGCTCGTACCAGCGTCGTCGGTCGACGCCGACCTGGTTCCACACGGCGTCGAGTTCGAGCAGCACGCTGCCGGGTGTGTGGACCCTGACGATCGCGTCCCGGTGCAGTCGCTCGGCCCGCAGTCGGAGTCGCTGGTCGCGCACCCAGTACTGCACCGCCCGGAGCGGTCGGACCACCCGTCTGGCCGCTCGCATGGTGCCGGGCCCGAGGCGCTCGTCGAGCGAGTCGACCCACCGGCGAGCGACGGTCGGTGCCGTGGCGGCCGGCGGTGCCGGTGGGGGTGGACGCTCGAGTCGCTCCCGCTCCCCCGCCGTCAGGGTGCGGAACCGCTGGGACCCGTCCACCCGGACGATCGGCACGCAGCGCACGTCCGGTCTCGCCGAGAGGGCCCCGACCACCCCCCGGACGACCCGCTGGATCCCCGCCACCCACGGCGAGGAGAGGGTGTCGGTCACGTCGACCAGGACGACGATCGGCGACGGCTCGGGACCCACCGGCGAGAGGCTAGGCCCCGGCCTCCCCGGTGGTCGGACCGGCGCACCGTAGGCTCCCGTCGTGCGGGAGACGGACGCGGCCGACCCACCGGGGGCGCTGCAGCGCTCGGCGCGTCGTCTCCTCGACGGCCGGACGGTCCTGGTCCTCGGTCTGCTGGTCGACGGTGTCGGCTCGTACCTCTACCTCAGCGCTGGTGGCCGGGCGCTCGGGCCCGACCGGTTCGCCCTCGTCTCGGTGATGTGGGCGCTGCTGTTCCTGGTGGGCAACGGGCTGTTCATCCCCGTCGAGCAGGAGCTGGCGCGGTCGATCGCGAGCGACGCCGCCGGGGGCAGGCTCCGGCCGGCCGTGGGCGGGTCGGTTCGGCAGATCCTCGCAGCAGCCGGCGGCCTCGCCCTCGCAGCGTGCGTCGTCGCCGTGGCGTGCTCGGGCGTCCTGCGGGCCTCGCTGTTCCGGGGTGAGCCCGGGTTCGTGGCCGCGTTCGTGGTCGGACTGCTGGGCGTGGCGGCCACCTTCGTCGTCCGGGGCATCCTCGCCGGCACCGGCCACTACGTCGCCTACGGCGCCATGTTCGCGGCCGACGCCGTGGCCAAGGCGGTGCCGGCCCTGCTGCTCGCCGCCCGAGGCGTCGACTCACCCGTCGCCTACGCGTGGGTCATGGCGGGGAGCGCCTACGCGGGGATCGTCGTGGCGCTCCTCACCGCACGACCTGTCGGCCTCCCGCCCGACCGAGGTCCGACAGCCTGGTCCGGCGTGGTGTCGTCGCTCGCGTTCCTCCTCCTCACCTCCGTCGCCAGCCTGACCCTCATCAACCTGGGCACCGTGACCGTGGAGCTGCTCAGCGACCCCAGGGAGGGCACGGCTGCGGGCGTCTTCCTCTCGGCGCTGGTGATCGCCCGGATCCCGCTGTTCCTGTTCCAGGCGTTGCAGGCGGTGATCCTGCCTCGGCTGTCCGCGTCAGCGGCGATCGGCGACCGATCCTCGTTCGAGCGCGACCTCCGGTGGCTGACGACCGGCCTGGTCGTGTTGACCGCAGCGGCCACGCTCGCAGCCGCTGCGGTCGGCCCGGCGGTGGTGTCGATCCTGTTCGGCTCCGAGTTCGACCTGATCGACGGCTGGGACATGGCGCTCCTCGCCCTGGCGAGCATGCTGCTCACCGCCACCCTCACCCTGAACCAGGCCCAGATCGCTCTGCACCGTCAGCGCGAGTCGTGGTGGCCCTGGGTCGCCGGGCTCGTCGTGTTCACCCTGGTGGCCGCCAACCACCGGAGCGAACTGCTCACCCGGGTCGAGTGGGCGATGGTCTGGTCGGCGGTGGCCGCGGTGCTCGTGGCCGCGGCCTCCCTCCGACGGGCCGTGGGCGACCTGCGGGCGGACCCGCAGGATCAGGACGCGGCCGGGGCGACCAGCGGCGCCGGGGAGCAGTGACCCTCGAGCTCGACCACCTGGATGAGGTCCCGGTTCTCCCAGGTGATCTCGTTGGCCGGGTCACGCCGGATCCGGTACTCGCGGAAGCTCATCTCCAGCGCGTCGAACGTCAGGTACCGACCGACGAGCGGATCGCCCAGGTCGAGGATCAGCTTGATCGCCTCGAGCGCCTGGATGGACCCGACGATGCCGGGCAGGACGCCCAGCACCCCCGCCTCGGCGCAGCTCGGAGCGAGCTCGGCCGGCGGGGGCTCGGGCAGCATGTCGCGGTACGTCGGACCTCGCCTCGGATCGAACACCGTCACGTGACCCTCGAACCGGAAGATCGATCCGTGCACGACGGGGATGCCGAGCTTCACCGAGGCGTCGTTGAGCATGTAGCGGACCGGGAAGTTGTCGGCTCCGTCGACGACGAGGTCGAAGCCGCTGATGACGTCGAGGATGTTCGAGGCGTCGAGCCGGACGTCGAACGTGATCACGTTCACGTCGGGGTTGAGCGAGGTCAGCGTCTTCTTGGCCGAGTCGACCTTGCGCTCGCCCACCCGGTCCAGGTTGTGGAGGATCTGGCGCTGCAGGTTGGAGTCGTCGACCACGTCCATGTCGACGATCCCGATCGTCCCCACGCCGGCGGCGGCCAGGTACAGCGCCGCCGGTGATCCCAGCCCCCCGGCCCCCAGGAGGAGCACCCGGGCGCCGAGCAGCCGCTGCTGACCCTCGTCGCCGACCTCGGGCAGCAGCAGGTGCCGCTGGTAGCGGTTCCGCTGGTCCGGACTGAGCGACTCAGGCACGCGCCAGTCCCGGCCCTCGTCCTTCCACCGGTTGAAACCACCGGCCATGGAGACCACGTCCTCGTAGCCCAGCTCCTGCAGCGTGCGGGCGGCGAAGGCCGAGCGCACGCCACCGGCGCACATGACGACCACGGGAGCGGCCTTGTCGACCAGTCGGCTCTCGACCTGCGCCTCGAGGTGGCCCCGGGGCAGGAACACCGAGCCCGGCACGGCCCCCTGCTCGAACTCGTCGGCCTCGCGCACGTCGAGGAGCACGGCGCCGCCGGCGAGGCGGTCCTCGGCCTCGGCCGTCGTGACCTCGGTGATCTGCGTCTTGGCCTCGTTGAGGAGGTCTCGGAAGGTGGGCATGTCGTCCGCTCCGGTCGTGAGTCGTGTGCTTCCCGCAGGAGTAAACCCTAGCGGACTGGTCAGGATTCCCGAACTCGACTCGAACTCCGGGGCCGGGCCGAGGCCGACCCACCGGAACACCTCCCGATCGGCGTCCGGTAGTCTCCGCCCGCAGTGGGAGGCACGTCGAGCAGCGCGGCCCCGCTGGCCCCCGAGGCACAGCGCGTGGTCCGGCGACGGCCCCGGCGGGACTCCGGTGCCTCCTCCCGGGCCCTCCTGTGCGCCGTTCCCGCCACGCTCGTCGCCCTGGCCGCCGGCTGGAGCCGGCGGTGGGTCGCCGAGGACGGGTTCATCTACCTCCGCATCGCCCGCAACATCGCCTCGGGGAACGGACCCGTGTTCAACCCCGGCGAGCGGGTGGAGGCGGCGACCGGGACCATCTGGGTCTGGGCGCTGGCCGTGCTCCACCAGGTCTCGTCGGTGCGACTCGAGTGGCTCGCGGTCGCCCTCGGGCTGTGCTGCACCGCAGGAGCGCTCGTGGTGACCCAGGTCGCGTCGGCGTCGTGGTGGCGGCGTGGGATGGCGAGCACGTGGTGGCTCCCCGCCGGAGCCGCGGTCGTCGCCCTGTGGCCGCCGGCGTGGGACTTCACGACCTCGGGCCTCGAGGGCAGCCTGGCGCTGCTCTGGGTCGCCGCCACCTGGTGGGTGCTCGTCCACGGCGGCTCGACCTGGCGGCCGCGTGCCCGCCTCGAGGTCGTCCTGCTGACCTCGTCCTGGCTGGTCAGACCCGACCTCGCCCTGATGGGCGCCGTCGCGCTCGTGGGCTGGTGGCGGTCCCGGCCCGACCGTCGGTCGCAGCGGGTGGCCGACCTGGTGCTCGGTTCGCTGCCGGTCGCCGCCGTCCAGCTGGCCCGGATGGCGTACTTCGCGGCGTTGGCGCCGACCCCGGCTCTCGCCAAGGAGGGCACCCGGGTCCGGATCGACCGAGGGTTGTCCTACCTCTGGGACGCTGGACGGCCGTACGGCACCTGGGTGTTCGTCGCGGTCACCGTGGCCGCCCTCGCGTGGCTGACCCTCCGCCGCGCCGCCGGCCCCGGGTTCCCGGCGTGGACGATCACGACGGCGGGTCTGGTCCACCTCGCCTACGTGGCCGCCGTCGGGGGCGACTTCATGCACGGCCGCATGGCGATCCCCGGCGTGTTCGCCGTCGTGGCGACGTGGGCCGCCGTCCTCCCGCTCCGACGTGTCGCCGTCGGGGTGTCCGCGGTGGTGATCCTCGCCGCGGCCGTGGTGGCCGTCGTCGGCCGCCCACCGCCGAACAACCCGATCATCACCGACGAGCGGGCCTACTGGGTGGGGCTGAGCCGGAACGAGCACCCCGTCGTGGTCGAGGACTACCTGGACGCCGAGTGGCCCCAGACCGAGGTGGCGCAGCGCGCCGCGGCGTCGTTGGCACTCGGCGAGCGCGGGCTCTGGATCCTCGACCGGGGCCGCCCGGTCTTCCTGCCCGGCCCGCTCGACGTCGACCAGCCCGTGGCCGTCGAGTCGTACAACATCGGGATCCCCGGATTCTCGGTGCCCGGCGAGGTCTACGTGGCCGACCAGCTGGGACTCGCCAACCCGGTGGTCGCCCGTCTGGAACCCACGCCCGGACCGAAGATCGGCCACGAGAAGAACGGCGGAGCCTGGACGACGGCCACGCTCGACCCCGACGCCGCGGCGCTCGCCGAGGTTCGCCGAACTCCGCCCGAGGTCGTCGTCGGCGCCGTCGACGCAGTCCGTTGCTCGTGGCTCGGCGAACTCCGCCGGACGATCTCCGACGACCTGACGGCGACGACGGCGCTCCGGGGTGTCCTCCGAGCGATCCCCTGGTGGTTCCGGCGGATCCCGACCGACCCGCTCGCGGCCGAGCGGGAACTCTGCGACGCGGAACCGGTCCCCGACGGGGCACCACCCGGCTGAACGGTCGGTGGTCCTCCGGCCGGGAGTCCGTTCGCCTGAGCTCCGCTGGGCCAGAATCTCACCGTGACGGCCGACCGGACGGACACGACCGCTGCGACGCTCGACGACGGTGCGCCGGTGGCCCCGCGGGTGGTCGTGCGACGCCGGAGGTCGACCCGACCCGACGGCCTGCGGTGGTTCCGGCCCGTGATCGCCGTGACCTTCACGATCCAGTTCCTGATCCTGGTGGCCATCTCGTGGACGACCTACCGGACGTTCACGGTGAGCATCGACTACGGCATCTTCGCCCAGGCCGCCAGCCAGATCGGCTCGGGCAACCTGCTCCCCGACTCCACGATCAGCGACACCGCCTACCTGAGCAGCCACTTCGAGCTGATCATGTGGCCCGTCTCGCTGCTCCACCGACTGGGCGGCGACGGATTCGTCCTCCTCGTCGTGCAGGCCGCCGCCCTCGCGGGGACCGGGGCCGCCGTCGCCGTCTGGTCGGTGGACCTGGTGCGACGTTCGGACCTCGACGACGTCTGGCGGTACGTCGTCCCGGGCACCGTCGTCGTGCTCGCGGCCCTCAACCCCATCGCCTACGCCACAGCCGCACAGGACTTCCACTTCTGGGCGCTGGCCACCCTGTTCGTGGTGCTGGCGGCCCGCGACCTGACCGCCGGGCGGACGGGCCGCACCTGGCTGTGGGTGGCGCTCTGCCTGAGCTGCGGCGACGTCGGGGGGGTCTACGCCTTCGGCGTCGGGTGCTCCGCCGTCCTGTCGGGGCGGGCCACGCGTCGGGCGGGGCTCGGCATGATGGCCGCCGGACTGGGTTGGGTGCTGCTGATCTCGGCCACCGGCAACAACAACGCCTCCCACATCGACATCGGGTACGCCTACCTGGCCGACCGGCCGGCGCTCGACGACGGTGCTGCCGGGTTCGTCCAGATGGCGCTCGGTACCGTCACGGACCCGCTCACCCCGGCCCGACTGCTCGGCGATCGGTGGGAGCAGATCGGCCGGTACCTCGCCGCCGGCGGGGGGTTCGGACTCCTCACGCCGTGGGGCATCGGCGTGCCCGTCGTGGCGCTCCTCATCGCCGGACTGCAGCTCAACCCGATCTTCATCGACCAGCCGTTCCAGAACTTCGTCGTCACCCCGTTCGTCACGTTCGGGACGGCGTGGCTCGCCGTGTGGCTCCTCCGTCGGGGGCGACCGCCGGCCACCCGGTTCGTGGCCGGCATCGTGCTCGTCGTCGCCGTGGCGCTCGGTGCCGTGGTCGCCGTGCAGGTGTACCCCACGGTGTTCGAGCGCAACGGGGTCGGCGGTCTCGTCGACGACGCGCAGGCCGACGCCCTCGCCCAGGCACTCGCCGGCATCCCCGAGGACGCCCAGGTCGTCGTCTCGGTGCCGATCATGGGGAGGTTCTCCGAGCACGAGTTCGTCTACAGCCTCGGCCGCGGGATCACCGGAGGTGTCCGGGAGATCCCCGTGCGCTCGGAGCAGGTCGCGTTCGTCGTCGACCGTCGCAACGCGCTCCAGCTGCTCAGTCCCGCTGAGCAGGACGCGCTCCTCGAGGACCTCCGGGCCACGGGACCCACCGAGGTCCTCGTCGACCGGGACGGGGTCACCGCCGTCCTCTGGACGGCTCCGCCCGGACAGGCCTCGGTCGCCGTGGGCTTCCCGGAGTGACCCGGGCGACGGACGTTCGACTCAACCGGACACGAGCGCCGGCAGCACCTCGCTGATCGATCCCCGCACCACCACGTCGGCCAGGTCGTCGTACTCGGTCGGCGATCCGTTCACGATCACCAGCGCCGCTCCCGCGCCCACCGCGACGGGTGCCAACCGGGCCACCGGGGTCACCGCCAGCGTGGTGCCGACGGCCAGCAGCAGGTCGCACCCCCTCGCCGCGTCGAACGCCCGCTCGATGCGCTCCGGACGGAGCGACTCGCCGAAGAACACCGTGTCGGACTTCACGATCCCGCCGCAGACCGGGCAGTCGGGATCGGGCTCACCGGCACGCACCCGGTCGAGGACCTCGGTCATGGGCGCGGTCCAGCCGCACGACACGCACCGTGCCGCACGGATGGAGCCGTGCATCTCGACGACCAGGTCCGGAGCGGAGCCGGCCGCCTGGTGGAGGCCGTCGATGTTCTGGGTGACGAGCAGCTCGACCCGCCCCGTGCGCTCGAGGTCGACGAGTGCGAGGTGGCCGGCATTGGGCACCGCCGTCCAGGCCGGGTTCGCCATCCGGTGCTGCCAGGCCCGGACGCGCAGGTCCGGGTCGGCGAGGTAGTGGCCGATCGTGGAGTAGCGCTCCGCCTCCGGATCCCGGGTCCAGACGCCGTCCGGCCCCCGGAAGTCGGGGATGCCCGAGTCGGTGGAGATCCCCGCACCCGTGAGGACGACGACCCGCCCCGCCCCGGCCACCAGGTCGGCGGCTCGGGTCAGGTCGTCCACGACGTCCGACCTCGGCCGACTCGATCCGGGTCCGGCTGCCCGGTGACGACGGCGTGCGACCTCCCTACCGTCGGCGTGAGCGCGCAGGACCGACCCACCGGAGGGAGCACCGTGCCCACCACCACGACCCCGCAGGACGAACACGCCGACCGGGACCGCACCGGAGCCGACGACACTCGAACCGACGTCGTCGCGGCGTCGACCACGACGCGACGCAGCACCCCCGACGAGCCGACTGCGCCGCAGATCGGCGGGCAGCCGACGGCCGAGGCCACCGACGTCCCGTCGACCGTCACCGTCCGGGCGTGGTGGGACCCGGGGCTCACCGGAACGGGCCACGATCCACGTGGCGAGTACGCCGAGCGGTTCTGGCTCGGCATCGTCGGACCCTCCACGCTGCTCCTGCTCCGCCGGTTCGCGCGGGGACTCGAGCAGCACCCCGGTGGCTTCCGCGTGGGCCTGGCCGACACGGCCCGAGCACTCGGCCTGGGCTCGGGGACTGGCCGGAACTCGCCGGTCGTGCGCACCATCGACCGAGCCCGCACCTTCGGCCTGGCCAGGACCCTCGACACCGGCGACCTGGCCGTGCGAACCCTGCTGCCGCCCCTCTCACGACGCCACGTCGCCCGGCTCCCCGAGTCGCTGCGGCGGTCGCACGACGCGTGGCTGGACGCCGAACGACGCCGACCCGGGTGAGTCGGACCGCGGTCCTCAGTCCGGCTCGACAGCGTCGGCACCCCACTCCTCGACGAGCGCCAGCAGCGTCCGCACGCCGAACCCCGTGGCCCCGGGGCCCTGCTCGCCGTCGGCGCTCGACAGGTAGGCCGGACCGGCGATGTCGAGGTGGGCCCACGGGATACCCTCGCCGACGAACTCCCGCAGGAACAGCCCTGCGGTGAGCGTCCCACCGAACCGGCTGTTGCCGATGTTGGCGATGTCGGCGACCTTCGAGTCGAGCTGCTGGCGGTAGTCGTCGGGCAGCGGCAGCGGCCACACCCGCTCCCCGGCGCGGGCCGCCGCTGCGGCCACCGTGGCCCGGAACTCGTCGTCGTTGGCCATCAGCCCGGCGATGCGGTCGCCGAGCGCCACCAGGCACGCACCGGTGAGCGTGGCCAGGTCCACGATCGCTGCGGGGGACTCCTCCGAGGCCATCGCCAGCGCGTCGGCCAGGATCAGGCGACCCTCGGCGTCGGTGTTGAGCACCTCGACGGTGGTCCCGCCCCGGGCGGTGAAGACGTCACCGGGACGCTGGGCGTCGCCGTCGATCATGTTGTCGGTCATCGGGGTGTACGACACGACCGCCGTGCGCGCCTCGAGCGCAGGGAGGGCGCACACCGCTGCGATCGCCGCAGCGGCGCCACCCATGTCCATCTTCATGCCGATCATCCCGTCGGCCGGCTTGATCGAGAGCCCACCCGAGTCGAACGTGATGCCCTTGCCGACGAAGGCCAGCGTGTCGCCCGTCGGCTCGAGCGACTCGTCCGGCGTGTAGCGCAGCACGACGAACCTCGGCGGGTGGATCGAGCCCTGGTTCACCGCCAGCAGTCCGCCCAGCCCGGCGTCACGGATCTCGTCGGCCTCGAGCACCTCGACCTCGAGCCCGGCGGCCCGGGCCCGGTCCGCAGCGCGCTCGGCGAAGACGTCGGGCGTGAGCGCGCCCCCCGGGGTGTTGACCAGATCCCGGGCGAACGCGACGGCGTCGGCCACCACGGTCGCTCGGTCCACCTGCTCCCGCACCGCCCGCAGCTCGGCGGCCGGCAGGTCGCGCACGAGGGTCACGGTGAGCACCCGGCGCGGTTCGGCCGACGACTTGAACTCGTCGAAGGTGTAGGAGCCCAGCAACACACCCTCGGCCACGGCGCCGGCGACCACGCCGTCGTCGAGCCCCGGAACCTCGGGGAGGTGGACGGCCACCCGACGGTGCCGGGCGACGGCCCTGGCCAGGGCGGCGCCGGCCCGGCGCAGCTGGTCGGTGCAGACCCCGGCAGCCGGTCCGAGACCGACGAGCACCGTGGCCCGCTCGCCGTCGTCGACCACCGCCACGGTCTCCGCTGCGCCGGTGAACCCGGCCCGCTCGAGCGCCGCCTTGGGGACGGACCGCTGGCGGCCGACCCCCTCCCTGGGCACGAGGGACACCTCGGCGCGGGCCGACGACGGCACCGCCTTGGCCACCTTCACGTTGGCGAGTTCAGCCACTGTTCCGATCCTCCCGTTGGGTCGGTCTGTTGGTTCCTCGGCACCGGCCCGTCGCCGGTGGTCGGTGCGTGACGGCGCTCAGCGCTCGTCGCGGTCGAAGTCGGCCGGGTCGCCCTCCGCCGGTGCGGGCACCGACCGGGTGGCCAACGACGTCCCCTCCTCGGCCCGGGCGATCGTCCAGAGCAGGTCGGAGAGACGGTTGAGGTACGGACCCACCGACGACGCGTCACCCACGGCGGCGAGCGCCGAGCGCTCGGCCCGACGGACGACCGTCCGGGCCACGTCCAGGTGCGCCGAGAGGACCGTGCCTCCCGGGACGACGAACTCGGTGGGGGGATCGAACCGTTCCGAGGTCTCGTCGATGAGGGACTCGAGCCGGGCCACCATCTCCGGGGTCACCTCGGACACGCCGGGCTCCAGCTTGTTCCGGTTCTCGGGCGCCGTGGCGAGCTCGGCCATGAGGACCCAGAGGTCCCGCTGGATCGACACCAGCACCGAGTCGAGGCGGGAGTTGCCGTTGTGGGCCCGGACGACGCCCAGGGTCGACTGGGCCTCGTCCACGTCGCCGTAGGCGCTGGGCAGCGGGTCGTCCTTGCGGACTCGCCCCCCGTAGAACAGCCCGGTGGAACCGTCGTCACCGGTGCGGGTGTAGATCTTCACGGGAGCGAGCCTACCCACGTGCTGGTCCGGGCACCGCAGGGCAGTAACTTGGTCGAACCCATGGCTGACCCGGCGCACCCGTACCTCCGCACGCTGACCGAACGGGTCGTGGTCTTCGACGGCGGCACGGGCACCTGGCTCCAGGAGCAGGGCCTGACGGCGGACGACTTCGGTGGGCCCGACCTGGAGGGGTGCAACGAGATCCTGGTCGAGACCCGGCCCGACGTGATCCGTCGCCTCCACGCCGCCTACTTCGACGCCGGCGCCGACGCCGTGGAGTCCAACACCTTCGGCTCGTTCGGGGTGCCCCTCGGGGAGTACGGGTTGGCCGACCGCACCCGGGAGCTCAACCGGCTCGCGGCCGGCATCGCCCGCGAGGCCGCCGACGAGGCCGCCACGGCGGACCGGCCCCGGTTCGTCGCCGGGTCCATGGGACCGGGGACGCGGTTCGCGTCACTGGGCCAGATCCGCTACGCCGAACTGCGCGACCTCTACACCGAGCAGGCCCGGGGACTCATCGAGGGCGGGGTCGACCTGTTCATCGTCGAGACGCAGTTCGACCTGCTCGGGGCCAAGGCGGCCATGAACGGTGTCCGGGCGGCGATGCGGGAGTTCGGTGTGGACCTGCCGGTGCAGGTGCAGGTGACGATCGAGCTCACCGGCCGCATGCTCCCGGGAACCGAGATCGGCGCAGCGCTCGTGGCCCTCGACGCCATGCGACCCGACGTCATCGGCATCAACTGCGCCACGGGCCCCGAGGAGATGAGCGAGCACCTGCGGCACCTGTCGCAGCACTCCCGGATCCCCATCTCGGTCATGCCCAACGCCGGACTGCCGTCCGTCGTGGACGGCCACATGCACTACGACCTGACCGCCGAGCAGTTCGTCGAGCACCAGGTCCGCTTCATCGAGGAGTTCGGCGTCAACGTGGTCGGCGGGTGCTGCGGGACGACTCCGGAGTTCATCCGCCAGCTCGCCGAGGCCGTCGAGCGGACGACGCCCGCCGATCGACAGCCCCGCTTCGAGCCCGGGCTGGCCTCCATCTACTCACCCGTCTACCTGGGCGAGGACGACGGCGCCGCCGGGACGAACCTGCTGCTCATCGGCGAGCGGACCAACGCCAACGGGTCCAAGCGGTTCCGCGAGGCCATGCTCGAGGCCGACTGGGACACCTGCGTCCAGATGGCCAAGGACCAGGTCAAGGAGGGGTCGGCCATCCTCGACGTCTGCGTCGACTACGTCGGCCGTGACGGCACCGCCGACATGGACGAGATCGCCAGCCGCTTCGCCACCCAGTCGTCGGTGCCGCTGGTGCTCGACTCCACCGAGCCCGAGGTGCTCGAGTGCGGCCTGCAGTGGATCGGCGGGCGGGCGGTGCTCAACTCGGCCAACCTGGAGGACGGCGACGCCGAGGGGTCGCGGGCCGACCGCGTGTTCCGACTGGCCCGGGAGTACGGCGCCGCCGTCGTCTGTCTGCTGATCGACGAGGAGGGTCAGGCCCGGGACGTCGAGTGGAAGCTGCGGGTCGCCCACCGCCTCCACGCCCTCGCCACCGAGCGCTACGGACTCGAGCCGGCCGACCTGATCTTCGACCCGCTGACCTTCCCGCTGTCGACGGGCGACGACGACCTGCGACGTGACGGCATCGCCACGATCGAGGCCATCCGACGGATCGAGGACGAGCTGCCCGGGGTGGCCACCACGCTCGGGCTCTCCAACGTCAGCTTCGGGCTCAACCCGGCGGCCCGCCACGTGCTGAACAGCGTGTTCCTCCACGAGTGCGTGGCGGCCGGGCTCGACTCCGCCATCGTCCACGCCTCGAAGATCATCCCGCTCGCCCGGATCCCCGACGAGCAGCGCGACGTCTGCTTGGACCTGGTGTGGGACCGCCGAGGTGCGGACGGCGCCCTGTCCGAGGGTGACGGTGACTACGACCCGCTCACCCGTCTGCTCGAGGTCTTCTCCGGCGTCGAGGCCACGACGACGGTCACCGAGGACCGGTCCGACTGGACGGTGGAACGTCGCCTCAGCCAACGGATCATCGACGGCGACCGTGACGGGCTGACCGACGACCTCGACGAGGCGCTGGGCGCAGGCCTGCCGGCACTCGAGATCATCAACGACGTGCTGCTCGAGGGCATGAAGGTCGTCGGCGACCTGTTCGCCACCGGCGAGATGCAGCTGCCGTTCGTCCTGCAGTCGGCCGAGACCATGAAGACCGCCGTGGCGCACCTGGAGCCGCACATGGACCAGGCCGACGCCGACGCCGGCAAGGGCAGGATCGTGCTGGCCACCGTCAAGGGTGACGTGCACGACATCGGCAAGAACCTCGTCGACATCATCCTCACCAACAACGGCTACGAGGTCCACAACCTGGGCATCAAGATCTCGATCACCGAGATGATCGAGAAGGCGCTCGAGGTCGGGGCGGACGCCATCGGCATGTCCGGACTGCTCGTGAAGTCCACGCTCATCATGCGGGACAACCTCGAGGAGCTCAACGACCGGGGCCTCTCGCACATCCCCGTGCTGCTCGGTGGCGCCGCCCTCACGCGGACCTACGTGGAGCGGGACCTGCGCGAGGTCTACGAGGGGCGCCTGTTCTACGGCAAGGACGCGTTCGAGGGTCTCCGGGTCATGGACCGGCTCGGCGAGCTGCGGCGGACCGGCGAGGACGACCCGGACTTCGGCCGGGCCCCCGGCGGGCGCGACCTGCCGGTCCGGGCCTCGGAGCGGGAGCGGCCCGACCCGTCGACCATCCCGGCGCGCTCCCCCGAGGTCGCCGACGACGTCGAGGTGTTCGTGCCCCCGTTCATCGGGTCCAAGGTGGTCAAGGGCATCCCGCTGGACGAGGTGGCCGCCTACGTCAACACCACCGCGCTCTACCGGAACCAGTGGCAGTTCCGACCCGAGACCCGCAGCGACGGCACCGTCGAGACCGACGAGCAGTTCAAGGAGCGGCTCCTGCCCACGTTCCGGGAGCAGCTCGCCGCCGCCCGGGCCGACGACCTGCTGGTTCCCGCCGTGGTCTACGGGTACTTCCCGGTCAACGCCGACGGGGACGACCTGGTGGTCTGGGCGGACGAGTCCCGGACCACGGAGCGCACCCGGTTCCACTTCCCCCGGCAGTCCGAGTCGCCGCACCTGTGCATCGCCGACTTCTTCCGACCGCTCGTCGACGGCGAGCCCGGCAGCGGCGAGCCGGACTACGCGGCGTTCCACATCGTGACGATGGGCGAGGCGGTCTCCGAGCGGGCCGCCGAGCTGTTCGCCGCCGACGCCTACCAGGACTACCTGCTGCTCCACGGCATCGGCGTGGAGCTCGCCGAGGCGCTGGCCGAGTACTGGCACCAGCGGATCCGGGACGAGTGGGGCTTCGGCGGCGAGGATCCGGACGGGTCCCGAGGCACCCCCGACGGCCCCGGCCTGGTCGGTCTGTTCCGCCAGAAGTACCGCGGCGGCCGCTACTCCTGGGGCTACCCGGCGTGCCCCGACCTGGAGGACAACATGCGCGTCGCCGAGCTGCTCGGCGCCGACCGTCTGGGCATCACGTGCGACGAGGACACGGGCTTCCAGTACCAGCCCGAGCAGACGACCTCGGCGATCATCTGCCACCACCCTCGGGCCAAGTACTTCGTCGCCCGCTGAACCCCTCGACCCCTCCGCCGCGGAGGTACGGTCGGGACGTGAGCGACGAACGACGACAGCGCGGCCTCGAGCGGATGGCGGAGGTCTACGACTTCGAGGTCCACGACGGGCCCGGGGACTTCTTCGGCTACACCGTCGAGCACCTCTTCGGTGAGATCTGGGAGCGTCCGGGCCTCTCGTTGCGGGACCGGCGCCTGTTGCTGATCGGTCTGATGGTCGCCGACGGGCTCGACGACACGCTCGGCATCCAGCTCCAGTCGACCCTCGCCAAGGGTGACCTGAGCGCCGAGGACCTGCGGGAGATCGTCGTCTTCCTCGCCCACTACGCCGGGTGGCCCAAGGCCGCGTCGCTGAACACCATGGTCGAGACCGCGATCCACCGTCACGAGCGGGCGCAGGCCACACGCGACGAGTCGATCTGAGGCGCGGGAGCCTCCCCGGTCCGTCCGGTCCGACGGGAGGGATCCCGGGAGCGGCGACCGCGGCCGATCAGGCGCCCGACAGGACCGCCCGGGCCACGAGGTCGGTCCCGAACGCCGTCAGGATCGCCAGGTAGAGCAGTCCCGTGGCCGCCATGACCGCCGAGTAGGCCCGCTCCTGGAGCGCCAGCCGGGTCACCACCACCAGGATCCCCGTGGTCACGGCGCACGCGATCCAGAACCAACCGAGCAGCCCGCCGTACCCGTCGTCGACGGCGCCGGTAACGACCGCGACCATGCCCGGCGGCACCAGCAGCAGCGCCACCTCGACCGGCCAGAGCCACAGCAGCCACCGCACCAGCTCGAGCAACGGTGCCCGGGGCAGCCCGGGCTGGGTCAGGTACCAGTGTCCGAGCAGCATGGCGTCGCTCACGCAACCGAGGAAGGCTGCGCCCACGAGGGTCCGGACCACCGAGAGCCACGCCGGGTCGCCGGCGGCCACGCCCCCGACGAGCAGTCCGACCACACCGATCGCCGGGGCCACCAGGTCGAGCGCCGGCGGGAACTCCGGCGCGTCCGGGTCGAACCGCCGCTCGCCGCGCTCGATGCCCGTCATCTGCTCGACCCGTGCCGATCGGACCTCCACCCGCTCGCGCTGCAGCCGGACCCCGGCGGCGCGGCGCTGCCACGACACCGCGCCCGCCACGGCGCAGGCGGCCGCCACCCCGAGCGCCGAGACGTCGCGGACCAGCAGCGGGTCGTACCGTCGACCCACCACGAACGCCGTGACGGCGAGGAGCCCGTAGACCGCCCGCAGGAGCCAGCCGTAGCCGAGCGACACCTCCCGGCGACGGGTGGTGACCCAGCCGAAGGCCAGGCCACCCACGCTCCACTGCAGCAGGAAGGTCGCGACGTCCAGGTTCACCGGCTGCGAACCTAGGCGCGGCCCCGACCCCGCCGTCAGTCGGCGGCGTCGAGCGCCCGGTAGATCGAGTCGACGAGCGTCACCCGACGGAACGTCA
>CAIQNH010000145.1 GCA_903873135.1 uncultured Actinomycetes bacterium
ACGCCCGAGGTGACGAGGGTCTCCGAGCCGCTGAACAGGAGGGTGGCGATCGGGAGGATGGCGAACACGTCGTCCTGCTGCAGCAGCGCCTCGATCTCGGCGGTGTTGTTGGCGAGCTTGTCGTCGCGCTCGGCGACCAGCTGCAGCTGGCGGCCGTAGATGCCGCCCTCGCTGTTGATCTTCTCGAAGTACGCCTTGGCGCCGAGGAATGCGTCGCCGTACTTGCCGCCGAGCGGGTTGGTCACCGATGCGACACCGCCGACCCGGATCTCGGTGGCGCTCACGCCCGGTTGGTCGACCGGCACGTTGGTCTGGTCGAGCGTCGCGGTCTCGCTGGGAGCGGCGGTCGTGGTGGAGCCGCCGGTGGACTCGGAGTTCCCGCAGGCGCCGGCGACGAGCGCCAGCGTGGCCAGGAGGGCGCCGGTGGCGAGTGCTCGCATGGCCCCGTCGCGGTGCGGTGTGGTCGTCGTGGTCACCTGGTCGTCCTCCCCGTTCGGTTCGTGGTCCCCCCGTGGTCCACGAGAGGTGACACTAGCGTCAGGTCGTGGTGGGCCGCTCGCGCTCGGTGGTCCGGGCCGACGGTCCGTACAGGGCGTCGGTCACGATCCCCGCCGTCGTGCGGGCCAGGTCTCGGTCCGAGACCTCGAGCCGGCCGTCGCCGGCCATGTAGTCGAGTCGCTCGAGCGTGGACACCAGGACCAGCGCCGCCACCTCAGGGTCGAACGCCCGGCGGGCCGGCAGCCCGCTCCGGGTGGCGAGCGCAGCGCTGAGCGTCCCCAGGTGCTCGGCGATCACTGACCGACCCCGGGTGGTGTCGGCCTCCGTGCCGGCGCGCAGCACGGGCTGGTGCCGATCGCACGCGGCCAGGAAGCGCTCGATCCACGACTGCAGGGCGTCGACCTCCTCGGGGGTCGGTCCGAGCTCCGGCAGGTCGGCGGCGAGCTGCTCGAACTCGGCGGCGACCTCGGACTGGAGCGTCGCGAACAGATCGTCCTTGGAGGAGAAGTACAGGTAGAAGGTCCCCTGCGACGTCCCCGCCCGGGCCACGATGTCGCCCACCCGGGTGGCCCGGTAGCCCCGCCGGGCGAAGACGTGGCGCCCGGCGTCGAGGAGCCGGGCCCGGGTGGCCTCGCCTCGTGACGGTCGTGCGACGGGTCCCACGTGGTCGACCCTAGCGGCCGGTCGTGACGACCTGACGCCAGCGTCAGTAACCTCGGCGGCGTGGCGGTCCAGAACGCACCTGCGCCGGGTGAGGCGCCGCTCCCGGCGGCCGACGCCGCGGCGCTGCTGCGGTCCAACGCCGCCGGACCGCACGCCGACCGGGTCGCGGTGCGATTCGGCGACCGCACCTGGACCCACGCGGGGTACCACGCCGAGTCGAGTCGCTGGGCACAGCTCTTCGTGGACCGTCACCGGTCGTCGGAGCGACCACTGCACGTGGGCGTCCTCCTCGACAACACGCCCGACTACCTGTTCGCCCTCGGTGGTGCGGCGCTGGCCGGGGCCACCGTGGTCGGTCTCAACCACACCCGCACCGGCGAGCACCTCGCCCGCGACGTTCGTCACACCGACGTCGACCTGCTCGTCACCGAACCCGGACACTGGCCCGACGTCGAGGGGGTCCGAGCCGACGTGCCCGGCGTCGAGCTGATCGTCTCGCACCGCTTCCCCCGGCACGACGACCCGCCCGACGGCGCCGACGACCTCGACGAGGTGCTCGACGGCCTGCCACGAGAGGACCCCGGACTGGAGCCCGGACCCGACACCCGCTGGGCGCTCATCTTCACGAGCGGCACGTCGTCGGCGCCCAAGGCCGTGGTGTGCAGCCAGCGCCGGCTGCTCGTGACGGGCAACCGGATGGTGATGCTCATGGACCTGACCGCCGAGGACGTCGGCTACGTCTGCATGCCGTTGTTCCACTCCAACGCCCTCATGGTGGGGTGGGCACCGTCGATCGTGGTGGGGGCCGGGGTGGCGCTCGCCCGACGGTTCTCGGCCTCGGGCTGGCTGCCGGACGTCCGGCATCACGGCGCCACGTGGTTCAACTACACGGGAAAGCCGCTCAGCTACATCCTGGCCACACCGGCGCGAGCCGACGACGCGGACAACCCCGTCCGCGTGGCGTTCGGCAACGAGGGGTCGCCCGAGGTGCTCGAGACGTTCGCGGCGCGGTTCGGCGTCCGGGTGATCGACGCGTTCGGGTCCACCGAGGGGGCGATCGCCGTCAGCCGCGACGCACCGCCGCGCCGGGGCGCCATGGGAGTCGCCGGCCCGACGGTCCTGGTCGTGGACGCAGACGGCCGGGAGCTGCCCCCGGCCCGGTTCGACGCCGACGGTCGGCTGCTCAACGCCGAGGAGTGCGTCGGGGAGATCGTGAACACCGCCGGCGCAGGTCCGTTCGAGGGCTACTACAACAACGACGAGGCGACGGCGTCGGCCCTGCGGGGCGGGTGGTACTGGTCGGGCGACCTGGGGTACCTCGACGAGGAGCGCTACCTCTACTTCGCCGGCAGGACGGCCGACTGGATCAGGGTCGACGGCGAGAACTTCCCGGCGGGACCGATCGACGAGGCGGTGGCCGCCCACCCCGGGGTCGTCGTGGCCGCCGCCTACGGCGTACCCGACGTCCACGCAGGTGACCAGCTCGCCGTGGCCGTGGTGCCCCGTGGGGGAGTGAGATTGGACCCGGTCGAGCTGGCACGGTGGATCGACGAGTCCTCCGGGCTGCCGCCGAAGTGGCGGCCCCGGTACCTGCGGATCGCCGACGAGCTCCCGACCACGGGGACCAACAAGGTCGTGAAGCGCACGCTCGTCCACCAGAAGGTGCGCCGTGACCGGCTCGGTGACGACGTCCTGTGGGTCCGCGACCGGGGCGAGCCGGCGTTCCGTCCGTTCACCGCTGCCGACGAGGAGGCGCTGCGCGAGGCGCTCGTCGCCGCCGGCCGGGCCAATCTCTGGGAGATCTGAGGTGGACCTGTCCTTCACCCCCGAGGAGCTCGAGTTCGCTGCCGAGGCGCGGGCGTGGCTGGCCGAGCACCTGGAGCCGCCGCCCCCGTTCGCGGACCTCGAGGAGGAGATCGAGTGGGGTCGCCGCTGGCAGGCGAGGCTCGCCTCGGGGCGGTGGGTCGGCCTCACCTGGCCCGAGGCGTACGGCGGGCGCGGCGCGTCCCCGGTGCAGGTCGCGCTGTTCAACATGGAGTACGCCCGGGCGGGTGCCCCTCAGCCGGTCAACCGGGTCGGCATCAACCTGACGGGTCCGACCCTGCTGGCGTGTGGCACCGAGGAGCAACGTCGGCGCTGGCTCCCCGGGATCGTCGACGCGTCGGAGATCTGGTGTCAGCTCTTCAGCGAACCCGACGCGGGGAGCGATCTGGCGTCGCTGTCCACCCGGGCCGAGCCGGTCGACGGCGGGTGGCTGCTCACCGGGCAGAAGGTGTGGACCAGCTACGCCACGGTGGCGCGGTGGGGGATCTGCCTCGCCCGTACCGACGCGGAGGCCCCCAAGCACCGCGGCATCTCGTACCTGGTCGTGGACATGACCGCTCCCGGCATCGAGGTTCGTCCGCTGGTGCAGATCACCGGTGAGTCCGAGTTCAACGAGGTGTTCCTGGACGAGGTGTTCGTGCCGGTCGACCACCTGGTCGGCGGCCTCGACGACGGTTGGTCGGTCGCCAACACGACGCTGGCTCACGAGCGCGGCACCAACTTCCCGTTCAAGGAGCAGGTCGTCCACGAGGTGTTCCTCGACGAGCTGTACCGGCTGGCCTCGACGTCCGGGGCGATCGACCGTCCCGAGGTGGCCGACGCCCTTGCTCGCGCCTACGTGGAACTGCGGATTCTCCGGCTCCACAACCTGCGCACCCTGACCCGGCTCGCCCGAGGTGAGGAGCCCGGCCCCGAGTCGAGCTGGATCAAGCTGGCGTGGACCGACGTGACCCAGCACCTGTCGGCGACGGCGCTCGAGGTGCTCGGCGACGACGGGCAGCTCGCCGGGCCGTGGGGTCGTCAGTACCTGTGGTCGCGGGCCGCGTCGATCGCCGGCGGGACCTCGGAGGTCCAGCGGACGATCATCGGTGACCGGATCCTGGGCCTGCCGCGCTGAGCGGGTCGCCGACCAGCAGTCGAGCGGTGCGGGCGGCGAGCGCCACCAGGGTGAGCGTCGGTCCGTAGCCGGTCGAGGTACAGAACACGGAGCTGTCGCAGACGACCACGTTCTCGCAGTCCCACAGGCGGCACTCGGGATCGACCACCGAGTCCTCCGGCGAGCTTCCCATCCTGGCGGTTCCGACGACGTGACGGCTGGCCGGTGCCAGACCCATCGGGTGGCCGCTCACGTCCCCGCCGACCGGCGGGGACGTGCTCGTGACGGTCCACTCGGCACCGGCCTCCCGCAGGACGGCCTCGAGGATGGGGCCGGCGTGGGCCGAAGCCACCAGCTCGTGGCGGTGTGGCGACCAGGTCATCCGCCCGGCCGGCCCGCCCCAGGCGTCGCGGATCGTCGGGTCGAGGTCGACCCGGTTCTCCGGGCGCGCCAGGTCCTCGCCCTGCATGGTGAAGACCCACAGGCGCTCGCGGAGCGACGAGTCCCGCATGGCCTCCGGGTGGTGGGCTCCTGGCCCGTAGATCAGCGCCTCCTGGACGGGTCCGGCGGCTCCGCCGTGCTCGACGAGTCCGCCTCGCACCCAGGGGAGCCCGGCGTCACGGGCCGCAGCATCCTGCGCGGCGTCGCCGACGATGTGGTCGTCGTGCACGTGCGTGACCGACCGACCCCGACTGGCACCGAACACCCGGAACGGGAAGGCCCCGACGGTGAGGGTCTGGAAGTGGACCATGAGGTTCCGTCCGACCTGGTCCGAGGTGTTCCCGAGGTCGTCACGGAGGAGGAGTCGGGGTGTCTCGAAGGCACCTCCAGCGAGCACGACGACGCCGCTGCGTACCTCACGTACCGGCGGGTCGCCCGCCTCCGGACCGGCGGACAGGTCCAGGTAGCGCACCCCGGTCGCAGTGCGGCCGTCGGGGGTACGGGTGATCCCGACCACCATGGCCTCGGGCACGATCCGACACCGCCCGGTGCGCAGCGCCGCCCGGAGCAGCGCCACCGGGTCACCCTTGGCCTCCACCGGGCAGCCGTAGTAGCCGCAGAATCCGCAGTTCACGCACGCCGGTCGGCCGTCGTAGGGGATGGAGTTCGCTCCGGTCGGTGCCCGGTACGGGTGCAGCCCGAGCCGTTCCGCGGCAGGAGCTGAGAGGGTGGCGCCGAACATGTCGGCACCGGGCGGCATGGGGTACGGGCCCGATCGCCACGCCGCGAACGGGTTGGTCTCCTCGCCGGCCACACCCACGAGCCGCTCGGCCTCGGCGTAGTAGGGCTCGAGGTCGGCGTAGGTGATGGGCCAGTCGACGACGTCGGCCCCCTCGACGGGACCTCTGCTGCTCCGCAGGGTGAAGTCCTCCTCACGGAACCTGGGGAGCTTGCCGTCGGCGTGGACGCCGCCTCCGCCGACGGTCGAGGGCAGGTTGTTGACGTCACCCACGTGGATGCGCTCGCCGTCGTCGACGCCACGGCGGTACGAGCGGGGTTCGAGCAGCGGGTCCGGTCCGAGCACGTGGCGCCGGGTGAACTTGAGCTCGTCGTTCGACATGTGGCCGAGAGGACCGAACGGGGGCTCGAGCTCGAGCAGGTGGTTGCGACCCTTCTCGAGCACCACGACGTTCCACCCGGCGCGGGTGAACTCGTGGGCGGCGGTCGCTCCGCCCGGGCCGCTGCCGACGATCACGGCGTCGCAGTCCGTCACCACGGGGGCCCCGCCTCACCGTACGGGTGGGAGACCTCGTCGTCGGTCCATCCGGTCGGTGCGGTGTCCCCCCGGAAGTCGATCGCCGCCCACCCGGCGCTGTCAGCGTTGCCGCCGTAGACGGGATCCCCGTAGAGCGCCTCGCACGCGTGCTCGAACGCCAGCTCCCGGAAGGACTCGTCGAGTCGGTCGAGCCGGGTCGCGCGCTCCCCGTCGTCGAGGTCGCCGAAGTCCTCGCCGAGCTGGGCGAGTCCCGTCCGGTAGGCCTCCGCCCACCCGGCGATCCGGGTGCGCCAGGCCACGGCCTCCCACCCCGAGAGCTCGAGGAACCTGCCGAACCCGTCCTCGCCGCCGTGTCGGCCCGATGACGGTCCGCCGGCCCAGATCCTCGGCGGGTCGTGGTCGAACGCCCCGAGCAGTTGCTCGACGTACCGGTCGCCACCGGCCGTGCCGGCTCCGGGCACGGGAGGCGCCCCGTCGGTGGCGGGTGCCGCGGGGAGCAGCGTGTCGAACAGTGCCACCAGGGTGCGACGCTCGACCGCATCCAGCTGCGGAGAGGGGGGCTGGTTCGACTCGGTCACAGCGTCGACACGGTAGCTGGTGTGTCAGGATCCACCCGTGGCCGCGGTGGTGCGCACCGAACGACACGACGCTGTGCTCGTCGTCACCCTCGACGACCCGGCGCACCGCAACGCCTACGACGGGGCCGCGCTCCACGCCCTGGGGCGAGCGTGGGCCGAACTCGACGCCGACGAGACGTTGCGGGTGGGCGTGCTCACCGGAGCCGGTGGGGCCTTCTGCGCCGGAGCCGACGTGACCGCCGCCGCCACGGGGGGGTTCGGCGACGCGCCGTACCCGGAGCTGGCCGAACCGGTGGCCACCAAGCCGGTGCTCGCTGCGATCGAGGGGTACTGCCTGGGCGGCGGTTTCATGTTGGCCTGCGGGTGCGACCTGCGGGTGGCCGGGACCTCTGCCCGCCTCGGACTGCCCGAGGTGCGCTGGAACCTGCCGAGCCACTGGCTCGGCGCGCTCGCGCGGCAGGTGCTCCCGTCACACGCGCTCGAGCTCGCACTGCTCGGCGACGAACCCCTCCCTGCCTCCCGACTGCTGGAGATGGGCTGGCTGAACCGGGTCGTGCCCGATGGTGCAGCGCTCGTCGAGACGATGGTGCTCGCCGATCGGATCGCTGCCCTGGCACCCCGGGCGGTGCGCCACTCCAAGGAGCTGGTGGTTCGCGGGACCTGGGACGATCCGGCGTCGGTGCTGCGGCGCGGTCACGAGCAGGCGGTCGAACTGGTGAGGATGGACGACACCGCCGAGGGCGCCCGGGCGTTCGCCGAACGCCGCGAACCGGTGTGGCGGGACGAGTGAGCGACGCCGGCGACGGCCTGGACGAAGCCCTCTGGAGGGCCCTCGCCGGCGACGTGGGCGATCTGGCCCCGCTGGTGTTCGGCCCCGACGTGCCCGCCGACGAGCGGCACCGGGTGGACGGGGTCCGCTACCTGCTGCGGTTCCTCGCTGCCGGGGTGCTCACCTGCGTGGAGTTCACGGACCCGGACGACCCGGAGTTCGTCCGGTTCATCGACCCCCGGATGTCGTGGGGGTTGGACAACCCGGACTGCAACTACCGGCTCTGCGCGGTGGATCCGTCGGGTACCTACCGGATCACCGGCGACCCGGGCGAGGCGCCGGTGTGGGAGCTGCAGGCGAACACCGGGCACTTCGCCGACGGTCGGGCGACGGAGTGGCGTTGCCGGGGATCGTGGGGGCGGGACGCGTTCTCCGACGACGGCACCGGTGGTCTCGAACTGGTCGTCGGCCCCTTCGACGCAGACGTCACCCACCTGTTCCTGCGGGAGTACTTCGGCGACTGGGACGCCCGGCCCGCCCGTCTGGCCGTGGAGCGCTCGGACCGCACCCTGCCGCCACCACCGGATGGCGAGTCCGACCTGCGGCGGCGGGTCGATCTGCTGCGGACCTGGCTCGACGCAGGTGCGCGGTGCTGGTGGGAGTGGGGTCGCGCGCTCGCGGAGGCCGAGCCCGGTCCGGTCGAGCCGTTCCTCGCCCCCGACGCCGCCACGGGCCTGACCGGACAGGCCTACGGGATGTCCGGCTACCACTGCGAGCCCGACGAGGCCGTCGTCGTCGAGGTCCGTCCCCCGGCGTGCCGGTACTGGGGGATCCAGCTGGCCACCTGGTTCTGGGAGACCGCCGCAGTCGGATCCCGGCAGGTGTCCCTCAACCACGCTCAGGCCGTCACGGACGCCGACGGCGTGGTCCGCATCGTGGTGGCGCACCGCGATCCCGGTGTGGCCAACTGGCTCGACGCCGCCGGGCACCCGCGCGGGACCCTGGCGGTGCGCTACCTCGACGCCGACGACCTCCCGGCCGTCACGCAGCGTCGAGTCCCGTTCGGCCAGCTCGCCGTGCACCTGCCGCCCGACACCGTCCGGCTCGACTCCGCCGGACGGGACGCGTCGCTGCGTCGTCGGCGGGCGTCGCTCCAGCGGCGGCTCGGCCGGTGAGCGGATCCCGCCCCAGGTTCGTGGTCGGCACCGGACGGTGCGGCTCGACCCTGTGCTCTCGCATGCTGGCCGAGCACCCGGCGGTGGTCTCGCTCAACGAGTGCTTCACCGGGCTCGACTGGGGTCGCCGGTTCACGCGCGAGTCGCTCACGGGTCGGGAGGTCGCCGCGATCCTCAGCACGCCGAACCAGGTCACGCACGATGCGCTCAGCCGTGGCTACACCGCCGAGGAGATCACGTACCCGTTCCGCCCCACCGATCGCTACACGGTGACCGATCCGGTCCCGTGGTTGCTGGTCTCGACGCTCCCGTACCTCTCCGACGATCCGGACGCGCTGTTCGACCGGACGGTGGCGTGGCTCTCGGCCCGTCCGGAGGCGCCGATCGCCGAGCACTACGCCGCGCTCTTCGACCACCTGGCGCGAGGTGCGGGGGGCAGCATCTGGGTGGAACGTTCCGGCTCGTCGGTGGACTACCTGGCTGACCTGGACGAGTTGTTCGGCCACGCTCTGGTGGTCCACCTGCACCGGGACGGTGCGGAGGTGGCGCTCAGCATGCGTCGCCACGCTCTCTACCGGCTGGCGGTGCAGCTGGTCTACGGCATCGTGCCCGACGGACTGGATCCGGACGACGACTCCGAGGAGGGTCGCGACCGTCTGGTGCGGGCGTGGCTGGAGGGTGAACCGCCCGTGGAGCTCTACGGTCGCTACTGGTCGGACCAGATGGTCCGAGGGTGTGCCGCCGCCGCGACGATCGAGGACGACCGTCTCCTCACGGTGGCGTTCGACGACCTCGTCACCCGGCCCGAGTCGACGGTATCGGCGATGGCTGCGTTCCTGGACCTGCCGCCCGACGACGAGTTCGCCGGATCGGCCGCGGCGCTGGTGCGGGGCGTACCGCCCGCCCGTGCCGTCGAGCTGTCGCCGGGGGAGCGGGCCGCCCTGGACGGGGCGTGTGAGCCGGGCCGGGCGGCGCTGGCGGCGCTTCAGGGGCGCGGCCAGGTCTCGCCGCGCACGTAGGCGTAGATGTTGGTGAAGTCCCGGACCGCCCGGTCCGGCAGGGCCACGACGCCTCCGAGCGCCTCGGCACCCCACATGATCTGGGCGTTGTGCTCGACCACGAGCGCCGAGTGGAGGGCGTCGTCGACCGACTTGCCGACGCACACCAGGCCGTGGTTCGCCATGAGCGCCGCCGAGCGGTCGGCGAGCTCCTCGGCGACGGCGTGCGCCAGGCCGTCGGTGCCGGACTGCTGGTAGGGCGCGCAGCGCACGTCGCCACCGATGTAGATGACGAACTCGTCGATCCCGGCGGGGATGGCCCGTCCGGCCACGGCGAACATGGAGGAGTAGCGCGCGTGGCAGTGCACGACCCCGTGGACCTCGGGGTAGCGGCGGTAGCACTCGAGGTGGAGGGACTTCTCCGACGTGGGGGAGCGCTCGCCCTCGACCGTCCGGCCGTCCAGATCGACGACCACCAGGTCGTCGAGCGTCATGGCCCGGTACGACAGCGACGACGGCGTGACCACGACCAGGTCGGCGGCCAGCCGTCCGGAGACGTTGCCGGCAGTGCCCTCCACCAGGCCCCGCTCGTACATGGTCGTCGCCGCCTCGAGCACCCCGGCGCGCACGGCGGCGACGTGGTCGGGATCGAGGGCGGCGAGGGCGTCGGTTCCGCTCACGTGAGGACCTCCGGGTTGGCACACCGGCTCGGTGTCTCGCCGTGCAGCACGGCCAGGACGTCCTCGGCGAGCATCGTCGAGTGCACGACCTCGGTGTCGTACGTGGCGCCGCCGATGTGGGGGGTGAGCACCACGTTGTCCATGTCGATCAGCGGGTGGCCCTCGGGGAGCTGCTCGCCGTCGAAGTGGTCGAGCGCTGCGGCCGACAGGTGGCCGCTGCGGAGCGCCTCGACCAGGTCGTCGAGCACGTGCAGGCCCGCCCGGGCCGTGTTGACGTACACCGACCCGGGCCGCATGGCAGCGAATCGCTGGTGGTCCATCAACCCGACGGTGTCGGGGGTGACCGCTGCGTGCATCGACACGACGTCCGCGGCGCCGAGCAGCTCGTCGAGGTCGTCGTGGGTGGCGTCGGGGGCGAACGGGTCGTAGGAGCAGACCTCCATGCCCAGGCCGGCGAAGCGCCACGCCGCCGCGCGGCCGACGGCGCCGTAGCCGACGAGTCCGACGGTCCGTCCGGCGAGCTGCCAGGAGCGGAAGCGCTGGTACGGGATCGTCCCGTCCGCGAACACGCGGTGCGTGCGCAGGTCCCGGTCGGCGGCCACGACGTGCCGGGTGCAGGCGAGGGTCAGCGCCACGGCGAGCTCGGCGACGCCGTCGGCGTTGCGGCCGGGCGCGTGCAGCACCGGGATGCCCCGGGCCGTCGCCCCCGCCACGTCGACGTTGTTCGGGTCGCCACGGGTCGAGCCGATGATCCGCAGCCCGGCGTCCAGGATCTCGTCGCCCATCACGAAGTCCGACTCGACGATCAGGATGGTCGCGCCCGTCTCCCGGACACGCTCGGCGAGCGCCGCGCCGTCCCAGATGCGGAGCGGCACGTGGCCGATCCACGGGTCGGCGACCACGTCGACCTCCTCCTGCAGGCGCTCCAGGCCGGGTCCTCGGAAGGTGGCGGTGACGAGTGCGACCGGTCGATCGGACATGCCCTGAACCTAGGCCAACCTGACGCCGGTGTCAGGTGGGCTCCGCGCCGGTTGTCGGGTCCTCGAGCGAACGGCGCAGTCGGGATCGGTCCACCTTGTCCATCGGGGTGAGGGGCAGGTCCGGCACCACGCGCAGACCCTCGGGGAGCTTGTGGTGGGCGAGTCGCTCGGCAGCGAAGCCACGCAGCTCCTCCAGCGTCGGGGTCGCCGCCCCGGGTCGGAGGACGACCACTGCGACGCCGACCTCGCCCATCACCTCGTCGGAGCGACCGACGACGGCGACCTCGGCCACCCCGGGGTGCTCGGCCAGCACCGACTCGACCTCCACCGGGTAGACGTTGTACCCGCCCCGGACGTACATCTCGCGGGTTCGTCCCCGCAGCTGGAGCCGGCCGCGGTCGTCGACCAACCCCAGGTCCCCGGTACGGACGGCACCGTCGGCGGTGGTGGCCGCGGCGGTGGCCTCGGGGTCCCGGTGGTACCCGGACATCACGGCGGGGGAGCGCAGGCAGACCTCGCCGACGGCGCCGTCCTCCACGAGCCCGCCGTCCGGGTCGCGCACCGTGAGCTCGACGCCCACGTGCGGTCGGCCCACCGACACCAGCGCGTCCTCGGGCGGATCGTCCAGCGCGGTACCCAGGCCGACGCCGGCCTCGGTGCAGGAGTAGCGGACCGCGAGCGGGACCCCCAGCCGCTCACGGACCTCCTCGAGCAGCGCCCGGGTGGCGGGTCCGCCGCCGAGGATCACGGCCCGGACGCTGCGCAGATCCGTCTGTGCGAAGGCCGCGTCCCGGAGCATGAGCGCCACCTGGGTGGGGATGCCGGCGATGGTCTGGACCCCGTGGCGCGCGGTCAGCTCGAGGGCGTCGCGGGCCCGCCAGCGTTCGAGCTGGTGGACGGTGACGCCCCGCAGCAGGTTGCCCGGCAGCTTGGTCATGGACCCGAGGTGGGTGATGGCGGTCGCGGCGACGGTGTGGGTGGCGGGTGCGCCCGGATCCGACCAGACGTCGCCGGTGTCGGTCCGGCGGATGTACGCCAGTTGCCGGCCGGCGAACACGGCACCCTTGGGGGTGCCGGTCGTGCCGGAGGTGAACACCACGGCCACCGGCCGGTCCGGATCGTCCGCCAGCGGCGGCGGGGTCGCGCCCGGGTCCCGGATCGGGGTCAGCACCTCGTCGGGTCCGTCGGCGCGCCGGAGGGTGACCTCCTCGCACTCGCCGGGGAGCGCCTCGTCCGGCAGGGTGACCGTCAGGTCGGCCGCTGCCCGCAGAGCGACCGCCCGTCGTTCGGTCGGGGTGAGCCGGTGGTTGATCCCGGCGGTGGCGGCGCCGACCTTGGCCGCAGCGGCGTAGAGGATCGTGAACTCGGGGCACGGCGGCAGCACCAGTGCCAGCACCGAGCCCTCGCCCAGGCCGCGACGGTGGAGGTGCGCGGCGACCTCGTCGGAGCGGCGGTCCAACTCCCGGTAGGTGAGTTCCCAGCCGTCGGGGGCCACCACGGCACTACGATCGCCGTAGCGCCGGGCCGCCTCGGTCACCGTGCGCGCCAGCACGTCCTCAGCCCACCAGCTTCGGAGCTGCATGTCGAACCCACCCCAGGAACCGGCCCGCCGTCAGGGTGCCGCCACGCGACGCAAGCTGCTCGACGCCGCCGCCGGCGTGCTCGCCGCCAAGGGGTTCGAGGCGACCCGGATCGACGACGTCGTGGAGGCGGCGGGGGTGTCGCACGGCACCTTCTACCTCTACTACGCCAACAAGGAGGACATCCTCGTGGCGCTGGCCGAGGAGTGCACCGCCGAGCTCGTGCCCATGGTGAGCGCGCTCGCCCGGGTGCCGGCCGACGACTCGGGCCGACGGGTGGTCCGTGACTGGCTGACCGACTACGTGGCCATCCACCGGTCCTACGGCGTCGTCATCCGGGCGTGGGTCGAGGACTTCGTCGACGACGAGCGACTGGCGCAGCTCGGCCAGGCCACCCTGGGCGCGCTGGCGGAGGCGTTGCTCGCCCGGCTCCGCGACGGTCACCCCGACGACGCCGGGACGCGGCTGGTGGCCCTGCTCGCCATGATCGAGCGGGCGCCGGCAGTGGCCGCCGACCCGCGGGTGGGGGAGGAGGCCGCGGCGATCGAGACGCTCGCCACGGTGATCCACCGCAGCTTCTTCGCTGTGGCCTGAACGGCCCGGGCTCAGGACTTGCCGGCCATCTTCAGGCCGCCGGGGCGGAGTCCGAAGACGTCCTTGGACAGCGCCGCACCCAGCGCAGCCGGGTCCCACTTGGCCGGCTCGCCCTTGACCTGGTTCGAGGCGGTCGCGCCGAGCGACCAGCCGTGGTAGTGGGTGACGTCCGCACCGACGGCCCGGAAGACCTGACCGGAGACGAGGAGCGACTCGTCGGAGGCGAGCCACACCACCATGGGTGCGGAGTTGCCGGGGTTGAGTCGCTCGAACTCGCCGTCGGGCACGTCGTTGGCCTCCCGCAGCGGGATGTTCGGCATGGTCTCGTGGACCATCCGGGTGGCACCGCCCGGGGCGATCGCGTTGGCCCGAACGCCGTAGCGGGCACCCTCGAGCGCGGTGATGACCGTCAGGGCTGCGATGCCGGCCTTGGCGGCGCCGTAGTTGGCCTGGCCCGGGTTGCCCTGCAGTCCGGCAGAGGAGACCGTGTTGACGATCGACGCCCGGCGGGGGCGGCCCGCCTTGGACTCCTCGGACCAGTAGACGCACGCGTGGTGGGTCGTGTTGAAGGTGCCCTTGAGGTGCACGGCGATCACCGCGTCCCAGTCGCCCTCGGACATCTTCACGATCGTGGTGTCCCGCAGGATGCCGGCGTTGTTGACCACGACGTCGAGCGCGCCGTAGGTGTCGATCGCCTGTCGGACGATCGCCTCGGAACCCTCCCAGGACGACACGTCGTCGTAGTTGGCGACGGCCTCGCCGCCACGCTCGGTGATGAGGGCGACGGTCTCGTCCACCGGGGCGCTGTCGCTCCCCTCGCCCTTGGAGGTGCCGCCCAGGTCGTTGCAGACGACCTTCGCTCCCTGTGCGGCGAGCTCGAGGGCCTCGCCCCGACCGACGCCCCGGCCGGCCCCGGTCACGATGGCGATCTTCCCGTCGACGATGCCCATGTCTGGACCCCTTCCGTGTGTGTCCGGGCGCCCGGTGTGGTTGAATGACGCCGGACCTGACGCATGTGTCAGGTTGGCCGTGACCGTAACAGAACGCACACCGGGGGGACAGATGACCGAGACCGAGGAGCTCGACCTCGAGTCGTGGATCGGCAGGCCGACGGGCGCCGGGGTGGTGCACGTGGAACGGGCCGTGGTGACCAACTTCGCGAAGTCCGTCCTCGACGACCGCCCGCTGTACCGCGACCGGGACGCCGCCGTCGCCGCCGGCTTCGACGACATCCCGGCGCCGCCGACCTTCTACTTCTCGGCGCTGCAGAACTACAGCCGGTGGGCCGAGGAGCAGCCGCCCGACCCGACCGGCGGGGTCAATCCGATGGCCGAGGTCATGGGGCGGCTCATCGCCACCGGCGGGCTCATCCTCCACGGCGAGCAGGAGTTCACGTACCACCGCCCCGTCGTGGTCGGCGACCGCCTCGAGTACACCGGCGTGGTCAAGGACCTCTACCAGAAGCAGGCCGGCGAGCGGACCATGACGTTCCTGGTGGTCGAGACCACCTACACCGACGGCGACGGACAGCCGGTGGTCACCTCGACCATGAACCTCCTCCACCGCTCGTGACCGGCCGACTCGACGGTCGCGTCGCCATCATCACCGGCGCCGGGCAGGGGATCGGCCTGGCGTACGCCCAGCGGTTCTGCGAGGAGGGCGCCCGCGTCGTGGTCGCCGAGATCGACCCGGAGCGGGCCGAGGGCGGTCTGGCCGCCCTGCGCGACGCCGGCCACGGCGACCGCGTCCACCTGGTCCAGACCGACATCGCGGACGAGGACTCGGCCCAGGCCTGCGCGGCGGCAACCGTCGAGCACTTCGGCGGCCTCGACGTGCTGGTCAACAACGCGGCGATCTACCACGACATCGACAACCAGAACAACGATCCCGACTACCTCAAGCGGGTCTTCGACGTGAACCTCCACGGCGCCTGGCTCATGTCGCGGGCGTGCGTGCCACACATGGTCGAGCGCGGTGGTGGTCGGGTGGTGAACCAGTCGTCCTCGGCGGCCTACCTCTACCAGCTGCCGCCCATGGGGGAGTTCCGGGAGGTCGGCGCCTTCTCGTACAGCCAGACCAAGTGGGGAGTCATCGGCCTGACCAAGTTCCTCGCCGTGCAGCTCGGTGAGTACGGGGTCACCGTGAACTGCATCGCGCCCGGCGTGACGATGACCGAGGCCACCCGCAAGCAGGTGCCCGAGGAGTTCATGCCGTTCGTGACCATGATGACCGCCATGAAGCGGGAGCTGCAGCCCGAGGACATCACGGGCGCCGCGGTGTTCTTCGCGTCCGACGACGCCCGCATGATCACCGGCCAGGTGCTCTGCGTCGACGGTGGCATGGCCATGCCCGGCTGACGAGACAGACTGACCGCAGGGTCCGAGCGGGGCCCGACGAGACAGGGGGAGCACACGATGCACATCGACGACATGATCCTGGTGTCGGTCGACGACCACGTGGTCGAGCCGCCCGACATGTTCGCCAACCACCTGCCGGAGCGGTACCGGGACCTCGCCCCCAGGGTCGTCACCAAGGACGACGGCACCGACGTGTGGGTCTACGAGGGCCAGGAGCTGCCCAACATCGGGCTCAACGCCGTGGCCGGCAAGCCCGCCGAGGAGTACGGCATCGAGCCGACCTCGTTCGCCGAGATGCGTGACGGTTGCTACGACATCGACCAGCGGGTCCGGGACATGGACGCCAACGGCGTGCTCGGCTCGATGTGCTTCCCGAGCTTCCCGCAGTTCTGCGGCCAGCTCTTCAGCCGGACCGAGGACAAGGACGTGGCGCTCGCCATGCTCCGGGCCTACAACGACTGGCACATCGACGAGTGGTGCGGGACCCACCCGGGACGTTTCATCCCGCTCGCCCTCCCCGCCATCTGGGACCCGCAGACGATGGCCGACGAGGTGCGGCGCGTGGCCGAGAAGGGGTGCCGGGCGGTCACGTTCTCCGAGAACCCCGAGAAGCTGGGCTGGCCGAGCTTCCACAGCGAGCACTGGGACCCGTTCTGGCAGGCGTGCACCGACACCGGCACCGTCGTGTGCCTGCACATCGGCTCGTCCTCGCAGCTCACCATCACGTCGGTGGAGGCACCGATCAACGTGATGATCACGCTGCAGCCCATGAACATCGTCCAGGCGGCGGCCGACCTGCTGTGGTCCCGGGTCCTCACCGAGTACCCCGACGTCCGCTTCGCCCTGTCCGAGGGCGGCATCGGGTGGATCCCGTACTTCTTGGAGCGGGTCGACTACGTCTACAAGCACCACCGCGCCTGGACCGGGCAGACCCTGCCGATGCTCCCGTCCGAGCTGTTCCGGGAGCGGTTCATCACCTGCTTCATCGACGACGCCGCCGGGCTGCGCAACCGTGATCTGGTCGGTGTGGACATGATGACCTGGGAGTGCGACTACCCCCACTCCGACTCGACGTGGCCCTCGTCGCCCGAGCTGCTCGCCGCCACGCTGGAGGGCATCCCGGACGCCGAGGTCGACGCCATCACGCACCAGAACGCCATGCGGTTGTTCCACTACGACCCGTTCTCGGTCATCCCGCGCGAGCAGTGCACCGTCGGTGCGCTCCGCGCCGGAGCGAGTGACGTGGACACCTCGGAGCGATCCTCGGGCAAGCCGATCATCGTCCCGGAACGACCGGTGCGGATCGTCGACCTGGCCGAGCGGGCCACGGTCAAGAAGTCGGCGTAGCCGGCCTCAGCCCAGGTGGCGGCGGGCGAACTCCGTCAGCCCCGCCACGGCGTCGCGTGAGCGCTCCCACGGGGCGACGATGAGCCGGTCCACCCCGGCTCGCTCGTAGGTGGCCAGGTCGGCGTCGTCGGTGACCGTGCCGCCCATGGTGACCTCGACGGGCGCGCCGCTGCGTCCGACCGCCTCCTCGGCCGCCCGGACCCGACCGACCCAGTCGGCGGCCTCCTCGACCCGGTGCACCATCCCGATCCAGCCGTCGCCCAGCCGGGCCGCCCGCCGGAGCGCCGCCGGGCTCTCGCCGCCGACCAGGACCGGTAGCCGGGACTGCACGGGCTTGGGTTCGAACGCCACCTCGTCCCACTGCCAGAACTCGCCGTCGTGGGCCACGGTCGGCTCCGACCAGAGCCGACGGCAGACCTCGATGGACTCGTCGAGCCGGCGGCCCCGGGTGGCGGGGTCG
>CAIQNH010000146.1 GCA_903873135.1 uncultured Actinomycetes bacterium
GACGCAGCAACGGCACACCCGCGCTCGTAGGCGCCCGCGACGAGGACCGCCCGCCATCCGTCCACGAACGCGTCGACCAGCTTCGCCGGCGACGCCGCGTCGAGGGAGTCGAGCAGCGCGGCGACGCCGTCGCCCACCGACCGGACCGCTGCCTCGACCAGTTCGTCCTTGCCGCCGGGGAAGTGGTGGTAGATCGAACCGCGGGGCGCTCCGGTGTGGGCGAGCACCCCGGAGAACGTCGTGCCCTGCACACCACGCGCAGCGAGCAGCTCAGCAGCGCCGCGGACCATGTCGTCGTGCACGTTGCGCTTCGTCATTGACGCTGCCGATCGCTATACCTAGGGTTCTATGACGTGCATCATAAACAGGAAGAGCGT
Organism: uncultured Actinomycetes bacterium; assembly: GCA_903873135.1. GTDB lineage: Bacteria > Actinomycetota > Acidimicrobiia > Acidimicrobiales > Microtrichaceae > SXMI01. Next base: position 378 of record CAIQNH010000146.1, read on the forward strand.
CACATGTCGATGATCGACCTCCACCTGCCCACAGGCGTCGTGCCCGCCACTGCGCTCGCGGCGATCCGGGGCGGCTGAGGTGCGCGGCCTGGTCTTTCGGGGACCGATGCAGCTGTCCTGGGAGGAGGTCCCGACCCCCGAGATCGTCGAACCACGTGACGCGCTGGTGCGGCCCGTCGCGGTGGCCCGCTGCGACCTCGACCCTGCGATCGCGCTCGGCCTCTACCCGATGCCCGCCCCGTTCGTGATGGGACACGAGATGGTCGGCGAGGTCACCGCCGTCGGCGACGAGGTCCCGAACGTCTCGGTCGGCGACCTGGTCATCGTCCCGTTCCAGCTCAGCTGCACACGGTGCGGAACCTGCCGCCGCGGTCGCACCAACGCCTGCGAACAGGTCGCCCCCGGGACGGCGTTCGGACTGGGCCCGCACGGCGACGTCGACCTCGGCGGCGCCCTCGCGGACGTGGTGCGCGTGCCGTGGGCCGACGTGATGCTCATCCCCCTGCCGGACGGTCTCGACCCGGTTGCCGCCGCCGGGATCCCCGACAACGTGGCCGACGGCTACCGCTGCGTCGCCGGCCCACTCGCCGAGCACCCCGGCGCCCCGGTGCTCGTCGTCGGCGGGCTCGCCCCGTCGGTCGGGCTCTACGCCGTGATGTCGGCCCTGGCGCTCGGCGCGGAGCGGGTCGTCTTCGTCGACGACGACCCCACCCGGCTGCAGGCTGCCGACCGCCTCGGCGCCGAGTCGGTCGACGCCGCCGGTCGATGGGAGCAGCTCGGCAAGGACCTCGCCCGCAGCTTCCCGGTCACGGTCGATGCGAACGTCCTGGACCACGGCCGCGAGCTGGCGGTCCGTGCCACCGCCCTCTGCGGCACGTGCACCAGCGTGTCGGGTGGCGCAGGGGCCCGCGCCTCGCTGCCGCTGCAGCAGATGTACATCAGCGGCATCCGCTACGAGATCAGCCGCGTCCACGCCCACGCCATGGCGGGACCGGTCCTCGAGCTCGTCGCCGCCGGGCGGCTGGACCCGAGCGGGCTCGTGGATGCAGTCGTGCCGTTCAGTGGGGCCGTCGATGGAATGACCGACCCGTCGGTAAAGGTCGTGTTCAGCAACGACCTCGCGTAGCGCCTCATGAGGCCGTCGACGGCATCGTTGGCGTCACCCGGGTGCTGGCGGTCGGACCGTCCCGACGTTGGAGACGTGTCGGTCCCCACCGACGCCGGACCGTGCGACCTGAGCGCAACCACCCAGGTGAAGACCCGCAGGGAAGCGTCACCGGCCGGAGCCCCTCTGGAACAAGGGATCTCGGCCGGTTCGAGTGGAGCCCGAGAAGGGAATCGAACCCTTGACCTGCTCATTACGAGTGAGCTGCTCTGCCGACTGAGCTACCCGGGCGTGCACGCGAGTGCGCTCCGCAGACTACCGGGTCGCGCCCACCCGGTCACACGGGCAGCGGTGACGATGCGACAGGAGATCCACCGGGCTGTAGCCGCGTTCCGAGCGATCGAGCCGGTCACGACCTCGTGGAGGGGCGCCCACGGGCGCTCGGTACCATGAGCACGTGGGGAGTCCGTCGCGCACGCCGATCGACCAGCCGAGCGACGACGCCCCGGCGATCCAGCGCCTCCTGGCCTTCCAGACCGTGCTCGACGGCGTGTTCGAGCGGTTCTCCGACCTGGACGAGTCCGACCTCGACCCAGCGGTCAACGACGCCCTCCGGGCGATCGGCACGTTCGTCCGGGCGGACCGCGCCTACGTGATCCGTTACAACCTGGAGAGCCGGACCACCTGGATGACCCACGAGTGGTGCGCTCCGGGCATCGAGCCGTCCTACGGGGAGGAGCAGGGCCGCTCCTTCGCCGAGGCCCCGAAGCAGCAGGAGCGCCTGGAACGCTTCGAGGTCAACGAGATCCGGGACGTGACGGCCCTCGGCGACGACTGGGCCGAGGACCGGGCCTACCTGGTGAGCCAGGGCATCGGGGCGATCCTCGAGGTGCCGCTGGTTCGGCACGACCGGCTGGTCGGCGTGATCGGGCTGGACTCGACGACCGGTGCCATTCCGTGGACGGCCGAGGACGTGACGATGCTCCGCGCCGTCGCTGCGCTGTTCGCCCAGGTGAGCGAGCGGCGCGTCACCGGCGACAGCGTCGAGGCGACGGCCGAGCAGCTCCGGACCACGGTCCGGGCGCTGCAGCTCGCCGAGGAACGTTTCGAGGCGCTCGTCGATCGACTGCCGGTGTCGGTGCTGCGGCTGACCCGGTCGGGACTGGCCGTCATGCGGAACCGCTTGGCCACCGGCGACGCCGTCACCGAGGACGAACTCCAGCGCGACCCCGGGGTCAGCCCGCTCGCCGGTGCCGTCCACGCCGCCTTCACCGACGGTGACACCCGGGAGCTGGAGTTCACCGCCGAGGTCGGCGGCAGCACCCACTGGCGTGAGGTGACCATCCAGCCCGAGGTGGACGAGGACGGCGACGTCGTGTCCCTCCTGCTCGTCGTCGACGACACGACCCAGCGGCACGAACACGAGGCGGAACTCACCCGGGCCGTCACCCACGACCCGCTCACCGGACTGGCCAACCGGGCCCTCGTCGACGGCCTGCTCGAGCGGGCGGCGCTCGAGCTGCAGCGGAACGCCGGGACCTTCACCGTCCTGTCCATCGACCTGGACGAGTTCAAGCTGGTCAACGACTCGCTCGGCCACCCGCAGGGTGATGCCGTCCTCGTGACGGTGGCGGGCCGGCTCCGGCGGGAGGCGCCCGTCGGGGCCGTCGTGGCGCGACTCGGCGGGGACGAGTTCGCCGTGCTCCTGGAGGACCACGGCGAGGTCGAGGCGACCGACGTCGCCCGGAGGATCTCCCAGGCCCTCGCCGAGCCCATGCGCATCGGCCACGAGGAGCTGCGGACCACCGTGTCGGTCGGCGTCGCGACCGCGACCTCACCCGAGCAGGTGCGGGAGCTGGTCCGCACGTCCGAGGTCGCCATGTTCCGCGCCAAGCAGCGCGGCCGCGGGAACACCGCCGTGTTCGAGGAGGGTCTCAGCAGCGCCGTGGTCGAACTGCTGCAGCGCGACCAGCAGCTCCGGAGGGCGGTCGACCGCGGGGAGTTCACCGTGGCCTTCCAGCCGGTGGTGGACCTGCCCACCCGTTCGGTCCTGGGCGCCGAGGCGCTCGTGCGGTGGCGGCCGGACGGCGGCGATCCCGTGAGCGCCGCCGAGTTCATCCCGCTCGCCGAGCGGAACGGGACGATCGTCGCCATCGGGCGGGAGGTCCTGCGGTCGGCGTGCGCCACCACACGACGGTGGATCGAGGACGGCACGGTCGTGCCCGAGTTCGTGCTGGCCGTCAACCTGTCGGCCCGGCAGCTCGACGACGACGACTGCGTCGAGGGCATCCTCTCCACCCTGGACGCCACCGGTCTCAGCCCGAGCCGCCTGTGCCTGGAGATCACCGAGACCGCGGCGCTGTCCGACATCGACCGGGCTGCCACCGTGCTCGGGGACGCCCGCGCCGCCGGCATCCGGATCTCCGTGGACGACTTCGGCACGGGCTACGGGTCGCTGCGGCTGCTCCAGCAGCTCCCCGTCGACCAGCTGAAGCTCGACCGGTCGTTCGTGAGCCAACTGCCCGGTGACCGGACGGCGTCTGCGGTGACACGGGCCGTGATCGAGCTGGCACGGGCCCTGGACCTCGAGCTGGTGGCCGAGGGCGTGGAGCACGAGCACCAGCTCCACACGCTGCTCGCGCTCGGGTGCACCCACGCACAGGGGTACCTGCTGGGACGACCGGTCGACGCCGAGACCTTCGCCCGCACGTGCGGCGACGGGGTGTGAACCCGGGCGCAGGCGGGCGGATCAGGAGCCTCGGAGGGGTGGGAGCTGGACGAGCAGCGCCTCGACCTGCAGCCGCTCCCGCGGGTTGAACACCAGCGCGTCACAGAGCTCCTGCACCAGCGCCGAGGCGGCGGTGAACGTGGTGGCGTCACCACCTGCGGCCACGTCCTCCCGGTAGCGGTCGCCGAGTGCAGCCAGGCCGGCCCGGAGCTCGTCGGTCCGCACCCGGCGCTCCTCCCGCTGGTGGCGCTCCTGCACCCGCTTGCGTTCACCGGGACGACGGTCGCCCAGCGCCCGTTCGGCGGCGTCGAGCTCCTCCAACTCTGCAGCGTGTCGCTCCTGGAGCGGCTCGGCCACCTCGTCGAGCGTGGCCAGGAGCTCGTCGGCCAGCAGCATGGCCGTGTGTCCGGTCCCGTCGAGCCGGTCGGGCACACCGAACCACGCGGCCCGGCGGGCGACGACCCTGGGGTCACCCGCCAGCAGGCGGGCCCGGTCCAGGTCGCCCCCGGCGGCGCGGGCCGCGACCTCGGCCACCTCGGCCGGCACGCCGTCCGCGAGCAGACGATCACGCAGCGCCCCGGGTGGCACCGGCGGGAACTCCACGACGGTGCACCTGGACGCGATCGTCACGAGCTCCGGAGTGACCTCGTCGGCGAGCACCACGAACACCGTCGAGTCCGGTGGCTCCTCGATCGCCTTGAGCAGGGTCGGTCCCGCCTGGGCGACCAGGTGGAAGTCGGTCAGCACGAACACCTGCAACCGACCCTCGGGTGGCGCCAGGCTCGAGCGGTCGACCACGGCACGCGCCTGCTCGACACTGATCGACGCGCCCTCGCGCTCGAACACGAACATCGACGGGTGCGACTCCGCAGCCGCCAGGCGGCGCGCCCGCTCCAGGTCGTCGCCTGAACCGTCGCCCGCGCTGCGGCCGAGCAGCTCGCCGGCGAACGCCCGGGCGGCGGCACGGCTCCCCGCACCCGGCCGTCCGACGAAGAGGTAGGCGTGGACGGGGCGCTCCACCGCCGAGCGGAGGAACGCGACCGCAGCGTCCTGGCCGACCACCTCGGCGAACGGATCGACCGTCCCGGACGACACCGTGTCGGCCGCCATCAGATGCCCAACCGGTCCGAGACGGCGGCACGGACGAGCGACGCCACCTCGTCGGGTGTCCCCGAGCCGTCGAGCACCACCCACCGGTCCGGGTCCGCTGCGGCCTGGTCGCGGTAGGAGCCGGCCACCCGTCGGTGGAACTCCGCGCCGGCGGCCTCGATCCGGTCGGTGGCCCGACCGAGCCGAGCGGCGGCGACGTCCTCGGGGACCTCGAGCAGCACGACCAGGTCCGGTTGCAGGTCGCGCGCCGCCCACGCCGCGAGCGAGGCGAGCCACGCCGGATCGAGCCCCCGGCCGTGGCCCTGGTAGGCGATCGTCGACGGGGTGTACCGGTCGCAGACCACGTGGCGACCGGCGGCGAGCGCCGGGGCGATCACCTCGCTGACGTGCTGGGCCCGATCCGCCGCCATGAGGAGCGCCTCGGCGCGGTCGTCGAGCGGGGTCGGGTCGTCGGCCGAGGCGAGGAGCACCTCTCGCAGGCGGGCGCCGACGGGGCTGCCCCCGGGCTGTCGGGTGGCCAGGGCGTCGAGCGCCTCGGCGAGCCGGGCGACCTGCGTCGACTTGCCCGTCGCCTCGCCCCCCTCCAGCACCACGAACCGACCGTTCACGCCGGCCGCCCCGGTGGGAGGTCCTCGTCCGGTCGGTCCCGGTCCGAGACGGGCCGGCCCGCACCCTCGATCCCGAAGGCCTGCGCCAGCTCGCGACCCACCTCGCCGAGCGCCTCGGAGGTGGAGGTGATCCCGTCCCGGTGCGCCTCCGGGCTGCCGTCGGGGTCGTCGGGCGGGTCGGTGGCGTCGTCGGTGTCTGCGTCGGCCGCGGTGCCGTCGCCGTCGTCGACCGACCGCTGGGCCGGGTGGTTGGCCCGCCGGTCGTCGCCCGGGTCGTCGGCCCGGCTGATCATGCCGGTCCGGTCCGCAACGGCGTTGCGGATCCCGGCGCGGAGCCCGAGCTGCATGGACCGGCCGGCCAGCACGCCGGCGCCGATCAGGATGATCGCCGCGAGCCACAGGGTGAGCCGCACC
>CAIQNH010000147.1 GCA_903873135.1 uncultured Actinomycetes bacterium
CCGAACCCGCTCCCGAAGCTCTGCCGTGGCCGCCCGAGTGAAGGTCACCAACAGGATCTCGTCGATCGGCACGCCCCGCTCGGCCACGTAGCGGACCACCAAGCCGCTGAGCGCGTAGGTCTTGCCGGTCCCTGCGCTGGCTTCGATCGCTGTCGTCGACTGCCACGGCAGCGCACCGGCGAGATCGAACTCCCGACGCTCATCGCTCACCTGAGCACCTCCGCTCCGAGTCCGTCGACCACCGACCGAAGGGTCCCCCAGGTTGCGTCAGCCTCTCGCTCGAAGGTCGTCCCCGCTGCGTCGAGCGAGCGGAGCTCCTCGAAGTTGAGGACTCCGAACGCCAACTGGATCGAGGAGTTGACACTCTCCTCCCACCCCATGGCGAAGCTACGTGGGTCACCCCAGGACTTCGCCGCCGGACCTCGTCCACGCAGGACCCAGTTCGCGGACGTCTCCGGGAACAGCGGCAGCGGAGACCGGTGGCCCCGGTCGAACTGATCGAGGAGCACGCCCAGCGCACCAGTCGCAGCGTCGAGGCGTTCGGCGGGCGAGTCGCCCCTGACCTGGTACCGACCGACCTGGATCGACGTACCCTTCGCCGTCGAGGAGGAGTGCTTTCGGGTCACCAGGAGCCCTCGCCACTCGGTCCCCGGATCGACGAGTGTCAGCACCACCAGGTCGAGGCACAACGACAGGACGAGGTGACCCTTCGGCCGCTCGTACAGGACCACGACCGGTCCGGCGTCCTCGTCGTCGGCCGGGTCCGTGCACCTGCCGACCACTCCGGAGAGCCGACGACCGCCGACCTGCAGGTTGACCTGCACCTCGTGGAGCGGCCCGGACCCGTAGCCGGCGTCGACCGCGGCGTCGTACAGGTCGGCCACACTCGTGGCGACCTCGGAGATCGTCCCGATTGCGAGTGCAGGCGGCGGGAGGAGGCCTTCGGCCCGGAACACCTCCACCACCTGCTGGACCGCAGGGCTGGGCCGGGTCGGATCGTCCGAGCGCAGGACGTCACCGGTCCCCGCAGTCCGGGCGACCTCCACGAGACGTCGGCCGAAGGCGCTCGCACCGAGGCTGCCCACCTCGATGGGGATGCCGTCGGGTGACGACTCACCTGCGGCCGGCCGGAACGGAGGGCTCACCGCCAGGACGTCTCGGATGAACCGTTCGACCGGACTGCGATGGAACCGGCGGAGGACCTCGAGCTCGACCGAGGCCGGCATCTCGATGTCCAGCGGGGCGGCCACCAGGACGCCACCAGTCGACGAGGCTGCTCCGACCGAATCGCGCAGGACGTTCGCGGCGCGCGCCGACTCGACGTCGTAGCTCCGTGGACGCCGGTCCGTCGTCTCCTCGAAGTTGGACGGATCGAACGCCTGACGGGGGTGGCTCACCACGACCTCGTCGGCACGCTCACCCGTCAGCGCCCCGACGGCTGCGAGGAGTTCATCGAGCACCGCCGCCCGAGGGACCGGTTCGTTCGTCCGGACGTTGTGCGAGTTGTGGGTGACCACGACGACATCCGAGGCCGTCGTCAACACCGACAGCAGCTCAGCCCGCGCCTCGCCACGGACGTCACGATCACCCACGAACGGGACGCGACCACCGAGGTCGTCGCCGGATCGGCCACCAGCTGGCAACGAGTCACCGTCGAGTCCCAGGATGCAGATCACACGGAAGGGCACCCCTGCGAGCTGCGACGGCCGAGCCACGGAGATGCCGCCGACCCCGAGCCTCGTGCGGGAGGACGAACCCCCGAGGACCGGCGAGAGCATCCGGCGCAGGTCGCCGAGCGTCATCGGCGTCCCGACTGGACGACCCTCGGCGGTCGAGAGCTCGACCAGCTCCTGCAACTCTCGGTCGAGCGTGAGTCGCTGCCAGTCAGCGAACCGTTCCGGCGCGACGAGCCGGTCCGCCGATCGACGGAGGACGGCGACCCAGTCCTCGATCGTCCGAGTCGGCTGCTCGAGGACCTCGGAACGGACCTCGACCAGCGCGCAGACAGCGTCCACCACCCTGGTGGCACCGTCGATCCGGCCATCGTCGACCGGAGTGATCGCGACGCCACCGAGGGCCAGATCGAACTCGCCCGCTGGCGCGTGCTCCGTGCCGGGCACCGGAGCGAGACGGAGCGACTCACCAGCGGCGATCCCGGACACCAACTGCTGCAGGCCGACCGCCCAGGTGTGGTCCTCGAACGATGCCGGCAGGTCGGAGTCCCGGAGACGCTGCGCTCCGTCGACGCCCCATCGAATCCCCGAGGCCTCGATCCAGTCGTCGAGCAGCTGGAGGTCCTCGACGTCGAGGTGGAATCGCTCCCGGACCGCACGCATGGCGAGGAACTCGCGCACCGACGAGCGATCCATGCGACCGGGAAGCAGTTCGAGCATGGCGGCGACGCCGTCGATCACCGGGTTCGCCGAGCGTGCACTCCGGTCGATGATCGAGTAGCGGAACCTCGGCGTGGCGCGACGCCCGGCTTCGTGCGCGTCGTCGGTCGACGGCCCCCACACCGACCCGATGACGGGGGCGAACTCGTCGAGCCGGTGCGACACGACGGCGATGTCGGCCTCGGTGAGTGGCGGGCCATCGCCTGCGCCACCGTCCAACAGGTCGGCGATCACGTCACGGAGCACCTCGACCTGACGAGTCCTCCCCGGCGCCCCGTGGACCTGCAACGTGCGATCGAGAGCGGCCACCGGTCCGCCGGGCTCACCTCCGGACCGGATGTCAGCCTGGAGACGTCCGAGCAGGGTCGCCGCCTGACCGGTGGATGCCTCTCCCACGGATTCCGGCCGGATTCCACCGGTGCCCATGAGCACAGCGGTCTCGAGCGGCCGGACCCCCCAGGACGCCAGGATGGGGTGCCGGACCGAACTCAGGGGTTGGCGAGGGGTCGACCAGGAGATCGGTGACGGAGGAGCCAGCCCCTCGGCGACACGGGCGAGGCGAGTGGCCTCGACGACCGACGGGGTCGGAACGAGCGCCAGGACCCGTCGATTCGCTGCGAGCGTCTCCAGCACGGGGCCCGTCTCACCGCTCCACACGGACTGGCCGAAGACGACCAGCCGGCCGGGGACCTGCCGGTCGAGCGCACCGAGCACGTCAGCATCTCCGGCGCGCACCGCTGCGAGCGCTCCTGCGAATCGAACCGACGGGAGCTCGTCGACGCCGAACCTGGTGCGGATGGCTGCGTGCACACGGCGGAACAGGTCCGGCTGCCAGTGCTCCGCCTGCGGGAGTTCCTCGCCGACGGCGTCGACGTCCTCGCCCGACGCCCACCGCTCCACCATGCCGGGACGGTGGATGTTGTAGGTGTCGAACAACGACGCCACCAGATTCGCCCGGGCGGCGAGCGACACACCCGGTCCCGTACGGACCAGCCGCTCGTCCAGTTCCGCGGCCTGACCCTGCAGCACCTCGAGCACCGACCAGACCAGCCGCTCCTCCTGCCACGGGTCGTCCTCGACGACCTCCGACCCCTGCTCCGCCGCTGCGGCGGCGCGGAGGATCGTCCACCGCAGCCTCCCCGGGAACGGGAACTCGATGTTGGCGGCCACGCCGTCGTGCCGCCCGGGGCCGCTGGCACCGAGCTCCCGGGAGAGCTGCTGCTTCAGCCAGGCCCGCACGCCGAGCGACGGGACGACGACCCAGTCCGTGGCGAACACGTCCTCCGGCGGCGCACGCAGCGCATCGACCAGCTCGGGGAGCAGGTCGAGCGGATGGTCGGCGATGCGCACCTCGAGCACGGGGCGCACGCTAGATCACGGGTGGGACACGCTCGCCCGGGACCGAGGCCGGTCGATCTCGGGCCAGACCAGGTTCAGCTGATGCCGGTGGTGCCCAGCACCGGGTTGGGCGATGCGTAGCAGTTCGTGGCCACGTTGATCGTGCCCAGGAGCGGCACGCTCCCCACGCGGGCCGTGAACGAGATGCCCGGGTTCGAGTAGCTCGTCCCCGAGAGCTTCCACGGGAGCGTCGCGCCCACCGAGCCCGACGCCGTGAAGGTGGCGGTGACCGTCGGGAGGTTCGCCGTGGTGCCGGGAGCCAGCGGACCGGGCAGGCTCAGGACCACCTGGGAGCCGGAGAGGGCCACGGTCGGCGCGCCCGAACCCAGGTTGGACCCGCCGCTGAGGGTGGCCGAGACGAAGGTCGATCCGGCCGGCACGTCGAACCGCACCTTGACCGTGTTCAGGTTGACGATCGGGTAGCCGCCACCCGTGGTCGGCACCACGATCGGATCGGCGGTCAGCTTCGCCTGGAAGGTCGACCCGGCCGGCACCGTCGCCGGGGCCAGGAGCGAGACGCCGGTGGAGAGGGCGCTCGTCTGGGTCTGTCCGACCGCCGAGCCCTGGCAGGTGGCTGCGAGGGCCGTCCGCACCGGTGACGGCGGCACCGTCGTGGTGGTCGTCGTCGTGGTGGGCACGGTGGTCGTGGTCGTGGTGGTCGTCGTGGTCGTGGTCGTGGTCGTGGTGGTCGTGGTGGTGGTCGTCGTCGGGACCGTCGTGGTCGTCGTCGGGACCGTGGTCGTGGTCGTCGTCGGGACCGTCGTGGTGGTGGTCGTGGTGGTGGGCGGAGTCGGCGGCGGCGCACAGGCCACGGCGACGAGCGCCAGGGAGGTGAACCCGATCGCAAACAACCCACGAACCGACGTGGTTCCCATCGCCCTACCCCCGTGTCGCCTGGGCCCCAGCAGGCCCTCCAGGACCGGCCCACGTGGTTGCGGACCGACCGTTCACTCCAACGAAGCCATGGTGGCAGTCCGTCCTCCCCGGCACAAGCACCACCTCCGGATGGCCCGCTACGACTGGGGACTCCTCGCGTCGGCGACCGGTGTGGAGGGGCCCCTCGACCCAGTGGCCGCACCGAGCACGAACAGCCCGAAGGGCATGTAGACGGCGACGCCCGGCGCCACGAGCGACACCAGTCCGATCAGCAGGCAGTACCCGGCGAAGATCGGACCCCGCCAGTGGTCGCGGCGACTCCGCCGGCCCCGTGCGGCACGGTGCAGCATCTCCGGGTGACGCTCCAGGTGCCACGCCATGGCCGTGGTCATCAGGCTGATCGCGGCCATCGTCGTCCAGTAGAAGACGAACACGCCCGAGGAACCGTCGGCGTCCAGGTCGACCTCGCCCACCAGCGCTGCGGGCCAGGGGAGCAGGACCATCAGTCCCAGCCACCCGATGTTCAGCCAGAACACCAGCTGGTCGTACCCGCGCGCTCCGTTGAGGATCCGGTTGTGGACCCCCCAGAGCATCGCCATCACACAGAACGTCATGACGAAGGCGACGACCTGGTTGGAGTGTTCCCCGATCAGCCCCCACACGCTCTGGCCGGGTGCCAGGTCGGTGAGTCCGACCAGTGGGAGGACCAGCACGGTGATGGCGATGGCCACAGCGGCGTCGGTGAAACCGACGAGCCGGTCGAAATTGCGACCCGAGAGGAAGTCGGACTCGACCTCCCCGGCGAACCCGGCGTCGGTGTGATCCCCGGACCCCGCGTCGACACCCACGGTCGGAGGCTACCGGCGAGCGACCCCGATCCGACGCAGACCGCAGGTGTCGGTCCCCCACGGACGGCCGGTACAGTGCGACGGTCGTGACCGAGGGAGCTCGAACCACATGACCGACTGGAACGGCCGACCGGTGCTCGTGACCGGCGGCGAGGGATTCATCGGCAGCCACCTGGTGGACCGTCTCGTGGCCGAGGGCGCCGACGTGACGGCGCTCGTCTACTACAACTCCTTCGGCCGCTGGGGCTGGCTCGACGCAGCCTCGCCCGAGGTGCGCGACGCCGTGCGGATCATCCCGGGCGACGTGCGCGACGCCCGTCGGGTCGACGAGGCCGTCCGGGGCACCGAGGTGGTGTTCCACCTGGCCGCCCTCATCGGGATCCCGTACAGCTACCACGCCGCCGAGAGCTACGTGCAGACCAACGTGACCGGGACGTTCCACGTGGCCGAGTCCTGCCGGGCCCACGGCGCCCGCATGGTCCACACCTCCACGTCCGAGGTGTACGGCACTGCGATCACCGCCCCGATCGACGAGCAGCACCCCCTCCAGCCGCAGTCGCCCTACTCGGCATCCAAGATCGGCGCCGACATGATGGCGCTCAGCTACTGGCACGCCCACGAGGTGCCGGTCACGGTGGTGCGACCGTTCAACACCTACGGTCCCCGCCAGTCGACCCGAGCGGTGATCCCGACCATCCTGACGCAGCTGCTCTCCGGCGCCGAGACCCTCCACCTCGGCGCGGTCAGCCCCACCCGCGACTTCAACTACGTCACCGACACCGTGGCCGGGTTCCTGGCGCTCGCCGACTGCGACGAGGCGGTCGGCCGGGCCACCAACGTGGGCTCGGGTCGGGAGGTGTCGATCGGCGACCTGGTCGGGATCCTCTGCGACATCACCGGGCGGTCGATCGAGATCGTCACCGACGAGGACCGGCTGCGTCCGGCGGGTTCCGAGGTCGAGCGACTCCTCTGCGACCACTCCGTCGCCACGCGCCTCAGCGGGTGGACACCCCAGGTCTCCCTCGAGGAGGGGCTCACCCGGACCGCCGAGTGGATCGGCCAGCACCTCGACGAGCTGCGGAGCGACGGCTTCCAGATGTGAGGAGTGGCCGGATCCGGCCGAGTGCTCCGGGACCGGAGGTCACTGCGAGCTGAGCGCCGACCAGCGTTCCGCGCCGAGCAGACGTCGGTAGAGCCGCAGGTACTCCTCGATCGTCCGCTCGATCGTGAACCGCTGCTCGGCCCGCTCCCGGCCGGCGTCGCCCCGACGACGGGCGCCGTCGAGATCGGCCACGAGCGCCTCGACGGCCGCCGCCAGGGCGGGTGGGTCCTCGGGCGGCACGATCCATCCGGTGACGCCGTCCTCGACCGCCTCGTCGACCGACCCGACCCGCGTGGCGACCACCGGCACCCCGGCGAGCATCGCCTCGACGATCGTGACCGGGAACCCCTCGACCCGCGACGGCAGGACGAACCCGTCGAACGCCCACACCAGATCGGCGATCCGCACGTCCCAGGGGACCGACCGGAACTCGACCCGCTCGGAGAGTCCCAGACGGTCACGGAGATCGAGCAGCGCAGCCCGTTCCTCACCCTCGCCCACCACCACGAACCGGGTCGGCGGGTCCACCCGGGCGGCGGCCTCGAGCAGGACGTCGACGCCCTTGACCGGATCGAGGCGGGCGACGCAGAGGAGCGTGGGCTCGTCCGGACGGTCGACCGGCTCCCGCCCGACCGGACCGAGCCCGTGGTACAGCGTTTCGATGGATCCCGCCGGCAGACCCGAGGACGACTCGATCGACCGGGCGGTGCGCTCCCCCACCGCCACGTGCGCCGCCGTCCGTCGCGCCGTCAGCCGCTTGAGCCGCCCGGACGTGGCCGACCACACGGCGAGCGGCGAGTTCTCCACGACCACGACCGGGAGTCCCGGGATGGTCACCGCCGCGGCGATCGCCCACTGGCACGACGACGCAGTCGACAGGTTGCACTGCAGCACGTCCGGGCGCAGCGACCGGAACGCACGTCGGTGGGCGAGCATGCGGCCCACGTCCCGACGGTCACGCACTGCGTCGAGCACCAGGCGATCGGTCTCCGGCCGGAATCCGCAGAGCCAGTCGACCACCTCGTCGTCGACCCCGACGACGGTCACGTGCACGAACCCCGGCAGGGCCGCCAGGACCCGGGACAGGTTGACCTCGGCCCCTCCCCGGTGGGTGGCGTCGGTGTAGACGGCGAGGTGCAGGGCGCTCACCCGCCCGGTAGGAGGCGGGACCTGAGCTCGACCCAGTCGTCGTTGGCGCGGTCGTAGTCGTCGGGCCGACCGATGTCGAGCCAGTAGCCGGCGAACGGGTGGACCCGGGGCGGAGTCCCGGCCGCCATGAGGTCGAGCACGAGCTCGTCGAAGCCGAGCGCCTCGCCGGCCGGGTAGCTGCGCAGCGTCTCCCGGCTCACCGCGTAGATGCCCATGGACACCGAGAAGTGCTCCACCGGCTTCTCGCGGAACGCCGCGATGTGGCCGTCGGCCGTGGTGAGCACGCCGAAGTCGATCAGCACGGTCCGGTCGTAGCTGGCCACCGTCAGCGGGTCACCGGAGGCGGCGTGGCCCTCGAGCACGGCCCGGAAGTCCAGGTCGGTGAGCACGTCGCCGTTCATCACCAGGAAGTGCTCGGGCAGGTCGTCGAGGTTGGCCACGACCGGGCCCATCGTCCCCAACGGCTCCTCCTCGGTCCAGTAACGGACGTCGAGCCCCCACTGGCTGCCGTCGCCGCAGTACGCCCGGATGAGCTGCCCGAGGTGGCCGATGGCGATCGTCGCCGACTCGAACCCGGACGAGCGCAGCTGCCGGAGGACGATCTCGAGGATCGCGAACTCGTCACCGATCGGGACGAGCGGCTTGGGGAAGGCCGTCGTGTACGGGCGGAGCCGGACGCCTCGGCCGCCCGCCAGGATCACTGCGTGCACCGGTCCACCCTACCGGTCGACACCCCGGGGTCGGTCCGACGCTGAGGTCACGGCAGCACCGTGGCCGCCAGCAGGTCGGCGTCCATCGCCGGCACCCGACCGAGGCACGACCGGAGCCGGGACGGATCCCCCACGACCGCCGGGATGCCGGGGCGGTCGAGCGAGACCACGCGCGCCTCGACGCCGAGTCGACGGGCGAGCGCCTCGACCAGGTCGCCGTAGGCCAGCCCGACCCCGGAGCACACGTGCACCAGGTCGGGCGGGTCGTCGACGGTGGCGAGGTCCACCAGCACCTCGGCGGCGTCGACGAGTCGCACGAAGTCGCGCACGGTCTCCGGCCACCACACCTCGATCGACCCCCCACCGGTCGGGAGGGTGGTCAGGTCCCCGAGCCACTGGGCGATCGGCGAACTGGGCGGGACCGTCGGCGCGGCCAGGTTGAACACGCGGGCGGCGACGACCCGGAGGTCCGCCCCGGCCGCCGAGAGGACGGACTGCGTCCCCGCCAGCTTGGTCTCGGCGTACGCACCGCTGGGACGGCACGGGTGGGACTCGTCGACGGGCTCGGAGGTGCCGGGGTCCCCGAGCTCCGACGCCGAGCCGACGTGCACGAGTCGGAGTCCGTGGCCGGCGAGCACCTCGCAGAGCCAGGTGGGGAAGGTCACGTTGGCGTCGACCAGCTCGGCGTCGGTGCCGACCACGCGACCACAGGCGTTGACCACGCTGCGCGCACCACTGGTGCGGACCAGCTCGAGCAGCGCCTCGGCCGAGGTGCGGTCCCGCGGTGCGAGCACCGGGTCCAGCGGCGGGTCCGCCACCACCACCCGGCCGACGGCCCGCGCCGCCTCGGCCACGGCTGAGCCGACCCACCCTCCTCCGAGCACCACCGTCGCCGACACGGCCGTCAGTCTGACACCGCGCTCGACCGCGACGAGGCGACCGACGGAGCCCCGGGCG
>CAIQNH010000148.1 GCA_903873135.1 uncultured Actinomycetes bacterium
AGTCGACCGTCGTCGCCGAGCCCCCAGCACCGGGAGGTGGAGTCGGCCAGCACCGCACACGTGTGGACGGACCCAGCTGTGACCTGGCCCACCCCGGCCAGCGGCGTGGTGCCGGCACTCGTGACCACCATCGGTCGGCCGGCTCTGTTGATGCCACCGTTGCCGTTCTGGGCCGACGGACCCCAGCATCGAGCCGTCGAGTCGGCCAGCACCGCACAGGTGTGAAAGCCGCCGGCGGCGATCTGGACGACGCCGCCGAGCGCACCTGATCCACTGGTGGGCACCACCGTGACCGGGGAGGTCCGGTTCGTGGTGGTGTTGTCGCCCAGTCGCCCGTCGACGTTGCTACCCCAGCACCGGACCGTGCCGTCGCGACGCAGGGCACAGGCGTGGAACTGACCCGCCGCCACCTGGACCACGTCGGTCAGGCCCGGCACCGCGGTCGGCGACAGCCGATCGGTCGTGGTGCCGTCACCGAGCTGGCCCTCGTCGTTGCGACCCCAGCACCGGACCGTCCCGTCGATCACCACGGCGCAGGTGAACCGGCTCCCGGCCGAGAGCTGCACCACGAACCCCAGACCGGGCACCGTGGTGGGCGACGACCGCAGGGTGGTGGTCCCGTCACCGAGCTGACCCTCGGCGTTGGAGCCGAAGCACCGGACGTTCGAGAAGCCCACACCTCGTACGACGCAGGTGTGCGGGTCGAGCACACTCGACCCGCTGGTGCTGACCTGCACCACCTGGTCCAACGACGGGATGAACCGCATCGCGACATTCGCCGGGAACGTCGTCACCCCGATGGCGTCACCCCGTTGACCTGAGCCGTTGGCACCCCAGCACAGGACCTGACCGGTCGGGGCCGCCGAGGTGTCGACCGTCGTCAGCGCACAGGAGTGCTGCCCCCCGGCGACGACCTGCTCCGCCCGGAAGTCGGTGTTCCTCGGCTCGAAGTAGCCGAGCACGTCCACCAGGTACTGGGTGGTGCCGCCGAAGTTCGTGATCGCCAGGTCCTGGAGACCGGCCTCGCCGAGGGTCAGGGCGCCGGCGTTGGTGATGCCGCCGACCGCCGTGTAGTTGAGGAACGTCGCCGACGCCGTCGAGCCGACCGGGAAGGGCCGGGTGAAGCCGGACCCCACCGGGGCCGCCGCGGTGACGGCCGCCTCGACGGCGGCAGCACCCTGGGGCACCCCGCAGCCGATCGCCGAGGTCGCTCCCTGGGCGGGGAAGCCGACGAACTCGCCCCCCACCTGCAGGAACCGGGTGGCGTTCGGGCCGAGCGGGCTCCCCACCCCGGCCGGGCCACCCACCGAGCGGGTGTCCAGCACCCGGCAGGGCGTGATCGGCTGGTAGCGGGCGCCGAGGATCTCCTCGTCGAAGTAGCCCTGCACGTCGATCAGCACGTCCACGTCGGCTCCCGACGCCGCGACGACCACGTCGTTGACGCTCGTCTTCGACAACGTCACGGTCCCGGTGTTGGTGGTGTTCACCCCGGCAGCGAAGTTGACGAACGTCGACAGCCGCAGCGGCGACGAGTTCGGGCCCACCTGGACGAACCCGGCGGCCGATGCGTTCACGACGGTGATCGAGATCTCGGCGGCCTCCATGCCGTCGGGGATGCACCCGGCGGCGGGCCCGCCCTGGGCGCTCAGGTTGACCTGTCCACCCACCCGGAACGTTCGGGACGTGCCCGCGGCGAGGCGACCCGACACCGCCCGGGTGTCGGCCACCCGGCACGGCGGGCTGAGCGGCGTGTAGTCGGTGCCTCCCGGGGACGTGAAGTAGCCGAGCACGTCGATGGTCACGTGGAGGGTCCCACCGAAGTTCTTGAGGTACAGGTCCTGGACTCCCGCCTCGACCCGCAGCGGCACGGTCACGGTGTTCGTGATGCCTCGTCCGTTGGTGTAGTTCACCAGCGTCGCGTTGGGCACGACCGGCGGGTCGACCTTGGGGAACGCCCGCAGGAACCCGGCCCCGATCGGTGCGACGGCGGTGATGGTGACCTCGGCGGCCGCCACGCCGTCAGGGACGCCGCAGCCGCCCAGCGCGCCGCCCTGGGAGGCCATGCTGCCGGCCCCGGCGATCTGGAACGGCCGGAGGTCGTCGGGGCTCACGGCGCCCAGCACGTACGAGGTGCTGCGGGTGTCCACGGCACGGCACGGCGCGGTCAGGGGAACGTAGCCGAGTCCACCTGCGACCAGCGAGGACGACGGCGCTGAGGGCGCCGGGACAGCAGCCGGCGACTCGGCCGCTGTGGCCGCCGGTGCCGCGAACAGCGACCCGAGCAGCGCCAGGGCGACCGCAACAGACATGACGACCGAGTTCCATCGTCGATCACCCCGGACCGACCGACCACCACCTGGACCGCGACCACTCCGGCCGACCAGGCCCGCTGCATCGCCCTGCACGCCCATGACCACCCTCCTCGCCCGGTGGAACACCCACCTGCCGGCACCTGCTGGAGTCCGGACCGACAGATCCTGACACTTTCGACGGCACTTTTCGCAGCAGTCCTCGCCGCACTCTGTGGTGCGAGCTCCATGCCAT
>CAIQNH010000149.1 GCA_903873135.1 uncultured Actinomycetes bacterium
CCACGTTGGGCACGAGCTCCTCGCCCGGCCCCTTCGACACCCGCAGCTCGACCTCGGAGTCCTTGGAGACCGGCACGCCGGCGGCAGGGTTGGACGAGATCACGCGACCCGGTTCGGTGTTCGGGTCCTCGATGGAGATCACCTTGGCCCGCAGCCCGGCGAGGGCGAGGATGAACTCACCCTCGGCCTGCGTCCGACCGGCCACCTCGGGGACGGGCACCTGGGCCGGGCCCTGCGAGACGACGATCGTCACGGTCGAGCCGTCCGGTGCCTTGGTCCGGGGCGCCGGGTCCTGCGAGATGACCCGGCCGGCCTCGATGCTCGGGTTGGCCTGCTCGGTGACCTCGACCTCGAACCCCTCGTTGCGCAGCAGGGTCTCGGCCTCGGCCCGGGTCAGCCCGATCGTGGCGGGAACCTCGACGTCGGCGGCGTTGAGCCCCCGGGCGAACCAGAAGAGGAGTCCGGCGAGGAGCGCCAGCAGCACGACGAGCACCCCGATGAACAGTCCGGTCCGGGACCTCGGTTCCTCCTCGTCCTGGCCGTCGTCGAACTCCGGCTCGACGACCGGCTGCACGGTGGTGGCGCCGGCCGGCGCAGCAGCGGCGGCGACCGCAGCGGCGGTCCCGAGCGCAGCGAGCTGCTGCTCGGCCACGGTGGTCTGGCCGTCCAGGAAGCGCTGCAGGTCGCTCCGCAACGACTCGGCGTCCACGTAGCGGTCGGCGGGCTGCTTGGCCAGCAGCTTGAGGATGATCGCCTCGAGGCCGACCGGCACGCCCGGCGAGACCGTCGACGGTCGGGGCGGCTGGTCCTGCACGTGCTTGTAGGCGATCGCGAGCGGCGTGTCGCCCGTGAACGGGGCACGACCCGTGACCATCTCGTAGAGCACGACGCCGAGGGAGTAGAGGTCGGCGCGGGCGTCCACCGGGAGCCCCTGGGCCTGCTCGGGCGAGAAGTACGTCGCCGTGCCCATGACCGAACCGGTCTGCGTCAGCTCGCCGTCCGCCGACGACATGGCCCGGGCGATCCCGAAGTCGGCGACCTTGGCCTGCCCGCTCGAGGTGAGCAGGACGTTGCCGGGCTTCACGTCACGGTGGACGACGTCCCGGGAGTGGGCGAAGCCGAGGGCCGAGGCCACCTCGGCGGCGATCTCGGCGGCGCGCCGGGGGTGGAGGGCACCGTCGCGGCGGATCAGCTGCGACAGCGACGGCCCGTCGACGTACTCCATGACGATGAAGTACGTCCCGTCCTGGGTGCCCCAGTCGTAGACGGAGACGATGTTGGGGTGCGTCAGCTGTGCTGCGGACGTGGCCTCCCGTCGGAACCGCTCGACGAACGCCGGGTCGGTCGCGAACTCGGGCACCAGTTCCTTGACCGCGACCGGACGGTCGAGGGTCCGGTCCCGGGCCAGGTACACCTGCGCCATGCCGCCACGCGCGATGAGTCGGTGGATCTCGTAGCGATCACCGAGCACTCGGAGGTCGTCGTCAGCCATACTTCGCCCAGCGTAGAGGGGTGGGTACCTGCGGCCGTGGCACCACGGAGCCCGACCGGGCCGGTGGCGTCCGGTTCGGGGCGGGCCTCACTCGGCCCCCAGCGCCGCGGCGAGCACCGCCCGGGCCACGGGACCTGCGGTCGACCCGCCCGTCTCGGCGCTCGCGCCCGACAGGTTCTCGACGATGACCGCCACCGCCACGGTGGGGTCCTGACCCGGTCGACCGCCGAAGGCGATCATCCAGCCGTGCGAGCGCGGCGGGGTCGTCCCCAGCTGGGCCGTGCCCGTCTTGGCGCCGACCTCGAACCCCTGGATCGCCATGTTCCGCGCCGTGCCGTCGGCGACGACGCCCACCATGGCCTGCCGCAGGGTCGCGGCGTCGGCCGGTGCGACCGCCTTCCGCCACACCTCGGGCTCGTAGCGCTCCACCACCGAGCCGTCCCGGGCCCGGATCTCGTCCATCACGTGGGGCACGGGGACCTCGCCGCCGGCGGCCACACCCGCGGCGACGAGCGCCATCTGCAGGGGCGTGGCCCGCACGTCGTTCTGGCCGATCGCGGTCTGCGCCAGCTTGGGGGCGTCGGAGTACACGGGGGGCCGACCGGGTGGACGCTCCACGATCTCGCCGAAGTCCGTCGGGTAGACGGACCGGGCCGGGTCCGGGAGGTCGATCGGGGGCGCGTCGTTGAACCCGAACCGCTCCGCCGTCGCGACCATCGGGTCCGGGCCGGTCTGCTCCACGGCCATCTGGGCGAACGAGCTGTTGCACGACCGGGCCAGGATCACGAACAGCGTCCCGCCGCAGGGAGCGCCCCCGAAGTTGGAGATGCCCTGCCGGGTGAACGGAGGGGTGTACTCGGTGACCACCGGGTAGTCCGGTGTCGTGGCCGTCACCGCCCGGCTCTCGAGCCCGGCCGCTGCCGTCACCACCTTGAACGTCGAGCCCGGGAAGTAGTTCTCCTGGTAGGCCCGGATGAGCAGCGGCTTCTGGGGCACGGCGTCGAGGAACTCCTTGACCGCGGTCGCCTGGGTCGTGTCGTTGCTCGAGAGCTGGTTGGGGTCGAACGACGGACTGGACCACAGCGTCAGCACCGCGCCGTCCCTCGGGTCGAGGGCGACGACCGCACCCGGCCGGTCGCCGAGCGCGTCCCGGGCCACCTCCTGCAGGTCCTTGCGGACCGTGAGCACCACGTCGCCCTCGCTCGAGGTGTCGGTGAAGAACCCCGTGAGCTCGCGCAGCTTGAGCGCGGTCGTCCGGCCGGCGAGCTCGTCGTTGTACGAGCGCTCGACGCCCGAGGACCCGAGACCGAAGGAGTAGTAACCGGTCACCCCCGCCAGGAGGTCGCCCTCGGGGTAGACACGCTGGTAGCGCAGCGTCGCCCGGCGCTCCTCGGAGAACGCAGCCAGGACACCGTCGGCGGTGATGATCGACCCCCGGGGCTCGTTGAAGTCCCGCTGGAGCTGTCGGGTGTTGTCGGAACGCCCGTTGAGCGCGTCGGCCTGGAACACCTGGATCTGGTTGAACTTCACGAACAACGCCACGTAGCAGATCAGGATCGCTGCACCGAGCAGCGCGATCTGCCGCCTCACAGCGCCGCCAACGGATCGGGGGCCCGCCGGATCGACTGGTCGGAGATCCGGAGCAGGAGCGCGACGAGCACGTAGTTCGACACCAGTGACGAACCGCCGTACGAGACGAACGGGAGCGTCACGCCGGTGAGCGGGAGCAGGCGCGTGACGCCCGCCATGATGATGAACGCCTGGAAGGCGACGAGCGAGGTGAGCCCGACGGCGAGCAGGGTGCCGAACGTGGCGCCGGCACCCTTGGCGATCCGCAGTCCGCTGCCGGCGAGCAGCAGGAACGCGACCAGG
Organism: uncultured Actinomycetes bacterium; assembly: GCA_903873135.1. Taxonomy (GTDB): domain Bacteria; phylum Actinomycetota; class Acidimicrobiia; order Acidimicrobiales; family Microtrichaceae; genus SXMI01. Next base: position 3,365 of record CAIQNH010000149.1, read on the forward strand.
ACCGCCGTGGTGCCCAGCAGGCCCAGCTCCTCACCGATGATCGCGACGATGAAGTCGGTCTCGTCGAACGGGATGCGGTCCACGATGCCCAGACCGGGGCCCACACCGGACGTCCCACCCCAGGCCAGCGCGTAGGCGGCCTGGATCACCTGGTAGCCGGAACCCGCCGGGTCCGCCCACGGGTCCAGCCAGATCGAGACGCGGTCCTGCACGTGCGAGAACTGGGTCCAGCTGACGAACGCCCCGACCCCGAACAGCACGAACCCGAGCACCACGTAGACGGCCCGGCCGGTGGCCACCCACAGCGTGACGAGGAAGAGCAGGAAGAACAGCAGCGCCGAGCCCAGGTCACGCTGGAAGATCACGACGAGCAGCGAGATCCCCCAGGCCACGAGCACCGGTCCGAACTGGCGGGGGTCCGGCGTGTTGAACGGACCCACCCGGAACGTCGCCACCCCCAGGATCTCGCGACGCTCCACCAGGTAGCCGGCGAAGAAGATGGCGAGCGCGATCTTGGCGAACTCACCGGGCTGGAAGCTCACGGGACCGAACGCCACCCAGATGCGGGCCCCGTTGATGTTCTGACCGAACACCGGGAGCAGCGGGAGCAGCAGGAGGGCGACGCCGACGAGTCCGAACGTGTAGCGGTAGCGCTGGAGCACCCGGACGTCGCGGACCACCACGAGGGTCAGGATGAACGCGGCGATCCCCACGCCCGTCCACGTGGCCTGCAGGCCGGCGAGCTGGTCGTCGAGGCGGGCGATGAACACGAACCCGAGCCCGTTCAACAGCGCCACGATCGGCAGGAGGAGGGCGTCGGAACACCGGGCCCACCGACGGACCGCCAGGTGGGCGGCGAGCACCAGCACCAGGATCACGCCGAGGAACGGGAGGATGTCGGCCGGCAGCGAGGCGTTGCGACCCAGGCTGGCGAGCGCGTACGCGCCCAGCACGATGATGGAGGAGAGGACGAGCAGACCGAGCTCGGTCGTGCGCCGGCGGGTGCCGATGGCCTGGACGTTCGGTCTCGGGGTCGCCGATGACGGGGGAACCGTGGCGGTCACGCGGCGCTCAGGGTCCGGGGGGTGCGGGGAGGACCGGCGGAGGAGCGATCCCCGGCGGGAGCGGCGGGAGCAACGTCGTGGTGGTCGTGGTGGTCGTCGTCGTCGTGGTGGTCGTGGTCGTGGTGGTGGTCGTGTTGAGCGTCACGAAGTTGCGTGCCTCGTCGACGTCGTTGAACCGCTTCTGGTTGACGACCTCGCGCCGGCCGTTCTCGGTGAGGTCCTCGAGCGAGAACCCGGTCGGATCGACCGCCTCCGGGGCGAACCAGGCCCTGCCCCAGGTCTGTCCCGAGAAGACCGTCACCTCGTCGCCTGCGGTGTCGAGGAAGTAGCCCTGTCGACCGAACAACGTGATGGCGGCGACCGCCAGGGCCACGACGCCCAGCACCGCAGCGGCGAAGGCCGCGACGCGCCACCAGCTGCGCCGGGCGGCGCCGTCGCCCGCCCCCGTGACCACGGGTGGGGACGCCCCGGTCGTGGCAGCCGGCGCAGCAGACTCGGCGTCGGCCGCCGTCGTCGACGGTGTGGGGGGCTCGGCAGCGGTCTCCGGCACCGGAGCCGCCTCGCCCTGCGGGGAACCGGTCCCGACCACGGCGAGCACGGTGTCGGTGTGCGGACCGTCGTCGTCGCCGAACAGGTCGACCGACGGCGTGCTGAACCGGCGGTACCGCTCGACCAGCGGCGCCGGTGGGTGGCCGACGTCGGCCACGTCGACCACCACGACGGTGATGTTGTCGCGCCCGCCGGCGGCATCGGCCTCGGCGCAGAGCCGTCGGGCCACCAACTCGGGCGCGTCGGGCTCGGCCAGCAGCTCCGCCATCCGGTCCTCGGCCACCTCGTTGAAGAGCCCGTCGCTGCAGAGCAGGAGCCGGTCCCCGTCGGCCGGACGCAGGAGCCACGCGTCCACGGCGACGGCCGAGTCGACGCCGAGGGCACGGGTGAGCACGTTGCGCTGCGGGTGGACCTCGGCGTCCTCGGGACTCAGTCGACCCTCACGCACGAGCGTCTCCACCAGCGAGTGGTCCTCGGTCAGCTGCTCCACGACGCCGGAGGCGAGCAGGTACACCCGGCTGTCGCCCACGTTCAGCACGGCGAGCTCCTCGACGCCGTCGTGGTCGACCAGGCCGACCAGGCAGACCGTCGTCCCCATGCCGCGGAGATCCGCGTTGGACCGGGCGTCGTCGAACACCTGCCGGTTGGCCTGCTGGACCGCAGCGACGAGCTCCTCGAGGGTGGTGGCGGGGGAACCAGCGACGACACGCACGGTCGTGGCCGAGGCGACGGCACCGCCACGGTGCCCGCCCATGCCGTCGGCGACCACTGCCAGCCGATCGGTCACCTGGTGGCTGTCCTCGTTGGCCGCGCGCACCTGACCGACGACGGTGGCGGAGCCGGACTGCAGCGTGGTCACCGGACCTCCAGCACCACGTTGCCGACCTGGATCCGGTCGCCGAGCCGGGCCGGCATCTGGCCGACCACCCGGGCGCCGTTCACCCACGTCCCGTTGGTCGAACCCAGGTCCTCGACGAACACGGCTCCGTCACGGACGAAGACACGGCAGTGGACCTGCGAGACGAATCGTTCGTCGAACACCATCGAGCAGCCGGCCGCTCGACCGATGGTCAGCTCCGGTCCGAGCGCGGCCTCGGCACCGGCCCGGCTCGCCGGCTCCACCGTCACGAGACGCGTCGGGACCGACGGCTGGCGGCGCGACGACCGCGAGCGACCGGCGCGGGCCGAGCGGCCCCTGCGCCCAGCGGCAGGCGGCTCGGCCGCCGCCGGAGCTCCGGCAGACCGGGGGACCTGCCCGGTGGCGGCCCGGAGCGGGCCGACCTCGGCCCACACCGCCCGCAGGACACGCAGGAAGAACAGGTAGAGGAGCGCCAGCAGGCACAGCTTGAGGACGGTGAGGAGCTGTTCGGGCACGTGGTCTCCTACGACGCCTCGAACCGGATCACCGTGTTGCCGAACCGGAGTTCGTCACCGGCGACCAACTGGTGCTCGCTGACGCGGGCCTCGTTGACCCTGGTCCCGTTCGTCGACCCCTGGTCGACCACCACGAAGCCGTCGCCCGACGGTCGGACGACGGCGTGGAGCCGGCTCACGTTCGGGTCGGCCAGGATCACCGTGCAGTCGTCGTTGCGGCCGATCGACACCTCGTACTCGCCGAGCGGGACCCGGTCGCCCGTCGGCAACAGCAGCGACCCGGGCGGGAGCGCCCCCGCACCCTCGACGATCCGGGCGTCGAGGTCGATCGTCCCGCGCGGCACGTCGCCCGCCTCCACCGACACCTCGACCGGCCCCACGAACACGTAGCCCTCGTCCCGGGCGTGGCCGCGGGCCAGCTCGGCGAGCTCGCGACGCAGGGTCGCCTCCATGCCCTCGAGCGACTCGGCGTCGGTGTCGGAGA
>CAIQNH010000150.1 GCA_903873135.1 uncultured Actinomycetes bacterium
CCGGCGTCTCCGCCACCGTCGGGCTCCACCCGCACGACGCGACCGACGGCTGCGCCGGGCTGGCGGAGCTCCTGGCCGACGGAGTGTCCGACGGGACGGTGGTGGCGGTCGGTGAGTGTGGTCTCGACTTCCACTACGACCACTCGCCGCGGGACCGACAGCGAGCCGTGTTCGCCGAGCAGATCGGTCTGGCCCACGAGTGGTCGTTGCCCCTCGTGATCCACACCCGCGAGGCCTGGGACGAGACCTTCGAGCTGCTCGATCGTGAGGGGGTCCCCGAACGGACCGTCTTCCACTGCTTCACGGGTGGGCCCGGTGAGGCGGCGGCGGCCGTGGAGCGCGGGGCACTCCTGTCCGTCTCGGGCATCGTGACCTTCCCGCGGTCGGAGGCGTTGCAGGAGGCGGTGGCGGCGACTCCGCTGGAACGACTCATGGTCGAGACCGACGCGCCCTGGCTCACCCCGGTGCCGCACCGCGGGCAGCGCAACCGACCGGCGTTGGTCACGCTCGTCGGCGAACGGGTGGCCGAGCTCCACGGTGTGCCGGTGGCGGAGGTTGCCGCTGCCACCACCGTGAACGCTCGCCGTTGCTACGGGCTCGACCCGGCCGGAGCCGCCGACGCGGGCCGGTCGTGAGCGGGTCCTCGGGGACCACCGAGGGGGGATCGGCCCCCGAGGGTGCGGCGGTCGTCCGCCGACGATCCGCCGAGCCGGACTCCCGCCCCGGGACCGTGCTCGGGCTGCCGGTCCGCTACGCCGTGGCGCTCGCGGCCACGGTCGTCGCCGTCCTGGTCCTCGTGGCGGCAGCCGCGTTCGGGGGTGGTGACGAACCGGAGCCGGAGGGGGTCGCTCCGACCTCGACGCCGAGCACCACCGTGGTCGTCGTCGGAGGCCCGCCCCGGTCGATCGAGATGCAGCCGGACTGGTACCGGAAGGGCTACAGCCTCTACTCAGAGCGGGGCCCGGCACCCACGGTGTCCTCGTTGCCACCGACAACCGTCGACGAGGACGACGACTCCGACGGCGGTTCGGGCTCGGGTTCGGGCTCGGGTTCGGGCTCCGGTTCAGGATCGTCATCGGGGTGAGGCCGCTGGGAGCTGCCGAGGTCCGCGCCCGGCTCGACGAACTCGACCATCCGGCGCGTCGATCGCTCGGTCAGAACTTCGTCGCCGACCCCGGCGTGGTCCGCAGGATCGCCGCCGCGGCCGGCGTCGGGCCGGACACCCCGGTCCTGGAGGTGGGCCCCGGCCTCGGCTCGCTCACGATCGCGCTCGCCGAGCGGGGCGCCCGGGTGCTCGCCGTGGAGCAGGACGAGACGTTCGCTGCCACGCTCGTGCCCTGGCTCACCGACCACGGCGTCGCCCCGGGTCGGGTCGAGGTGGTCACGGGTGACGTCACGCGTGTCGACGTGGCGGACGAGCTGGACCGCCGGTCCGACTGGGGTGCGGGCTGGGTCGTGGTCGCGAACCTGCCCTACAACGTCGCCGTGCCGATCCTGCTGGGCCTGCTCGAGCGGGTCGACGCCGTGGGGTCGCTGGTCGTGATGGTCCAGTCCGAGGTCGCCGACCGGCTGGTGGCCACGCCGGGCGGCCGGACCATCGGGGTGCCGACGATCAAGGTCGGTTGGTACGCCCGGGCCCGCCGACTCTTCGGTGTCGACGCGGCCGTGTTCGTCCCGCGGCCCCGGGTCGCCTCCGCCGTCGTCGAGATCGTCCGTCGGCCGCCGCCCGAGGCCGACCGGTCGGTCGCCTTCGAGCTGGTCGACCGGGCCTACGGCCAGCGGAGGAAGATGCTGCGGTCCACCATCGGTGACCGGGTCGACCCGGCGGGGTTCGCCGCTGCTGCGGTCGCCCCGACCGCACGACCCGAGGAGCTGGGTGTGGCCGACTGGGCCCGGCTGGCCGACGTCGTCACCGGGCGCACGTCGTAGGGTGCTCCCGTGGTCGAACTGCTGGCCCGGGCCAAGGTGACGCTGTCGCTCCGGGTCACCGGTGTCCGTCCGGACGGGTACCACCTGATCGACGCCGAGATGGTGACCGTCGACCTCTGCGACCGCCTCGAGGTCTCGGAGCTCCCGGTCGGCGCGCCGGCCGAGCTAGTCGTCCGGGGCCCCGAGGGACTCCGACCCACCGACCCCGGTGACCTCGTCCTCCGGGCGCTCTCCCGGTGGGGCCGCTCGGCCTCGGTGCGGCTCGACAAGCGCATCCCTGCGGGCGCGGGCCTGGGCGGTGGCAGCGCGGACGCCGCCGCGGTCCTGCGCTGGATCGGCCGTGACGACCCGGCGGCGCTCGACCTCGCCGACGCCGCCGCCCTCGGTGCCGACGTGCCGTTCTGTGTGGTGGGCGGCCGGGCGCGGGTGCGGGGGATCGGCGAGCAGGTCGAGCCGCTCCCGCACGCCGAGACCACGCTCACGCTCCTCACGCCACCGCTGCACTGCTCGACCCCGGTGGTCTACCGGACCTGGGACGAGCTCGGTGGCCCGACCGGGGAGCACGGCAACGACCTCGAGCCGGCGGCGCTGGCGGCCTACCCGGAGCTGGCTGGGTACCGCGACGTGCTGGGGGAGTCCACGGGCGTCGAACCCCGGCTGGCCGGCAGCGGGTCCACGTGGTTCGTGGAGGGGGAGCACCCGGGTCCGGGCCGGGTCGTGGTGCGGACCGTGGCCTCGACCGGCGGCTGACACCGACCGGGACGGCGAGCGGGCCCTCGGGCCCGCAGGGTCACTTGCCGCGGGCGCGGCGCTGGTGACGGGTGCGGCGGAGCAGCTTCTTGTGCTTCTTCTTGCGCATCCGCTTGCGCCGCTTCTTGATCAGGGATCCCATGGCGGGAGCACCCTAGAGGCTGGTGGCGGTCCGGAGGCAAGTCGGGCGGGTTTCAGCCGGGAGGACCGGTCGGTAGACTCGATCTCCCGGGGGTCCGTCGCCCCCGACGGAGGCGACGGCCGTCGACCGGGATCCGGCGGGCCCAGGAGGCGAGCGGGTGACCACACCCATGGAGAGGTCGACCGAGGTCGTTCCTGCGGCGTACGAACCGCCGGTGGCCGTCGAGCGCCGGCGTTCACTCCGCCTGTCCGGTCTCCAGGCCGTGGTGGTGGCGTTGTCCGCCCTGGTGATGGCCGCGCTCATGGTGGCGCTCATCTCCGTCCAGCCGCCGATCTACCAGACCACCCGCTCGGTCATCGTCCTGTCGGGCGCCAACCCCAACGACAACGAGGTCCTGGCCCTCGCCCTGGAGGGCATCATCACCTCGCCCGGCCTGGCTGCCGAGATCAAGCGGCGGGGCGACCTGGACCTCTCGATCGACGAGATCTCCGGGATGATCTCGGTCAAGCGCGACCCGCTCTCGCCCTTCATGGCCGTGATCTCGTCGAGTCCGTCCAAGGAGAAGTCGGAGCTCGTCTCGGCCCAGATCGTCCCGGCCCTCCGGGACGTGTTCAACTCCAACCAGCGGGAGATCCCGGTCGAGCAGCGGATCCCCGGGCCGATCTTCCAGGAGGTCTACGCGTTCCCGCTGCAGCAGACCTCCACGGTCCCGCTGTGGTTCGGTGCCATCTTCGGTGCGCTGCTCGGCGGGATCGTCCCCTACCTCTTCTTCCTCTACCGGAACCTCCGGCGCCCCGTGGTCAACACCGCCCAGGACGTGACCGAGGCGATCGACCTCCCGATCCTCGTCAAGGTGCCCGCCCTCACGGGCCGGGGCAGCAATCCCCAGGACGCCGTCTCGAGCGTGATCGCAGCCGTCGAACGACTGAGCCTCAACGAACCCGTGCACCGGCTCGTGCTCGTCGGTGCCGACGACGGGGAGGACCGGGCGCAGCTCGCCCTGGCACTCTCGTTGGTGATCGCCCGGAGCTTCGGCCAGCCGGTCGCGCTCGTCGACGCCGACCTGGAGGGCGGTCAGCTGACCGACCTGGTGGACGCCACCGACGTGGCCGGTCTGGCGGAGTGCCTGAGCGGTCAGCTCGACCCGAGCGCCGCCATGCTCGACGTCTCCGGCGACCGGGTCCCCAAGTCCCTGGCGTCCCTCGACGTCCCACCCGGCATGGTGCGGTTCCTCGGCGCCGGTGTGGACCGGAGCCGGAACATCCTGCGGATGCGGTCCTCGTTCGGTGGCGTGCTGGACGGCATGGCCGGCCGCTACGTCGTGGTCGTCAACGGTCCCCGGGTGCCCGGTCCGGTGCCCACCTCCCAGCTGCTCTCCCTGGCCGACGCCACGCTCATGGTGGTGGCCGAGGGTCAGACGAGCCTGACCGACGCCCGGTCGGCGGGTGACACGCTGCGGTCGTTCAGCGGCGGGTCGGCGGGCGTCGTCGTGCTGCGCCGCTAGCCGTGTCCGAGGGGGATCGGCCGGAGGGGCCGTCTCCGGTCGAGGCACCTCCCGACGGACCGGCCCGACCGGTGGTCGGCGGCGACGACCCGGTCGACCCGGGCGAGCTCCGGTCCCGTTCGGGCGGCAACGACGGGAAGTCGCTCGGGACGACCGCCAGCCGCGGGTTCCTGTGGGCGAACGTCGGGATCTTCACGCGCTACGTGCTGGCGATCGTGCTGGCCGCCGTGCTGGCCCGGGTCCTGCCCACGGCGGACTACGCCGTCATGGTCACCCTGCTCCTCCTGGTCTTCTACTTCGACAACGCGCTCGACCTCGGCATGGGAGCGGCGCTCGTCTACGAGCAGGAGGAGGGACTCTCCCGGCGGGTGCAGGTGGCGTTCAGCGCCAACGTGGTGCTCGGCGTCGTCCTCGGGCTCCTCGCGTTGGCGATCGCCCCGGTGATCGGTTGGTACTTCCAGGCCGAGGACTTCGTGCCGGTGTTCCGACTGTTCGCCGTCGTCGTCGTCCTCTCCGCCCTCAACACCGTCCCCTGGTCGCTGTTCATGCGGGACATGGACTTCCGACGTCGGTCGGGGGTCGAGGTGACGCGGGACGTCACCAGGACCGTGCTGACGATCGTCCTCGCCGTCCGGGGCCTGGGGGCGTGGTCGGTGGTCATCGGGCTGATCGCCTCCAACGCCGTCACCCTGGTGCTCACCTGGTGGCTCCTGCGGTTCCGGCCGACCCTGCAGTGGGACTGGCGGATCATCAGGGAGCTGTTCGACTACGCGTGGAAGGTGGCGGGGAACCGGGTGCTGAGCGTCCTGGCGCTCAACGGGGACTACTTCGTGGTCGGCAACCGCAACAACGCCCAGTACGCCACCTACTACCAGGCGTTCAAGCTGCCGGAGTTCGTCATGGGCGCCCAGTTGAACGCGCTGTCGGCCGTGCTGTTCCCGATGTTCGCCCGGATCCGCTCCGACGGACCCGAGGCGATCCGGGAGGGGATGTACCGGGCGCTGCGGCTGGTGGCGATGTTCTCGTTCCCCGTGGGCATCGGGCTGGCGCTCGTGGCCCGCGACTCCTTCACCCTCCTGTTCGGCGACGCCAACCCGGTGGGCATCCAGACGATGGAGGTCCTGTCGATCACGGGAGCGGTGGTCGGGTTGGGGTTCGCCAACGGCGACCTGCTCATGGCCATCAACCGTCCCGGGGTCCTCCTGCGGATCAACGCCGTCATGGTCCCGGTGATGCTGGTCGCCATGTGGTTCGTCGCCCCCGCCGGCGTGGTGTGGGTCGCAGTGGTCCACCTGGTGACCCAGTCGGTGTTCCTGACCGTGCGGCAGGGGATCGTCGACCGGATCGTCGGGGCTCCGCACCTGACGGCCCTCCGCTGTCTCGTACCCGGGCTCGTCGTGGCGCTCTGCGTGGCGGCGGCCGGCCTCCCGGTCCGGTTGGCCACCCCGGGCGGCTGGTGGTCCCTGCTCGCGATCGTCGCCGCCGGTGCCCTCGGAGGACTGGTCTCGCTCGCTGCTCCGTCCGTGCGGCGTGAGGCGTTCGACGTGGTGGCCAAGCTCCGCGGCTGAAGCGCCACCGCGGCCGGCTCAGGCGGGGTCCGCCACCTCGGGAGGTGACGACCCGGGGGCGGTCGTCCCGGAGCGGTCGTCGGCGTCGCCGGACCGGACCGCGCGGACGCGGTCACGGATCCGCAGGTAGGTCGGGGCGGCGTGGCGCCACAGGCCCGCCGAGGTGGCGGCGGCCCGTCCCAGCGGCCCCGAGCCGAACCGCACGCGCAGCACCGCCCGTCGGTCCGTCGCCCAGTCGTCCTTGTAGGACTCGTCGCCACGGAGGAGGTCGTACTCGAGTCGGCCGTCGGCCACGGCGTCCCGCACGATCTGGGCCCGGAGCACCGACCCGGCGCCGCGCCACTCCCGTTCGGGCGAGCGGCCGGCCTGGTAGAACGAGGCGCTCAGTGGTGTGAGCAGGTCGAGCTCGGTCGCCACCACCTCGCCCTCGGCAGTTCGGACCTCGGTGATGCGCAGGTCCTCGACGGTGGCCGCCCGGGCCGCTGCACTGAAGCGGTCCCACGCGTCGAGGAACTCCGACTCGTCGCCCCACCGGTCGTCGTGGAGTCGCTCCAGGTCGCCGAGCGCCGCCTCGACGCGGTCGGGCGGGACCGTCGTGACGGTGCAGCCGGCTCGCTCGAGCCGCTTCCGGGTGCGGTCCACGGTGCTGCGGACCCGTCCCGGTCTGGCCGAGAGGTAGGCCGCCGCCGGGTCCGCCTCGTCGTCGACCCGCAGGTCGGCCCACGGTGCGGCCACGCGGTCGATCCAGTGCGCCGCCAGCGCCCGACCCAGGTGGCCCCCGGCGGCGAGGCCGTCGAGGTCGACGAGTCGGTTGCCCGGACGTCGGAGCCACCCGAGGACCGCTCGGACCACGCGCTCGGCGTCCTCGGGGGCGGCCACCACGTCCAGGTGGTCGGGTGCGAGGGAGCCCTGCCCGAGCGAGCGGACCCGCTCGATGCGGAGTCCTGCTCGGCCGGGCGTGTCGACCTCGAAGGCGGCGCCGCCGACGAGTCGGTCGCCGTCGAGACAGCACAGCACGACCGGCGTGGCACCTGCGGCGTGGTCGACCCACCAGGACCGGCAGAAGGGGCTGGGGAGGCTGGACCGCCACGCGATCCGGTCCCAGTCGGCCGCCAGTTCGCCGAGCGAGCGGCGCTCGAGGACCCGCAGCTCGGGTGCCGTCCGGGGTGTCACGGCGACGAGTCTGGCCCACCGAGCGGGGTCCGGACACCACTCGTCGGGACTGAGCCGGGTTCACTCCACGAGACCCCACCGGGGGTCCGCGACTGGGGGATCTTCCCGGAACTGCCCCTTGTGGGACGGTCCGTGGGTTGCCTACCCTGACCCATGTCGGGGAACTCACTGCGGGGGGTGGGTACCCGGCCGAGGGGGGCCGACATGGCGGGAACGATGGGGACGACGGAACGGACGGAGGCGGGGGCGTGCTGAGCCAGGACGGAGGTGCGAGGGCCCGTCGAGCAGCCGCCGTGGACAGCCCGCCGGCCAACCCGACGGTGTCGTCGAAGGTCACCGGATCGTCCCGGCGTCGTGCCGAGCGTCGGGCTCGTGGCGGCGAGGCGACCACCCCGAGGGTGATCGACCTGCGGCCCAGGACGGCCACGGTGGACCGCAACGGACCCGAGCCCGTCGTGCTCGCCCAGCCGCTCCGGACGATCCCGCAGCAGGAACGACGCGCCGTCGGATGGAACCTCCGGATCCTCGGGCACCTGCTGGACGCCGTGGCGCTCGCCGCACCCTTCCTCGCCGTCGAGGTCGTCCGACCCGACCTGGTCTCGATCCCGGTGGTCGCACTCTTCGTGGTCGTCGGCACCCTCCTGCTGTGGACGACGCACCGCCGCCGTCGTCAGCTCGTCACCCCCGGCGAGGGCCTGGTCTCGACGCTGACGAGGATCTCGCTCGCTCCGATCATCACCACGCTGTTGTTCTCGGTCGTCCGGTACACGGAACTGTCGAACTCCCAGCGCTTCATCGACATGGTGGCGATCGTGCAGATCGTCGCGCTGACGTTCCCGCTCGTCATGCTCGGTCGGCTCCTGAGCTACCGGCTCGCGGTGTCGGCCCGCCGTCGGGGCTACGACCTCGAGGACACGCTGATCGTCGGGTCGGGCGTGGTCGGACTCGAGGTGGCCGACGTCCTCACCGAGAACCCGCAGGCCGGACTGGTCCCGTGCGGGTTCGTGGACGGGTTCGACGACGAGCTGCTGCCGCTGCCGCTCGTGGGGAGGCCCCGCAACCTGCCGGAGCTCCTCCGCCGGACCGGGGTGCGCCACGTCGTGCTGGCCTTCGGCTCCGCCGAGGACCCGGACCTGGTGAACGTCATCCGGCGCTGCGACGACGACGAGGTCCAGTTCTACGTCGTGCCCCGGATGTTCGAGCTGGGCATCAGCCACGACGACATCGGCCACGAGGTCGACGGCCTGCCGCTCATCCCGCTCCGTCAGCCCGGTGCCACGGCCCGGTCCTGGCCGGCCAAGCGGGCCTTCGACCTGATCGCCTCCAGCATCCTGATCGTGCTCACGGCGCCGATCATGCTGGCCTGCGCCCTGGCGGTGAAGCTCTCGAGCCGGGGTCCGGTCTTCTTCAGCCAGGAGCGGATCGGCATCGGCGGCCACCCGTTCCAGATCCTCAAGTTCCGGACCCTCCGGGTGAACGACGACTCCAACACCACCTGGTCCGTCGACGACGACGACCGGGTGACGTGGGCGGGCCGGGTGCTCCGTCCGTCCCACCTCGACGAGCTGCCGCAGCTGTTCAACGTGCTCCGCGGCGAGATGTCGCTCGTCGGACCCCGCCCCGAGCGTCCCCACTTCGTGGAGCAGTTCTCCGACGAGATCGACGACTACCACTTCCGTCACCGGGTCCCCGTGGGCATCACGGGTTGGGCCCAGGTCAACGGCTACTGGGGTGACACCAGCATCGAGCGGCGGGTCCGACTCGACAACCGGTACATCGAGAACTGGTCGTTCTGGCGTGACCTCCTGATCGGCCTGCGCACGATCCCGACCCTGTTCGGTCGCCGGCGCTGAGCGCCGGGGGCCGACGCGGCGCCCGCAGTCGGCCCGTTCCGAGGAACTACCGTGTGGATCGCCCCCGTGGCGGGTAGTTCAACGGCAGAACGCCTGACTTTGGATCAGGAAGATGCAGGTTCGAATCCTGCCCCGCCAGCATGAACCGCCCACCCGCCCCGCTCTCCGCCATCGTCCTCGCCGCCGGCGAGGGCAGCCGCATGCGTTCGGAGCGGCCCAAGCCGCTCCACCGGCTGTGCGGCCGCCCGATGCTCACCTACGTCCTCGAGGCCCTCGGCACCAGCGGCGTGGCCTGCGTGGCCGTGGTGGTGGGCCACAAGGGCGAGTGGGTGACCAAGAAGATGCAGGAGGAGCAGCACGACCTGCACCTCGAGTTCGTCGAGCAGCGGGTCCAGCGGGGCACCGCCGACGCCGCCCAGGTCGGTCTGGTGGGGCTCCCGGAGGATCCTGACGGTGCCGACGAGGGCGACGTGCTGGTCCTCCCGGGGGACACCCCGTTGCTGCGGTCCGGGACCATCGAGGCGCTGGTGGAGCGGCACCGCAGCAGCGGCGCCGCCGCCACGGTGCTCACGGCCAGGGTGGAGGACCCGACGGGCTACGGCCGCGTCGTGCGGGACCGGTCGGGACGAGTGGAGCGGATCGTCGAGCACCGCGACGCGACCGACGGCGAGCGGGCGATCGACGAGGTCAACACCTCGATCTACTGCTTCCGCCGGAGCCTGCTGGCGCCGGCGCTGCGTCGGATCGAACCCGACAACGCCCAGGGTGAGTACTACCTGACCGACGTCGTCGGGGTCCTCGTCGGGGCCGGCCACCCCGTGGAGGCCCAGGTCGCGGACGACGCCGAGGAGACCCAGGGCGTGAACGACAGGGTCCAGTTGTCGCGAGCCGAGGCCGAGCTCCGGCGACGGACCAACGCCGGTCTGCTGGCCCAGGGCGTGACGATCGTGGATCCGACGGCGGTCTACGTCGACACGACCGTTCGGGTGGGACGCGACGTGACCCTGTTCCCCGGGGTGATCCTGCAGGGGAGCACCGTGGTGGGCGACGGGTGCGAGGTCGGGCCCTGGACCCGGCTCGTCGACACGGTCGTGGGTGCCGAGTCGGTCGTCGAGCAGACGACGGCCCGCTCGGCGCGGATCGGTGACCGGGCGGTGGTCGGTCCGTTCGCGTCGTTGGGGCCGGGTGCCGAGGTCGGTGACGGTGAGACCTCCGGGGCCTTCTACACTGCCGCTCAGACCGGCTGATCGCCTGACAGGGAGGCCCGCACTCGTGGAACTGGTCACCAAGAAGCGGCTCACGATCGTGACCGGACGGGCCAACTCGGCGCTCGCCGAGGAGGTCGGCACCCACCTCGGGGTGCCGTTGAGCGAGGTCCAGATCGCAGAGTTCGCGAACGGCGAGCTCCACTGCCGATTCGGCGAGTCGATCCGCGGCGCCGACCTGTTCATCTTCCAGAGCCACGCATCGACCGAGACCATGTCGGTCAACGACGCCATCATGGAGCAGCTCATCATGGTGGACGCCGCCAAGCGGGCGTCGGCCAAGCGCATCACGGTGGTCGCGCCGTTCTACGGCTACGGCCGACAGGACCGCAAGGCCGAGGGGCGGGAGCCGATCACGGCCAAGCTGCTCGCCAACATGTTCGAGGTCGCCGGCGCCAAGCGGATCGTGTCGGTCGACCTGCACAGCGGTCAGATCCAGGGGTTCTTCGACGGCCCGGTCGACCACCTGACCGCCATGCCGGTCCTGGTGGACTGGATGGCGGAGCACCTCGGTGACGACCTCGTGGTCGTGTCGCCGGACGCCGGTCGGGTGAAGGTCGCCGAGCGCTACGCCAACGCCCTCCACGCCGACCTGGCGATCGTCCACAAGCGCCGGGTGAAGGGCGTCAAGAACCAGGTCGAGGCCAAGGACGTGGTCGGCGAGGTCGAGGGGCGTACCTGCGTGCTCATCGACGACATGATCGACACCGCCGGCACGATCTGCGCCGCCGCCGACCAGCTCGCCGAGAAGGGCGCCTCCGCCGTGTACTGCGCAGCCACCCACGGGGTCTTCTCCGGGCCGGCGATCGAGCGGCTCGAGGCCTCCGCCCTGGAGAAGGTCGTGATCACCAACACCCTCCCCCTGCCGGAGGAGAAGCGGATCGACAAGATCGAGGTGCTCTCGGCGGCCCGGATCATCGCCGACGCCATCGACGCCGTGTTCGAGGACACCTCGGTCTCCGAGATCTTCGACGGCCAGAACCAGCACTGAGCCCGGGGTCGACCGCCCCGGGGGGTGCGTTGGCACGCCGAGCGGCGTGACCGGTACAGTTTCCGGCTGCCCGTCCGGGCGACGTCCGTCGCCGATCCAGGAGTTCCACCATGTCCGAGGTCACCCTCACCGCAGAGACCGGCCGTGCGCTCGGCACCGGTCCGTCCCGGCGTGTCCGGGCGGAGGGTCGGATCCCCGGCGTCGTCTACGGCGCCGGTGGTGCGGCCACGTCCCTGACCGTGGACCGGGCCGACCTGCGTCGGGCGCTGACCACCGACGCCGGCCTGAACGCGCTCATCACGCTCCAGGTCGACGGCGAGTCGTTCCTGACGGTCGTGCGCGAGATCCAGCGTCACCCGGTGCGGCGTGACGTGCTCCACGTGGACTTCCTGAAGGTCGACCCGAACGCCCCGATCGAGGTGGAGGTGCCCATCCGGCTGGTCGGCGAGGCCAAGCAGGTCACGACCAACGGCGGCATGACCGAGCAGCGCATCACGGTGCTCAAGGTGCTCGTCCGCCCCGACTCCATCCCGGACTCGATCGAGTGCGACATCTCGGCCATGACGCTCGAGGACTCGTCGATCCTGGTGGCCGACCTGGCGCTCCCCGACGGGGTCGAGAGCCGCAGCCCCGCCCAGCAGGCGGTGGTCACCGCCCAGCTGACCCGGGCCGCCGTCACCGCACGCGGCGAGGCCGGAGGTGAGGCCGGCGACGAGGCCGCGGGTGAGGCCGGCGGCGATTCCGGCGGTGACGCCGGCGCCGGCGGCGAGTCCTCGGACGACTGACGTTGGCAGGCTCGTCCTGCGACCTGCTCGTCGTCGGACTGGGCAACCCCGGCGAGGACTACTCGCGCACTCGGCACAACGTCGGCGCCGAGGTGGTGGAGCTGCTGGCCGAGCGTCACGGTGCCCGACTGCGTCGTGACGGCAAGGTCTCGGCGTCCACGGCGACGGTCCGCATCGGCGGTCACGTCGTGGTCCTGGCCGTGCCCACCACCTGGATGAACGACTCGGGCGTCGCCGTGGCCGCCCTCGTCCGGCGGTACGCGCTCTCACCGGCCGAGGTCCTGGTCGTCCACGACGAACTGGACCTGGAGCCGGGCCGGATCAAGCTGAAGATCGGAGGCGGCCACGCCGGCCACAACGGACTCCGGTCGATCCACTCGCACCTCCGCTCGCCGGACCACCTGCGTCTGCGGCTGGGGGTGGGCAAGCCGCCGGGAGGTGCCGCTCGTGGTGCCGACTGGGTGCTGTCACGGGTCTCGGGCACCCAGCGACGCGTGCTCGACGAGGCGGAGGCCCGGGCCGCCGACGCCGTCGAGGTCGTCGTGGCCGACGGCGTCGACACGGCCATGGCGCAGTTCCATGGCGACTGACGCACCGCTCGCTCCCCTGCTGGAGCGGCTCGGGTCGCTCCGGTCGGACCCGGCGGCACCGTCCGTCGTCCCGACGTCGGCGTTGGCTCCGGTCGTGGCGGGTTCGGTGGCTGCGGGAGCGGTCGACGTGGTGCTGGTGGCGGTCCCGGGTGTCGACGAGGCCGAGCAACTGGCCGCCGACCTCGTCCCGTTCCTCGGTCCCGAGGCCGTCGAGCTGTTCCCGGCGTGGGAGACCCTGCCGTTCGAGCGGATCAGCCCGTCGGTGGAGACCATGGGCCGCCGGCTCCGGACCATGTGGCGGCTGCGGACGGGGGACCGGACCCTCCGGGTCGTGGTGGCCTCGGCCCGGGCGCTCGTCCAGCGGCTCGGGCCCCACGTCGAGGCGGCGGAACCGGTGGTGGTCCGCTCCGGTGGCACGGTCGACAGCGAACGGCTCGTGTCCGACCTGGTCGCCGCCGGCTACCGGCGCGAGTACCAGGTCGAGCACCGGGGGGAGGTGGCGGTCCGGGGCTCGATCGTGGACGTGTTCCCGTCGACCGACGACGTCCCCGTCCGGATCGACCTGTGGGGTGACGAGGTCGACCGCCTCTGCCGGTTCTCGGTGGCCGACCAACGGTCGGGCGACGCCGTGGACGAGGTGCGTGTGTTCGGGGCCCGGGAGCTCACCGGCACGGACGAGGTTCGGGCCCGGGCCGAGGAGCTCGTCGGTCGGGCGCCGTGGGGACGGGAGCACTGGGAGCGCCTCGCCGAGGGCGCCGTGTTCGAGGGGATGGAGGCGTGGCTCCCGTGGCTCGTGGCCGACGAGCACGTCCTGGTCGACCTCCTCGGCGCCGGTGCCGAGGTCGTCGTGGTCGACCCCGGGCGGTTCCGGAACCGCGCCGAGGCCGTCCACGACGAGGAGGTGGACCTGGCTGCGAGCCTGGCGCGCACCTGGGGCCTGGGCGAGGACGCCGACGTGCCTCGGCTGACCCTGCCGGTCGACCACGTGCTGGAGCGCACCGAGGCTGCGGTGCGGACGGTCGCCACCGTCGCGCCCGGACCCGAGGTTCCGGTGGTGGCGACGGAGGCCTGGGCCCCGGTCACCGGGGACGGGGGGCCGCTCGTGACGCAGGTCCGACGCCTGCTCCGGGCCGGGACCACGGTCGTGGCGACCGCCGACTCGGAGGGGTCGCTCGCCCGGGTCCGGTCGATCCTGGGCAACGCCGGGTTCGAGCTGGCGCCCGAGGGCGACGTGCTGCCACCGCCCGGTCAGGTCGCCACGGTCGTCGCCGCACTCGACCGCGGCTGCGTGCTGAGCGGCGCGTCGCTCGGCCTCCTCGCCGAGACGGACCTCACGGGTCGTCGGCGGACCCGTCGGCCGGCGGCGAGGGCCCGACGTGACGCCCAGCAGGTGTTCGAGTCGCTCGAGGTCGGCAGCTACGTCGTCCACGAGCACCACGGCGTGGCCAGGTTCGCCGGCATGGTCCGTCGGGCCGTCGGCGGCGTGGAACGGGACTACCTGCTGCTCGAGTACCGGGGCGAGGACCGCCTCTACGTGCCGTCGGACCAGATCGACGCCGTCCGGCTCTACTCCGGCGGTGAGGCGCCGTCGCTCAACCGGATGGGCGGCGCCGACTTCGCCCGGACCAAGGCGAAGGTCCGCGCCGCGGTGGCGACGATCGCGCAGGAGCTCGTGGTCCTCTACCAGCAGCGCCTGCACACCCCGGGGCACGCCTTCGCCGAGGACACCCCGTGGCAGCGTGAGGTGGAGCAGTCGTTCCCGTACCAGGAGACCCCCGACCAGCTCCGGGCGATCGCCGAGGTCAAGGCCGACATGGAGTCGTCGGTGCCGATGGACCGTCTGGTCTGCGGGGACGTGGGGTTCGGCAAGACCGAGGTGGCGGTTCGCGCCGTGTTCAAGGCGGTGGCTGACGGGAAGCAGGCGGCGGTCCTGGTGCCCACGACGCTGCTCGCCCAGCAGCACCACCAGACCTTCACCGAACGACTGGCCGGCCACCCGGTCCGGGTGGAGATGCTCTCGAGGTTCCTGAGCGACGCCGAGGCCCGGGAGGTCGTCGAGGGCCTGGCCACGGGAGCCGTCGACGTGGTGGTCGGCACGCACCGGCTGCTGTCGTCCGACGTCCGGTTCGCCGACCTGGGCCTGCTCGTCGTGGACGAGGAGCAGCGTTTCGGGGTGAGCGCCAAGGAGTCGATCAAGCAGCTGCGCACGAGCGTGGACGTGCTCACCCTCACGGCGACGCCCATCCCGCGGACGCTCGAGATGAGTCTCACCGGCATCCGGGACCTGTCGTTGCTCGAGACGCCGCCCGCCGCCCGCCAACCGATCCTGACCTACGTCGGCCCCTACGACGAGCGTGCTGTCGCCGAGGCGATCCGCCGGGAACTCCTCCGGGAGGGTCAGGTGTTCTACGTCCACAACCGGGTGCGGGACATCGAGGCACACGCCGCCGGGATCCGGGAGCTCGTCCCGGAGGCCCGGGTGGCCGTCGCCCACGGACAGATGGACGAGACCACGCTGGAGCGGGTGGTGACCGAGTTCTGGGAGGGTCACCACGACGTGCTCGTCTGCACGACGATCATCGAGAGCGGGATCGACATGCCGACCGTGAACACGCTGGTGGTCGAGCGCGCCGACCTGCTCGGGCTCGGTCAGTTGCACCAGCTCCGTGGACGGGTCGGCCGTGCCGGTCAGCGGGCCTACGCGTACCTGTTCCACCCCCCGGACCTGGTGCTCTCCGAGGAGGCCGACGAGCGTCTCCGGACCATCGGCGAGACCACCGAGCTGGGGTCGGGCTTCCGCATCGCCATGCGGGACCTCGAGATCCGCGGTGCGGGGAACCTGCTCGGGACCGGTCAGTCCGGCCACGTCGCCTCGGTCGGCTACGACCTGTACTGCCAGATGGTCACCGAGGCGATCGCCGAGCTGAACGGCGAGACGCTGCCGGCGCCGGTGGAGGTGACCGTCGAGGTGCCGGTGCCCGCGTACCTCCCCCAGGACTACATCGCCCGTGAGGACCTCCGGCTCGAGGCCTACCGACGGCTGGCGTCGCTCACCGAGCTCGACGAGGTCGCACGGATCGAGGCCGAGTGGCTCGACCGCTTCGGGCCGGTCCCCGCCCCGGCCAGGGAGCTGCTGGGCGTGGCCCGCCTCCGGGCGCTCTGCGTGACCTCGGGGGTCCGGGAGCTCGTCGTCTCCAAGGCGCCCGCCATGTCGGTCCCACCGCTCGTGGCCCGTCTGGCCCCGGTGGACCTGCCGCAGTCCCGGCAGGTGCGACTGGAGCGGACGCACCGAGGTGCCCGCTACAAGTCGGAGAGCCGGGAGCTGCTGCTGCCGGTCGCCCCCGGGGAGGGTCTCGTCGACCGGTTGGTCGGGATGGTCGAGGACCTCCTCGGCCCGGGCGCTGGCTCCCGGCCCGACCGGCAGTAGGATCGCCGCCCGTGCGGACTGCTCCTCGTGCTCGACGGTTGGTGGTGCCGCTCCTCGCTGCGGGAGTGGCCGTCGCTGCGCTCGCCTCGGGGTGCGGCGTGGCTGCGGACGACCGGGCCGCAGTGGTGCTCGGTGCCTCGGTCCCGACCGCCGTGGTGGACGAGCTCGCGAGCGACGAGGCGTTCCTGCAGGCCGTCGGTGGTGGACTCCCCGGCACCGAGTCGGTGATCCCCGGTGACTCGGCCCGGGCCGCGCTGAGCTTCGAGATCCAGCGCACGGCCGCGCAGGTGGAGCTCGAGCGGTGGGCCCCCGAGCTCGCCGGTCTGTCCGGGTCGGAGCTCGACCAGGCCGTCGGTCTCGCCGAGGCGTCGGCGACAGTGGAGCAGCAGGCACCGCCGGGACTCTCCGAGCTCGCCGTGGGTGAGCTCTCCGCCTTCGTCGCCTACACGACCCGGCTCGGCGAACGGCTGCAGGCGATCGTCGGTGGACCGGGGGGGAGCGCCTCCGAGGCCGACCTGCGGGCGCTCTACGACGGAGCTCCGGGCCTCTGGAACCGGACCTGCGTCGCCGTGGTGGCCGTCGCTGCGGAGCAGTCGGACGTGGTCGCCGAGCGGGTGTCCGCTGGTCGTTCGGTCGAGGAGGTCGTCGGCGAGGTCGACGGCGCCGAGCTGGTGTTCGACCCCGCCCGTGAGTGCGTCCCGACCGCCCAGCTGCCCGACGCCCTCCGGGAGGAGGTCGTGGGGGCGACGCCGGGCGCGACCCAGGGGCCGGTCGTGCTCTCCTCGGAGCGCACCGGTGCGATCGCAGTGTTCTTCCGGGTCGAGGGCACCGAGCGGCTCGCGTTCGAGGACCCGGCTGCGCAGGAGCAGCTCGAGGGCCTGGTGCAGAACCTCGCCTCGGCGCAGCAGCCCAGTCAGGCCGCGGGGTTCTGGTTGAACCTGATCCTGGCCGGCGGGGTGGAGGTGAACCCGCGGTACGGCCGGGCCGCCGTGGGCGTCTCGGGCTCGTTCGAGGTCGTCCCGCCGGACGCACCGGAGATCCTGGTCCCCGACCGGCCGGAGGTCCTCCCCCAGGTCCAGCCCGTGCCGGACGGCGTGGCGGTCGACCCGGTACCGGTCGAGGGAGCCCCGGCCGACCAGGTCCCGGCCGACCCCGGGACCGCGCCGTCCCCCTGACCCGGTGACCGACGGGGAGCGGCCCAGGATCGACGTCGTCGGCCTCGGCCCGGCGGGTGCGGACCTGGTCAACCGGGTCACGCTCGACCTGCTGGGCGGCCCGCACCCGGTGTGGCTGCGCACGCGCCGTCACCCCGCCGTGGCGGACCTCGAGGCCCTCGCCGGTGCCGGGTCCTTCGACGAGGTCTACGACACCTCGGACGCCATGGCCGAGGTCTACCGGCGCATCGTCGAGTCGCTGGTGCTCGACGCATCCCGGTCGGGTCGGGTGGTCTACGCCGTCCCGGGGTCACCCGTCGTCGCCGAGCACAGCGTCGAGCTGCTGCTGGCCGACCCACGGGTCGAGGTGCACCTGCACCCGGCGTCGTCGTTCCTCGACCTCGCCTGGGTGCGGCTCGGCGTCGACCCGGTGCGCGCCGGTGTCCACGTGGTGGACGGTCACCGGTTCGCAGCGGAGGCGGCCGGCCGGGCCGGGCCGTTCCTGGTGGCGCAGTGCGACGACCGTCAGGTCCTCA
The DNA here is from genome assembly GCA_903873135.1 of uncultured Actinomycetes bacterium. Taxonomy (GTDB): domain Bacteria; phylum Actinomycetota; class Acidimicrobiia; order Acidimicrobiales; family Microtrichaceae; genus SXMI01. Next base: position 17,668 of record CAIQNH010000150.1, read on the forward strand.
GCGACGTCAAGCTCGCCGTCGAGGACCCGCCCGACGTGGAGGTGGTGGTGCTGCACCACCTGGGGCTGCCCGACGAGCGGATCGAGCGGGTCCCCTGGGACGACCTCGACCGGGGTGCCGAGGTCGACCACCTGACGTCGTTGTGGATCCCGTCCCTCGGTGAGTCGCTCGGGGTCGGACTGGACGCCTTCGCGTCGATGGTCGTCGAGCTGCGGTCGCTCGACCCGTGGAAGGCCCAGCAGACGCACCGCAGCCTCCGGCGCTACCTGCGGGAGGAGACCGACGAACTCCTCGAGGCGATCGAGCGGTACGACCCGATCACCGGCGAGGGTGCCGACGAGCTGCGATCCGAGCTCGGTGACGTGCTCTACCAGGTGGTCTTCCACGCCGTCCTGGCCGAGGAGGCCGGCTGGTTCACGCTCGGCGACGTGGTCCGGGCGATCGACGACAAGCTGCGGTTCCGCCACCCGGAGCTCGAGGATCCCTCGGCCGTCGTCGCCGACCCGGAGGAGGCCCAGCGGCGCTGGCAGGAACGCAAGCGGCTCGAGCGGGAACCGGCCGACGGCCCGCCGCCGTCCGGGGGCACCGGACCGACCGGGGCCTAGAGTGCCCACCATGCCTGCACCGATCGACATCGCCCCCGCCACCGGACGGCTCGGGATCCTGACCCCGGGGGTCGGGGCCGTCGCCTCGACCGCCTACGCCGGGGTGATCGCCGCCCGTCAGGGACTGGCCGAGCCCATCGGTTCGCTCACCCAGATGGCCCACATCCGCCTCGGACGCCGCGAGGAGGGCCGCAACCCGCTCATCCGGGACTTCGTCCCGCTGGCCGGGCTCGACGACCTGGTCTTCGGCGGGTGGGACCCGATCTCGGCGAACGCCCTCGAGGCGGCCCGCACCTGCGGCGTCCTCGACGAGTCCGACCTGGGACCGCTCAGCGCCGAGCTGGAGGGCATCGTCGCCATGCCGGCGGTGTTCGACCAGCGCTGGGTCAAGAAGCTCGACGGTGTCCGGGTGAAGACGGGCGAGTCCAAGTGGGACCTGGCCCAGCAGGTGGTGGCCGACATCGAGCGGTTCCGCACGGAGGAGCGCTGCGACCGGCTCGTGGTGGTCTGGTGCGGCTCCACGGAGGCCTACCAGGAACCGTCCGAGGTCCACGCCACCGTGGAGTCCTTCGAGGCGGGGCTGCGCGCGGACGACGAGAACATCTCGCCGAGCCAGATCTACGCCTACGCGGCCCTGAGTCTGGGCGTACCGTTCGCCAACGGGGCTCCGAACCTGTCGATCGACCTGCCGTGCATGGAGGAACTGGCGCTCCGCAACGGCGTGCCGGTCACGGGCAAGGACTTCAAGACCGGCCAGACGCTCATGAAGACGATCCTGGCGCCGGGGTTCAAGGCCCGGATGCTCGGGATGCGTGGGTGGTACTCGACGAACATCCTGGGCAACCGCGACGGCGAGGTGCTCGACGACCCGGAGAACTTCAAGACCAAGGAGGTCTCCAAGCTCGGCGTGCTCGACACGATCCTGCAGCCCGAGGTGTACCCCGAGCTGTACGGCAACATCGACCACGTCGTCCGGATCAACTACTACCCGCCCCGGGGCGACAACAAGGAGGGGTGGGACGCCATCGACATCTTCGGGTGGATGGGCTACCCGATGCAGATCAAGGTGGACTTCATGTGCCGGGACTCGATCCTGGCGGCACCGATCGTGCTCGACCTGGCGCTCTTCCTCGACCTGGCCCAGCGTGCCGGTCAGGCCGGGGTGCAGGAGTGGTTGAGCTTCTACTGGAAGTCGCCGCAGCCGGCGGGCGGGGTGTCCCCGGAGCACGACATCTTCATCCAGCAGATCAAGCTCAAGAACACGCTGCGGGAGTGGATGGGCGAGGAGCCCGTCACCCACACCGAGGCCTGAGGCAGCGGCTCCCTGCGCCACCGCTGCGCTGGCAGACTGGCGAGATGACACCGCCGACCACCACGTCCCGGCCCGAGGTCGACCTCCTGGAGCCGACCTTCTACCAGGGTGACCCGCACCCGGCCTTCACCTGGATGCGTGCCAACGAGCCGGTGTACCGGGACGAGGCCAACGGACTGTGGGCCGTCACCCGCCACGCCGACGTGCTCGCCGTCGAGCGTGACAGCGCCACCTTCGTCTCCGGGCGCGGCTACCGGTCGTTCCACGAGCCGATGGAGAACAACATCATCGCCCTCGACGATCCCGAGCACGTGGCGCAGCGGCGACTGGTGTCGGATCGGTTCACCCCGAGGGCGGTCCGGTCGCACGAGGAGTGGCTCAGCGCCACGATCGACTCGCTGCTCGAGCCGCTCGCCGACGGTGCGGAGTTCGACGCCGTCACGGCGCTGGCGGCGCAGTTGCCGTGTCGGTTGACGGCCCGACTCCTCGGCTTCCCCGAGGACCGCTGGGCCGACGTCCAGTCGTGGTCCGAGCGGCTGATGCGCTACGACATGGTCCACCGGGACCAGTCGGCCGCCGAGGGGTCGTTCACGGCGATCGTCGAGTTCGCCACCCTGCTCGCCGAGATCGCCCCGGAGCGACGGGGCTGCCCGATGGACGACCTGGTCTCGGTGTGGACGAACGCCGAGCTCCCCGGCGGCCTGCCCTACGACTTCGAGCGCTTGATCAACGAGGTCGGCCTGTTCATCGCCGGAGGTGCCGAGACGACCCGGACGGCCATCGCCCACGGCCTGCACATCTTCTCCCAGCACCCGGACCAGTGGGAGCGGCTCGCCGCTGACCCCGACCTGGTCGCCTCCGGTGTCGAGGAGCTCATCCGGTGGGTGACGCCGCTCAACAACTTCTTCCGCACCGCGGTCGCGGACGCGCGGATCGGTGAGCAACCGGTGGCCGAGGGCGACCGGATCATCCTCCTCTACCCGTCGGCCAACCGGGACGAGGACGTCTTCGACGACCCGTTCACGTTCGACGTCGGCCGATCGCCGAACCCCCACGTCTCCTTCGGCTACGGGACCCACTTCTGCATCGGCGCCAACCTGGCGCGCTACGAACTCCGGATGCTCTTCGGGGAGCTCACCCGTCGCTTCGAGCCACCGGTGGCGCTCGGTCCCTGCGAGGTGGAGGCCAACATCTTCGCCCGGTCCGTGACCTCCTTCCCCTGCTCGCTCACGCCCCGGCGGGCGGACGGAGACCAGTGACCTGCTCGGGGCCTCCCCGGCGGGTCACAATGATCGGGTGACGACGACGGTCCGAGCCACGGCGCCGGCGCGGCTGGGCTACCAGGCGGGGCTCGACGGCCTCCGGGCCGTGGCGGTCGCCGCCGTCGTCCTCTACCACGCCGAGGTGCCCTGGTTCCCCGGCGGGTTCCTCGGCGTCGAGGTGTTCTTCGTCATCAGCGGGTTCCTGATCACCACGCTGTTGCTCGAGGAACGGGAGCGCAACGGCGGCGTGTCCATGCGCGGGTTCTGGACCCGTCGGGCCAAGCGGCTCCTTCCGGCGCTGTACCTGCTGCTCGCGGTCACCTCGGTGGCGTCGTTGCTCGTGTATCGCGACGCCGCGGGCCGTATGGGCGGCGACGTCCTGGCCGCACTGCTCTACGTGAGCAACTGGTGGCAGATCCATCTGGACCAGTCCTACTTCGCGCAGGCCGGGCGACCCCCGTTGCTGCAGCACCTCTGGTCCCTGGCGATCGAGGAGCAGTTCTACCTGCTCTTCCCGCCGATCTTCGTGCTCGCCGTGGCCCGGTTCGCGCACCGCAACGTCCGCTGGTTCCTCGTCGGCTGCTCGGTGGCGTCGGCGATCTACATGGCGATCCTCTTCACGCCGTTCGAGGACCCGTCGGGCGCCTACTACAACACCTTCGCCCGGGCCTCGGGGCTGCTCCTCGGGGCGGTGCTGGCGATGTTCTGGGCCCCGTGGCGCCAGCGTCGCCGCACCGGTCCCGGTGCCGTGGCCGCCATGAACGTGAGCGGCGTGCTCGGCCTCGTGGTGATCGTCTGGTTCATCACGAGGGTCAACGCGTTCGACTCGTTCATCTACCGCGGCGGGTTCTTCCTGCTCGACCTGGTGTGCCTCGTCGTGATCGCCGTGATCGTCCACCCCTCGGCCGTGGTGGGTCGGGTGCTGGGGCTGGCACCGCTGCGGTGGCTCGGACTGCGCTCGTACTCGATCTACCTGTGGCACTGGCCGATCTTCGTGGTCACCCGTCCGGGCATCGACGTGCCCCTGGACGGCTGGCCGCTGTTCGTGCTGCGGATCGCCCTCACCATGGCGGCCGCCGAGGCCTCGTACCGCTACGTCGAGCTGCCCATCCGGCACGGTGCGCTGGGTCGGTGGTGGGAGGACCTCCGGGACTCCCGGGGTGAACGCCGTGCCCTGGCGCTCCGACAGGGCGCGGTCGTCGGGGGGATCGGCGTGTCGCTGACGATCCTGATCGGGTGGGGACTGCACCAGGCGGCGAGCGACCCGGCCCGCGAGCAGCTCGCCCTCGAGGCGACGGGGCTCGCCGACGAGGCCGCTGCGGCCGGGGTGCTGCCACCCGAGGAGGCGGCGATGACCACCACGACGATCCTCTCGGCCTCCTCCGAGGAGCTGCAGCGCCAGATCGACCAGTCGATCGCAGCCGGCCGCGGCGCGGCCGTGCGCCAGACACCGACCAACGCCCTGATGGTCGGCGACTCGGTGGTCCTCGGAGCGACCCAGGAGCTCAAGAACGCCATGCCCGGGCTGCGAGTCGACGCCCAGGTGTCCCGGCAGTTCGACCGGGTCCTCGACGTGGTCGAGGCCTACACCTCGGCCGGCGAGCTCCCGGGTCCGCTCATCGTCAACGCCGGGGTCAACGGCACGTTCACCGACGAGGACCTCGACCGACTCTTCGAGCTCTCGGGCGAGCAGACGGTGCTGCTCGTGAACGCCAAGGTCGATCGGCCGTGGGAGGAGCTCGTCAACAGCCGGCTGACGAGCGCTGCGGAGCGTCACCCGACAGCGGTGCTCGTGGACTGGCACGCGCTGGGGGTCGAGCACGAGGAGTGGTTCACCTACGACGGTTCGCACCTCAACCCCGAGGGTGCCCGGGCCTTCGCCGAGCTGATCCGGGACCGGTTGGCCCGGGTCACCGGTGCACCCACGCTCGAGCCCTCCTCCGAACCGGCTTCCGAGCAGGAGTCCAGCTCGGAGGACGGGACCGGCAGTGGCAGCGGTACCGGCACCGGTACCGGCTCGTCGACCCGGAGCTCGTCGGGGACGGGCTCCTCCTCCCGTGACGGCTCGGCGTCGGGCGACGACGGGACCGGCTGAGGCCCGATCCCGGGCCGGTTCGTGGTGGGTCGGGAGCCAGACGGTACGGTGAACCGCGCAGTCGTCGTCCGTCCGGGAGTCGCAGGGTGAGCATCATCGAGGGAGTGTGGGGCCGCGAGATCATCGACTCGCGGGGCAATCCGACCGTCGAGGTCGAGGTCGAGCTCGACTCCGGTGCCACCGGGCGGGCCGCTGTCCCGTCGGGCGCATCGACCGGAGCCTTCGAGGCCGTCGAGCTGCGGGACGGCGATGCCGACCGCTTCGGGGGCAAGGGCGTCCAGCAGGCGGTCGAGCACGTCACCGGGGAGATCGCCGACGCCCTGCTGGGTCTCGACGCGCTCGACCAGCGTGACCTCGACCGGTTGATGCTCGACCTGGACGGCACCGACAACAAGGGCCGTCTCGGGGCGAACGCCATCCTCGGCGTCTCGCTGGCGGTCGCCCGTGCGGCCGCCGACGAGCTCGAGCTCCCGCTCTACCGGTACGTCGGCGGGGTCAACGCCTGCGTCCTGCCGGTCCCCATGCTGAACGTCATCAACGGGGGCGAGCACGCCGACAACAACGTCGACCTGCAGGAGTTCATGTTCATGCCGGTCGGCGCCGCGTCGTTCTCCGAGGCGATCCGGTGGGGGACCGAGTGCTACCACACCCTGCGCAGCGTGGTGCACGAGCGTGGACTGTCGACGGCCATCGGCGACGAGGGTGGGTTCGCCCCGAACCTCGCGAGCAACGAGGACGCCGTGACGTTGCTCGTGGAGGCGATCGAGCGGAGCGGCCGCACCCCCGGGGAGGACGTGGCGATCGCGCTCGACGTGGCCTCCACCGAGTTCTTCGCCGACGGCCGGTACACGCTGGCCGGTGAGGGCCGGTCGCTCGACTCCGCCGAGTTCGCCGCGTACCTGACCGACCTCTGCGACCGCTACCCGATCGTCTCGATCGAGGACGGGATGGCCGAGGAGGACTGGTCCGGCTGGGCGGCGCTGACCGAGTCGTTGGGTGGTCGGATCCAGCTGGTCGGCGACGACCTGTTCGTGACCAACACCGAGCGGCTCGAGCGAGGTCTGTCCGAGGGCGTCGCCAACTCGATCCTGGTCAAGGTGAACCAGATCGGCACGCTCACCGAGACGCTCGAGGCGGTCGAGCTCGCCCGGTCCAACCGGTACACGGCCGTCATGTCGCACCGTTCCGGCGAGACCGAGGACACCACGATCGCCGACCTGGCGGTGGCGACCAACTGTGGCCAGATCAAGACCGGTGCCCCGGCACGCTCGGACCGGGTGGCCAAGTACAACCAGCTCCTGCGGATCGAGGAGCAGCTCGGGGAGGCCGCCGTGTACCGCGGCGCCGCCGCGCTGGCCCCGCTCGGGAGTCGCGGGTGAATCGGCTCGCCTCGCCGGGGTTCCGACGGCTCCTGGCCCTCACGCTGGTGGTCGTCCTCGGCCTCGTCGTCCTGGCGGGGCCGGTGCTCGGCTACACCGCCGAGCGGGACGACGTGGCGGCGCAGCGGGAGGAGCTGGCCCGGATCCAGGCCGAGAACGAGCGACTCGACGCCCGCCTGTCCAGCATCCGTGATCCGGCCCAGATCGAGCGCATCGCCCGGGACGAGTACGGCCTCGTGGCCGTGGGGGAGGAGTCCTACGTGGTGCTCCCGCGTGCCACGGCCGGGGTCGACCTGCCTCGGGCGTGGCCGTTCGAGGTCCTCGCCGGGTCCGTCGCCACCGCCTCGGCGTCACCCTGACCCGGGCCGACCGGACCGCTCCCCGTGGGGGCCGGCGCCGTCGCACCCCCACCCGACCCGAGCACGACGAGGACGCCCCGTGGACCCGAACGACCGAACCGCACCCATCATCGCCGAGGGGCTCGTCCGGGCGTTCGGCGACGTCCGAGCGGTCGACGGGGTCGACCTCGAGGTCGCCGACGGCGAGGTCTTCGGGTTCCTCGGCCCCAACGGAGCGGGCAAGTCGACGACGGTCCGGATGCTCACCACCCTCCTGCGTCCGACCGGCGGTCGGGCCGTCGTCGCCGGTCACGACGTCGTCCGGGAGGCGGCCGAGGTGCGGTTCTCCATCGGGGTCGCCCTGCAGGACGCCTCGATCGACCCGCTGATGACCGGCCGGGAGCTCCTGCACCTGCAGGCGACCCTGTACGGGATCGGTCGTCAGGCCGGTCGCGCCCGGAGCGAGGAGCTGCTCGATCGGGTCGGACTCACCGACGCCGCCGACCGGCTCGTCGGCGGCTACTCCGGGGGCATGCGCCGACGGCTCGACCTGGCGCTCGCGCTCATGCACGAGCCGTCCATCCTGTTCCTGGACGAACCGACCACCGGGTTGGACCCGATGAGCCGGGTCAACCTGTGGGACGAGGTCCGTCGACTGAACTCCGAGCACGGCACGACCGTGTTCCTCACCACCCAGTACCTCGAGGAGGCCGACGAGCTCGCCCACCGGGTCGCGATCATCGACCAGGGCCGGATCGTCCGGGAGGGTGCCCCGTCGACGCTCAAGGCGCAGGTCGGACTGCCGACCCTGCTGGTCGACGTGGACCCGGGGAACGAGGAGGCGGCGCACACGGCGCTGGCGACGGTGGGCGAGTTCCGGCCCGCCCGGGCCGGGCGGGTGGCGATCGGTCTGTTCGAGGGGGCCTCCGGTGCGGCCGAGGCCGTGCGCGTGCTCGACGCCGCCGGCATCACCATCCACCACATGGAGCTGAACACGCCGACCCTCGACGACGTGTTCGCCGAGGCGACCGGGCGACGTCTCGAGGGTGCCGCCGACGAGGACGCCGGGTGAAGGTCCCCGTCGGTCCGCAGCTCGCGGCGCTCAGCCGCCGTGCCGTGCTGCGCTTCGCCCGGCAGCCGAGCTCCTGGGCCCCGGCGACCATCTTCCCGCTCCTGCTGGTGGCGGTGAACTCCTCGGCCATGGCCCGCGTGGCCGAGATCCCCGGGGTGGTCCCGCCCGGTACGACCTTCCTGATGTTCCTCCTCCCCGCAGCGATCGTGCAGGGGGTGCTGTTCGGGGGGATCAACGGCGGGTCGGAACTCGCCACCGACATCCAGGGCGGTTTCTTCGACCGGCTCGTCGCCTCTCCGGTCAGCCGCCCGGCGATCCTGCTCGGCCGGCTCGCCGGCGCGGTCGCCTTCGGCGTGTTCCAGGCCGTGTTCTTCCAGCTGATCCTCTGGCCCTTCGGTGCCCAGGTGGTCGCCGGCCCGGCGGGTCGGGCGACGCTGGTGGTGAGCGCCGCGGTGCTGTCGCTCGGTGTGGGATCCGTCGCCGCCGGGTTGGCAGCCAGGACCGGTCAGCCCGAGGCGGTCCAGGGGTTCTTCCCGCTCCTGTTCATCCTGTTGTTCCTCTCGTCGGCGTTCTTCCCGACGCAGCTCATGTCGGGCTGGTACCAGGTGGTGGCCGAGCACAACCCGATCACCTGGATGGTCGACGGGATGCGGACCCTGGTGCTGGAGGGCTGGTCGTGGTCGGCTGCGATCGCCGCCGTGGGTGTGCCCGCCGCGGTCTGCGTGGTCGGCATGCTGTTCGCCACCCGGCAGCTCGACCGTCGCCTGGCGGTGGCGTCGTGACCGCTGCGGTGGGTCGCCGTCGGGTTCCCCCGTGGCCGCTGGTCCGGCAGGTGCTGCACCGCAGCGCCACGTCGCTGAAGCGCATCCCGGCGGGGATCATCCCCGTGATCGTCATGCCGATCTTCTTCACCGTGGCCTTCTCCGGCACGTTCAGCGGCCTGACCGAGCTGCCCGGCTACCCGACCGACAACATCCTCAACTGGATGATCCCGTACGCCTGCCTGCAGTCGGCGAGCTTCGCCGCCCTGGCCTCGGCGTTCTCGCTGGGTCGCGACCTCGAGGGCGGGTTCTACGACCGACTCCTGCTGGCGCCGGCGCCGCGGTGGACGGTCCCGACGGCCAGCATCCTGTGGGCGATGATCCGGGCGCTGCTGCCGCTGACGATCACGCTGACCCTCGGCGTGCTCGGAGGCATGACGTTCCCCGGAGGGTTGGCTGCCGTGTGGTGGCTGGCGGTGGGCTCGTTCTCGGTCGCAGCACTCGGCTCCCTGTGGGGCCTCGGCGTGATGTACCGGGTGCAACGTCAGTCCGCGGGCGGTCTGGTCCAGATCGGACTGTTCGTGGTGATGTTCCTCTCGGTCGGCACGGTCCCCCTCGACCTCCAGGAGGGTTGGCTGCCCTACGTCGCCCGGTGGAACCCGGTGACCTACATCCTCGACATGGCCCGGACGGGGTTCATCGGCACGCCCGAGTGGTCGGCGATCTGGCCGGGGCTGCTGGCGGTCGCGGTCGGTGGGGCGCTGCTCGCTTGGTGGGCCGAGCGGGGATGGCGCAGGCTGGTGCCGTGACGACGGTGCGGCCCTCCCGGTCCGAGACGTGCGATCCCACGCCGGGGGACGTGGCGGCAGTGCGCGAGCGGCTCGGCCGTGAGCCCCAGGCCGGGTTCCGTGTCGTGGTCCGACGGCCCGACGGGTCGCCGGTGGTGATCCGCAACGAGCCGCTGCTCGACGACGGCACGCCGATGCCGACCCGGTACTGGCTGGTCGACCCGGAGCTCGCCCGGGCGGTCGGGACCCTCGAGGCCGAGGGGGGTGTCGACCGGTCCGAGTCCGAGGTCGACGCCGCCGAACTGGCGGAGGCGCACCGACGGGCGTCCGCCGAGCGCACGGCGGCACTGCCCGCGGGTCACGACGGGCCGTCGCCCTCGGGCGGGGTCGGCGGGACGAGGCGCGGCGTGAAGTGCCTGCACGCCCACCTGGCCAACCACCTGGCCGGAGGCGAGGACCCGGTCGGGGTCTGGGTCCTCGACCGGCTCGGTCCGCTGGGCGACCCGTTCCGCCCGGGTGGGGCACCGGTGGACCGGTCGTGAGCGCCGTCGCCGCGATCGACTGCGGTACCAACTCGGTCCGCCTGCTGGTCGCCGACGCAGACGGCACGCCACGGGAGCGGCTCATGCGGATCACCCGGCTGGGCCAGGGCGTCGACCGGACGGGTCGGCTCGCCGACGAGGCCCTGGAACGGACGCTCGATGTGCTGCGTGAGTACCGTCGGGTGGCCGACACCCACGGGGTGACCAGCCTGCGGATGGCGGCCACCTCGGCGTCGCGCGACGCCGCCAACCGCGACGAGTTCTTCGACGCAGCCGAGGCGATCCTCGGTGTCCGCCCGGAGCTGCTGTCGGGAGCGGAGGAGGCCGACGCCTCCTTCCGGGGCGCGACGGCCGGGTTGGATCCCGGGCTCGGGCCGTTCCTGGTGGTCGACATCGGTGGGGGCTCGACCGAGTTCGCGGTCGGGTCCACCCGGGCCGACGGATCGGCGGTGCTCGAGGGTGCGGTGTCGATCGACGTGGGGTGCGTCCGCATGACCGAGAAGTTCCTCCACCACGACCCGCCCCTGCCCGAGGAGCTCTCGAACTGTCTCGGGGAGGTGGCGTTGCACCTCGACGACGTCCAGCGGGAGCTCCCAGCGCTGGCGTCGGTGTCGACGTTCGTCGGTCTGGCGGGGACGGTCACCAACGTCGCAGCGGTCGAGCTGGGACTGGCGACCTACGACCCGGAGCGGATCCACCACTTCCTGCTCACCAAGGACGCCGCCGAGGACGTCTTCCGCACCCTCGCCACCGAGTCCCTCGCCGAACGGGTCCACAACCCGGGACTCGAGGCGGCCCGGGCGGACGTGATCGTGGGGGGCCTGTGCGTGCTGGTGTCGGTGTTCCGGTGCCTCGACCTGCGCGAGTGCCTGGTGTCGGAGTCCGACATCCTCGACGGCCTGGTCGCCGGGCTCGTCGGTCCTGCGGCCGGTGGAGCCCCGGATCGGTAGGCTCGGCGGCGATGCTGCGTCGACGAGCGGGGGCCGAGGTCGAGGGGTCGGTGGTGCTCCAGGGCCGACGCGTCCTGCTCCGACCGCTGGTGCTGCACGACTTCGAACAGTGGCGGGACGTCCGGCGTCGCTGCCAGGAGTGGTTGGTGGTCTGGGAGCCACGACGGGACCCGACCCAGCCCGACACCGTGGAGAGCCGACAGGCCTTCAGCGCCCGGTGCTCGATCCGGGCCCGGGAGATCCAGCTCGGCACCGGGTACGGCTTCGGGATCTTCGTCGACGGTGCGTTCTCCGGCGAGATCAACGTGAACTCGATCCACCGCGGGGCCCACCAGAGCGCCTACGTGGGCTACTGGATCGACGAGCGTCTGGCGGGCCAGGGCTACATGCCCGAGTCGGTCGTGGTGGTCCTGCGGTTCTGCTTCGAGGAGCTGGGGCTGCACCGGCTCCAGATCTCGATCATCCCCCGCAACCACTCCTCCCGGCGGGTGGTGGAGAAGCTCGGTCTGCGGGCCGAGGGCGTCGCCGAGCGCTACCTGGAGATCAACGGCGTGTGGGAGGACCACATCCGCTACGCGATGACCTCCGAGGAGTGGGTCGAGCGTCGCGACGAGCTCGTCACGAACTGGATCCTCTGATCCTCGACCGGAGCTGGTCCAGCCGCTCGGCGAAGGCCGGTTGGTCCATGGACCACAGCTGGTCGACGAGCTCCCGCTCCACCGCGGCGTCGTGGTCGGCCACGTCGGCCACGGCGGCGATGGTGGCCTTGGTGCGGCGCACCAGCTCCTCGGGCGCGCTCGCCGCACGTGCGGCGAGTCGGACCGAGGTGTCCAGCAGCTCCTCGTCGGCGACGCAGCGCCAGGACAGGCCGACCCGTTCGCTCTCCGGGCCGTCGAGCACCTCCCCGAACAGGACCGCGGCCGCCGTGGTCTGGGGCCCGGCGATCCGCCGCAGCATCCAGGTGTGTCCTCCCCCCGGGTGGATCCCGAGGTCGAGGAACCGGTCCTCGAACCGGGCCGACCGACCGGCGACCCGGACGTCGCACGCGAGCGCCAGGTTCATCCCGGCGCCGACTGCGGCTCCGTTGACCGCAGCGACGGTGGGCAGGGGGCAGCGGGCCACGGCCAGGAACCCCTCGTAGATCGCCCGCAGACCGTCGCTGCGGGAGGCCCCCAGTTGGGTCAGGTCGGCGCCGGCGCAGAAGGCCGGGGCCGCACCGGTGACGACGATCGCTCCCACGTCGGGGTCGTCGGTCAGCGCCCCGACCCGGTCGGCGAGCTGCCCGCACAGCTCGAGGGACAGAGCGTTGCGCCGGTCCGGGTCGTCGAGGGTGACCACGGCCACCCGGTCCTGCACCTCGACGTGGACCTGTGGCAACGCGGACCTCCCGCTACGGTGCACCGTCGTGGCGGACCGGCGCGTGCGAACCCTGGTGGTGGCCGAAGCGTACCCGTGGCCGGTCGTGGACGGGTACAAGCAACGGCTCTCCCAGATCGTCGGCGGGCTGGCCGAGGCAGGTCCCGTCGACCTGGTGACCCTCGAGCGGCCCGGGTCGCCCCCGCCGGCCGGTTCACCGTGGCCCGGGGTGGAACGCGTGCTGTCGGTGCCCGCGCCACCGGAGCGGGTGGCGTCGGACTGGTTCGCCGAGTGGTGTCGCGGCCCGGTGCCGCGCCGGGTGCTCAACACCGACTGGTCCGGACTCCGGTCGCAGCTCCCCGGGTGGGTAGAGGGGGACTACGACCTGGTGTGGTGCTCCCACGTCCACACCTGGTGGCCCCTGCACGACCTGTTCCCGTCGGTGCCGGTGGTGGTCGACTTCGACAACCTCGAGCACCTGGCGCTCCGGCTCCGACGCGGCCAGGGGCCGGAGTTCACCCCGGGCTCCGACCCGCTCGCCCGGGTCCGGGCCGTCGGCCGGTGGGCGGCCGGGAGGCTCGCCGACGCCGTGGACGAGCGTCGGTGGGAACGCTTGCAGCACCGGGTGGCAGGCGAGGTCGACCGGGTCGTGGTGTGCAGCGAGCTCGACGCCGAACGGGCCGGAGTGCCCAACGTCGCCGTGGTGCCGAACGGGGCCGAGCCCGTCGACGATCCACGGGTGGATCGCACCGTCCTCGCCGGTGAGCACCCCACGCTCGGGTTCGTGGGTGCCCTCGACTACCTGCCCAACACCGAGGCGGTCGGCTGGTTCGCCCGCGAGGTCTTCCCGATCGTGCGGAACCACCACCCGGGCGTCCGGTTCCGGGTGGTCGGTCGGGGTGCGGACCGGGTGGAGTGGATCACGTCGTGCCCCGGGGTCGAGCTGGTCGGCCCGGTGCCCGACGTCCGGCCGGAACTCGACCGGACCGACGTGGCGGTGGTCCCCATCCGGGTCGGCGCCGGGACCCGCCTCAAGGTGGTGGAGGCCCTGGCGAACCACCTGCCGATCGTGACCACGACCGTCGGCGCCGAGGGCATCGAGGTGACCGACGGCCGCACGGCGCTCGTGGCCGACGACGCACACCGCTTCGCGGACGCGTGCCTGCGTCTGATCGAGGACCCGGAGCTGCGGCAGCGACTCGCCGACGCCGGAGCCGAACTCGTCGGGTCGGCCTACTCGTGGCCCGACATCCGACGCCGGGTGGCGGCGCTGGCCGCCGAGGTCGCCGGGATCAGTCGCGGATGACCGCGGGGGAGTGCCGGAAGAACTGCTCGACGTCGCGCTCGTAGCGGTAGCTCGGCTGGCCGGTCCCGATCGTGTTGCGGAGGCGGACCGACTCGATGAACGCCTGCACGGCGGCGACGGAGGTGTAGCCGTAGCGGAACCCCGTCTCCTTGAGGCGGGTGTTGTCGACCCCTCGTCCGAACCGCAGGAGCTGCAGGTACTCCTCGGGCAGGTCCACCACGCCGAGTCGGGCCAGCGGACCGGTCAGCAGGTTCGTCCCCACCGGCGGCAGCGGCACCGTGCGCTTCCCGCAGATCCGGGCCACCTCGGACCACGGGAGCAGGCCGTCGCCCGCCACGTTGAACACGCCGGCCAGGTTGCGCTCGAGCACGAACAGCATGGAGCGGATCACGTCGGACTCGTGGACGAACTGGAACCGGGGGTCGAACCCGGCGAGCGACGGGACCAGCGGCAGCTGCAGCGCCCGGGTGAGCGGGGTCTCGATCTCGGCGCCGACCACGTTGGAGAACCGCAGCATCGACACGGTCACGTGCGGGTTGTCCTGGGCGAAGTCACGGACGTACCCCTCGACCGCCTCGAGGTTGCGCTCGACGCCGCGTCGCGCCGGCCGGGTCGGGGGCGTGTCCTCCCGGAACCACACGGGGTCCTCGGCGGAGCACCCGTAGACGATCGTCGAGGACTTCACCACCACGTTGCGGACCGTCGACGCAGGAGCCGACGCCGCGGCGAAGAGGTTCATCGTCCCGATGACGTTGACCTCGTGCATGGCCCGGGGCGACATGACCGTCGGGTCGACCACGAGGAAGGTGTGGATGATCGTGTCGATCTGCGCGGCGCGCACGATCCGGGCGAGGATCGAGTAGTTCGCGTCGACCCGCACGTACTCCGTCCGCTCGAGCTCGACCATCGGCTCCGTGGTGTCGAGCCCGACGATCACCTCGACGTTCGGGTCGAGCTCGAGGGCCTGCGCCACCCGGCCGCCCCAGAACGTGCCGAGTCCGGTCACGAGCACCCGTCGGGCGCCCCGGGTCACCGCCACGGCGGGCCCCCGTTGGTCGGGATCAGCCGAACCACACCGACTCCCGGGTGCGCAGCATGTCGTACAGGGCGTTCTGGATCCGGTCGCGGATGGCCTCGGACCAGTCCATGACCCGCGACTGGGAGTACCGCTCCTGCCCCGGTGGCACGTTGAAGGTGACCGGCTCGAGGACACGGAGCTTGAACTTGGCCGGGAAGTACGCCAGCGCGCCGAGCGGTCCGAGGGCGAGCATGTTGGCGGTGACCGGTACGTAGGGTGCACCGATCACCGAGGCCAGGCTCGGCAGGCGGAAGAGGGTGGGCATGGACTCCTCGGCGCCGACCACGGCGATGGGCACGACCGGCACGCCCGCCTGCATGGCGATCTCGACGAACCCGCCCCGACCGAACCGTCGGAGCTGGTAGCGCTCGCCGTAGGTCTTGGCCGGACCCTTGGACCCCTCGGGGAACACCAGGACGAGCTGGTTCTGCTCGGCCAGCAGCCGGTAGGCGTTGTCCGGGTGTGCCGGCAGACCGCCGAGCCGGGACCAGAGGGTGCCGACGAACGGCACACGCTTGAAGAAGTTGTCGGCCAGGCCGTACACGGGTCGTCCGAGCTCGGTCTCGATGCCGTGCATGATCACCGGGGCGTCGGACGGGATCGCCGCCGCGTGGTTGGCCACGAGCAGCGCGCCGCCCTCCGTGGGGATGTGCTCGAGGCCCTCCCACTCGGCGCGGAACCACTTGGAGTACACGGGGTCGTAGATCCGACGGGCCAGGGCCCGCATGTGCTCGCTCCGGCCCCACTCGTCCACGTCGGAGACCCGGCCCGGGAGGTGTTCGCCTCCCTCCTCGGACTCCGCGGAGCTGGTGTCGACCGACAGCGGGACGAGGGCCCCGCCGCTCGGCGGGACGGCGGGGAGGCCGCTCGTCGCCGGGGACCCGACGCTCGCGGGAGTGGCACCAGGTGCGTTCGCCGGATCGGCGTCGCTGCTCGGATCCTGGTGCTCGGTCACCTGCGGAGTCTAGGTCCGCGTCCCCGAGCGGTTCCCAGCGAGTCGGGGCGCAGCCGGGGGGAGCGCCACGGGGGTGGCGGTAGCCTCAGCCGGTGGGCGACCCGCTGGCCAGCACCGACGTCCGCCCCCTCGACCCGCTCCGTGAACCCCAGTACCGCCGGTTCTGGCTGGCGGCGTTCGTGTCCAACACCGGCGGGTGGATGCAGAACGCGACCATCCCGTACGTCGTGTACCAGATCACCGGTCGGGCCGGCGACGTGGGGATCGCCGGGTTCTTCCACTACGTCCCGTTCGTGCTCGTGGGACTCCTCGGCGGGTCGCTCGCCGACCGCTTCGCGCGCCGACGCCTGCTCGTCGTGTTCCAACTCGCCCAGGCCGTGGTGGCGGTCGGGCTGTGGGCGGTGGTGGCCTCGGGGTCGGCGACGACGGCGAACCTGTCTGCGCTCGGGTTCGTCTCGGGCCTGCTCGGTGGGTTGAACACGCCGATCTGGCAGTCGTTCGTCTCGGAGCTCGTGCCCCGGCGCCTGCTGCTCGGTGCGGTCACCCTCAACAGTGCCCAGTTCAACGCCAGCAGGGCCCTCGGGCCGTTCCTGGCGGGCGTCACCATCGTCGTGTGGGGTGCCGCCGCGTCGTTCCTGCTGAACGCCGTGTCGTTCGTGGTCGTCGTCGTGGTCGTCGCCACGATCCGGGTCGGCAGCGACGTGCGGCGTCACGAGCGCCCCGACTCGACCGGGATCGGCGAGGCGTTCCGCTACGTCCGGCGGACGCCGGCCATCGCCACCTGCTGCGCTGCGGTCGGCCTGATCGCAGGGCTCGGGTCGTCGCTGTTCAACTTCCTCCCGGTGTACGGCGAGTCCGAGTTCTCGGTCACCGGCGCGCAGCTCGGACTGCTGCTCGGGGCCAGCGGCATCGGAGCGGTGATCGTCACGCCCGTCCTGCTGGGGTTCCAGCACCGGGTGGAGGGTGCCCGACGGCTGGCCGCCGCCATGACCGCCTACGGGGCGTCGGTCGTGGTGGTCGGTGCCGTGCCCACCTACGGTGCCGCCGTGGCCGCGCTCCTGGTGTTCGGTGCGTCCTACCTGGTGATCGCCGCGACCATGAACACCACGATCCAGATCGTCGTGCGAGAGGATCTCCGCGGCAAGGTGATCGCCATCTACCTGATGTGCCTGACCGGCGGCCTGCCGCTCGGACTGCTGGCGTGGGGACAGGTCGCCGACGTGGTCGGTCTGCGGGTGACGACCGTCGCCGCAGGGGTGACGCTCGTGGTCGTCACCGTGGTGTTCGCCCTGACCGGTCGGTTCCGGGCCATGGCCGTCGACGCCCGGTCCACCGGTGCCCGACCGGACCCCGGGTCCCGGCCCGGAGCGGTGACGCCGACTCAGCCGGGGCGCGGCAGCCGGTAGAAGCGGGCGATCCAGTCGACCACGACGGCGTGGTCGATCGGTCCGTCGAGCGAGGCCAGTCCCCGGTCTGCGACGTCCTCGCCGACCAGCGACCGGCGACGCTCGATCAGCGTCGCCGACAACGCGGGGACGAACTCGGGGTGGCCCTGCACGCAGAACACGTGGTCGCCGACCCGGTAGCCGCCGACGGGGCAGTACTCCGCCGTGGCCAGCAGTTCGGCCCCGTCGGGCAGCTCGACGACCTGGTCCTGGTGGCTCATCAGGATGTCGAAGGAGGTGGTACGGGGCTCGATCCACGGTGCGTCGCCGACCACGTCGAACCGGCGCACCCCCACACCCCAGCCGACCCCGGCCCGTTCGACGCGCCCGCCGAGCGCGAGGGCCGTGAGCTGGTGGCCGAAGCAGATCCCGACGTGCGGGCGCCGCTCCCGGGCCAGGTCGGCGATGAACGCGCCCGTGCGGGCGATCCAGTCGACCTCCTCGTCGGCGGACCGCCGTGACCCCGAGGTCATCCACGCCGGGCACTCGTCGGTGGCGTCGGGGAACTCACCAGCCGTCACGTCGTAGATGCGCAGGTCGATCCCGGCCGGCCCGTACGCGGAGCGGTAGAGGTGCGTGTAGTCGCCCGCCACCTCGGCCACCTCCGGGTCGAGCTGGTCGCACAGGAGCAGGCCGACCTCCAGCTGGGGCGGGTCCTCGACCGGGTTGCCGGTGCGGCCGTTCACCGGAACGTCGAGGCGGCGCCGGTGGGAGCGGCGTCCGGCAGCTCGGCCAGCACGCCGCGGCGGCGCAGCTCGGGCAGGAGTCCCTCGCCGGTCGCCCACGCCTCCTCGAGGTGCGGGTAGCCCGACAGGATGAACTCGTCGAACCCGAGCGCTGCGTACTCCTGGATGCGGTCGGCCACCTGCTCGTGGCTGCCGACGAGCGCCGTGCCGGCGCCGCCCCGGACCAGTCCGACGCCGGCCCAGACGTTGTCGTGGACCAGCAGGTCACGGGGGTCGCCGGGGACGGTGCCGTCGGCCCGCCCGGACAGCTCGGCCATCCGGGCCTGGCCGACCGACCGGGTGCGCTCGAAGTCGGCCCGGGCGGCGGCCACCGCCGCCGGGTCCATGCCGTCGAGGAGGCGGCCGGCCTCCGCCCAGGCCTCGTCCTCGGTGTCGCGCGTGATCACGTGGAACCGGATCCCGAACCGCAGCGGTCGGTCGTCTCCCCGGCCGGCGGCCGTGGCCAGCTCGCGCATGCGGTCGAGTCGTTCGGCGACCATCGCCGGCGGTTCGCCCCAAGCCAGGTAGACGTCGACGTGCTCGGCGGCGATCCGCTCGGCCGCCGGCGAGGCACCGCCGAAGTAGATCTCCGGTCGTGGGGACGGGCGGGCACGGGTGGTGGCGTCGACGACCCGGTAGTGGTCGCCGGTGAAGTCGGCGCCGGGTGTGCCCGGGCCGTCGGTGTCCCACGCCGCGCGCATCACCGCCAGGAACTCGCCGGCGCGCTCGTAGCGGGTGTCCTTGTCGGCGAAGTCGCCGAACCGGGCCACCTCGTGGTCCTCGGCGCCGATCACGACGTTCACCAGCAGTCGACCGCCTGACAGGCGCTGGTAGGTGGACGCCATCTGCGCCGCCAGCGTGGGGGAGAGCAGGCCCGGCCGGAACGCCACCAGGAACCGGAGGTGCCGGGTGAGGGGGATCAACGGCGCCGTGGCCAGCCACGCGTCCTCGCACGCGGTGCCGCACGGGGTGAGCACGGCGTCGAACCCGAGCTGGTCGCAGGCGCCCGCGACCTGCGACAGGTACCCGAGCGTCGGGGGGCGGAGGTCCTCGGGTGCGGGCGCCACGTCTCGGCCGTCTCCGCCGGTGGGCAGGAACCAGTGGACCTTCAGCACCCGGGGGAGCGTAGTGTCACCCCCCGTGGGGGTCGCCATCCACGTCGCCGACACCGCCGTGACCGTCGAGCTCGACGGTCTGGAGCGGGTGCTGTCGGTGGCCGGTCGCGTCGAGGTGCCGATGGAGCACGTCGTGTCGGCCCGGGTGGCCCCGGTGGACACCGTGCGTGACGGCCTGGGCTGGCGCAGCCTCGGGGCCTACCTGCCCGGCTACGTGGCCACCGGCTGGTTCACCGTGCCGGACCACCCCGGTGCCCGGCAGTTCTGGTGCGTCCAGCGGGACCGGGACGTGCTGGTGATCGACACCGACCTGGAGCGCCCGGCCCGCCTGGTGCTGCAGCACCCGGACCGGGCCCGTCTGGCGTGGTGGATCGCCGAGCGGATCGACCGCGACCGCTCCTGACGCCACGCCGCTGGTCGCGGTCACTAGCGTGCCGCCCATGAGCGCACCCAGCCGTCGTCCCCGTCGCCACCCGTTCGCCGTGACCCTCGTCGCCCTGGCCGCAGCACTCGCGCTGCTGGGGCTGGCCACCGCCTGTGGCGGGGACGACTCCGCCGACGCGCCCGCGTCGACCAACCTGGACGCCGACGGCGTGCCCGAGCCCCAGCCGGACGACACGGTCGCCACCACCACGACCGCACCCGCGGGTGACGGCGCCGTGGTCCAGACCGGCGAGTCGGGGGAGAGCGAGGTGCTCTTCGACGCCCAGGGCCAGGCGCTGTACCTCTACACGCCCGACGCCGATCGTCCGGCCGACGCACCGCCGACGTGCGTCGACGAGTGCGCCACGGCGTGGCCGCCGCTGCTGACCGACGGCGCGCCGGTGGCCGGTGCCGGGGTCGACGGTTCCCGGTTGGGGACCGTCATCCGGGCAGATGGCACCACCCAGGTGACCTACGGCGGTCAGCCGCTCTACCTCTTCGCCAGCGACCAGCCGGGCACCACCACCGGCCAGGGGGTCGGGGGCGTGTGGTTCCTCGTCTCGCCGGCCGGGCAGGCGGTCCCTGCGGGCAGTTGACCCGCGGCACACCGGCCTCGCTGTCACACCGACGGCGCACACTCGAGGCCGATGCCACGCCACACCACGCCATCGTCAGCCGAGGACTCCACCTCCTCACGTCCTGCCGCCGGTCGTCCCGGGACCGGTCCGGTGCGCTCCGGAGCCCGTCGCCTCGCCCGTACCCCGACTGCGTCGTCGTCGGCCGAGTTCGCCGCTGCCGTCCGGGTGGTGGCCGAGGCGGCCCGGCGCCGGGGGCTCTCGGTCCCGGTGTTCCGTTCCCCGCCCGGGCTCCCCGAACTGGACCGGAGCCTCCGCCGCACGGCGAGCGGCACGGTCGTGGCCATCCGCCTCGGTGACCGTCCCGTCGCGTCGATCCAGGCCGACGTGGTCGACGGTGTGGTCGTCGCCAACCGGCTCTCCGGTCGTGAGGCCTCCGGTTTCCGTCGTGCGGCGTGGGCGGCGCTCGGAGGCTCGGGCGCCCCTCGGCCACCGCGTCAGGCTCCCGTGCCGGTACGGTCAGCTCAGGAGACCGACCCCGGGCCGGCCTCCGATGCCCGGGTGGCGTAACTGGCAGGCGCAGAGGGCTTAAACCCCTCGGCTCCGGAAGGAGCGTGTGGGTTCGACTCCCACCCCGGGCACCGAGGTCGACTCACTCCGAGTACTTGATCACGCTGGCCCGGGCCTCGAGCCGGCGCTTGGTGAACCACCCCTTCCGGCTCACCTGGACGTCGACGATGGCGTCGCCGCCCATGCGGAACGCCAGCTCGGCCAGCTTGGTCCTGAGGAACTCCTGCTTGTAGGCGAGTTCGTCGTGGCGACGGAGCGGACCCTTCGCCGTGACCCGCCCGAGCACGGTGTGCGGGCGGTCGGGCAGCTCCCAGAGCACGGGTACGGTGCTCATCGCCCGGAGCCCGGACCGTTCGTGTACCGGATCGCCACCCCTCGCACGACGATCCGCCGGCGCCCGATCACGCCCTCCGTCGCGACGGTCACGTTGATCACTGCGTCGGCGCGCATCTGCTCCGCCTCCTCACGGAGGCGTTCCTGGAGGAACCTGGCCTTGGTCGTCCGTGACTCGAACGCGTGGAGCGCGCCCTTGGCCGCCACTCGTCCGATCCGCTCGAACGGTCGGGAGGGCTCGTCGATCAAGAGATCGACCATCTGACCCGCCCACTGTCACCGACCGGGGAACCCGGCCCGTCGCCCCATCGAACTCGCACCGCAGGAACCTCGTCCGCCCGGCGGGCGCCCTTCCCCCCCGTGCCGAACGAATTCCGACTCTGCGTGACGGATCC